>JACOTD010000045.1 GCA_016178535.1 Candidatus Peregrinibacteria bacterium
GATCGCCGTCGTCTTCTTATGGAGCTCGAGGCCGAAGATGTAGTCGGCAGTATCGACTGCCTGTTGGAGTTTCTCCGCTCCGGGGAAACTGTTCTTGAAGCTGGACGTGGCCATGGGGAAGAAAGGAAGAGGGTAGAAGTCCTCATCCTAGACCCACGATCATGGACACTTTTTATGTTTGTTGTTTGTGTTTCAGCCTCCACCCCCGACCCCTCCTCCGGTGGAGGAGGGGAGAATGTTCAATTGTCAAAGTCACCCCTTTCCCCCTCGGGGAAAGGGGCCGGGGGATAGAGGAAACAACAAACAAAACACTTCTCTCACAAGCTCGGCCCCGTCGCCGTCTGCACCGCTCCCGTTCCTCCCTTCGCCTTGTTCAGCAGCAATTCCTGGTGCAGGCGACGCACCTCCAGCTCCGCGAAGTGGCGGACGTCCTCGGAGGGGGGGTAGCGCAGGAGCAGGCGGAGAACCCTGCCTTCATCGTCGCGATGCCTCTGCTTGATCATCCGCATCTCCAGGACGAATTGGTTGTATTGTCCGCGCGCCCCCTTGTAGGTGCGGATTCTGCGCAAACTCTGGAGCACTTCCGCGTCACTCAGCGATGTCGAGAGCGCGGGAACTTGCACGATGGTCGCAGCTTTCTTCTCATCTCCGAGGGTGATGGCGAGGTTCGTGAAGGTGGAATCGGCTTCGTTGCGCACATCCTCGGGAAGCGCTCGTTCCAGATCGGTCAGCGAGCTTTGTGACTGCAGGTTCTCGAAGTCGGCCTTCGCCTTCGCCAGATCGCCCGCTTCCACCGTGTGCTTGATGGCGGCG
This sequence comes from Candidatus Peregrinibacteria bacterium, assembly GCA_016178535.1. Classification (GTDB taxonomy): domain Bacteria; phylum Patescibacteriota; class Gracilibacteria; order Peribacterales; family Peribacteraceae; genus JACOTD01. The sequence continues at coordinate 814 of JACOTD010000045.1, forward strand.
AGCGCATCCACCACGAGCATGCCCTGGACATCCTCGGGCTTGAGGCTACTCCCGGGGACCGCGGCGGTCGTTTCGAGCACGGCCACTTTGAGTGGGTATGCTTTGTTGCCGGTCTCCAGAGCGGCGACGTCGGCCGCAGTCTGCGCGAGCTGCGTTTGCACCAGATTGTGGAAGCCGACATTCGATCCCGTACCGTCGGCCACTTCGAGGATGGCCGCACGGTAGTCGTGGAGAGGGCCGGACGCATCGGTGTTTCCCTCATTCAGGAGCGCCGCCGCTTCACTCAGGCGCGTATCGGCATGCAAGAGCTGCTTCTCCACGCGCGCCTGGGGGCTCAACGTGAGCGCGAGATCGACCTTCTCCATGGCGCGTTTGACGGGGTAGAAGAGACTATTGGGGAGAATTCCTGCGGATGCCACCCGTCTGCGTTGCTGGAGTGCAACGATTTCCTGCTGGTGCACGGCATCCAGAGAGAGGTTGCTGCGCACCCATGCGTCGGCATACTCCTTGTCCATCATCTTCTTCACGAGCAGGGGAGCTCCTGCAAGCGCAGTCCGCTCGCCGGCAACCAGAGGAATCTTCTTTGCTCCGTGCACGATCGTCGCGCGCCGGTCAGCGACGAGAACAGTGATGATCCCGTTGCCATGCGCATCCGATGCCGATGCCATCGAGACGCTTCCCTCATGGACAATGACGTTCCCCTGCGCGGTTGCTATGGTGACGCCCGGAAGTCCGGAGGGGAGGAAGCTCTGCACCCAGATTCTTCCGCTCACAAACGTGAGCGTGTGAGAGGGGAGAGTGGCGGGCCGGAGCGTATCGGTGACATCGTCGAGAGCAATCGTCGTGTTGGCATCGAGGCGCACCACCGCGCGGTCACGCAGCAGGAGGGTTGCCGAGGAACGGTTCCCGGTCTGGATCACGGCGGCATGCTTGATTTCGACTTCTTGCGCTGTCACTTGCTGGAGCAATTTCCCGTCGCCGACGGAGAGGAACGCGTCTCCTTTGGGGAGGAGGAGAATGGGCGACTCCGCAATCGTCGTGGGAGGCAGCATAAGGAAGGCCGTGACCCGCGCGAGCAGGACGAACACGGCGCACACGGCCGCCCAGCGCAGAGGCGAGAATATCGTCTTTTCGGCGGGATGAAGACGGGAGGTGAGGCGTGTCCAGATGTGCTCTCGGGCTCCATTCTCCGGCGTGAGGACGCCGCGAAGATTCTGCCAGAACATCCCCGCTGGACGGACGATCGGGCTCGAGAGATTCGCGAGACGCGCTGCGATTGCCCTCCACGTCCTTCCCTGCATTGCTGCACTCGGCTCGACGAGCCTCCGGACTTCCTTGAGGACGGCAGGAGCTTCGATTGTCCGGAGAATCCGCCTCTGGATGCGCAGTTTGGCATCCAGAGGCGGTTCGAGGCGCGTCTGGATCCCGGCGAAAAGGGCACTGGTTGCTGTCTCGTCTGCCGGAGGAGAGGAATCGGGGAGCATGTTCACAGGGAAAAACGGAGAGGAATGGCTTCTGTTACGCCTTTTCCCGTATATCGGGCGGAAGAAGCAATTCGAGTTTCTTGAGGGCGCGGAACTTGCGGATGCGCACGGCCCCCTCCGACATCCTGAGGATTCGTGCCACCTCGCTCGTGGGCAGCTCAGCGATGTACGAGAGGAGGAGAATTTCGCAGGAGCGTCGCGGGAGCTTCGCCATCGCCTCGCGTACGACCCGCAGGGTATCGTCGCGACGCATCGCATCGTCGGCGCGGTTCATGGCATCGGAGTCCACGAGCTCATCGCTCACCTCCTCGAAGTGTCTCTGCCGCCGGTACGCATCGATGATCGTGTGCCGCGCGATGCGGAAGAGCCACGCCGGGAACGGTATGCCCTTCTGCGCCCGGTAGGTGTGCAGCTTCTCCCATGCCTTCACGAAGATGTCCGAGACCACATCCTCGACGATCTCGGCAGGCGCGCGGAATGCGGCGTAGCGGTAGACCGGGAGGAAGAGGTGATCGTAGACCTTCCCGAATGCCTCGGTGTCCCCCTCCTGCGCCTGGCGCACGAGTGCCTGGAGTTCATCTTCGAGGACGCGAAAATCCTGCATGGGGGACGAGTATACAGGGATGGAAGGTCTGTGCCTCGTTTGAATTGCGAAGGGCGAATTGCGAGTGACAAATCACAATCCAATTCGCCCTTCGCCATTCGCCCTTCGCAATTCCTCACTCCCACTCTATGGTGGCAGGCGGCTTATTCGTCAAATCCAGGAACACCGCTTCGATACCCGGCAGGGCCATGAGACGATCGGTCATTCTCTGGAGAACGTCTTCGGGAAGCGGATAGGCTTCCGCGGTCATAGCATCGGTGGAGCGGATGGGGCGCAGCACGATCGACTCCCCGCCGCGCATCACGCCCAAGGGGAGCAGGACGACCGGGAATTGCCAAATCTCGTTCTCGAGCTCGGCCTGGCGCATCTCCTCATCCACGATCGCATCGGCTTCACGCAGCACGTCCGCACGCTCGCGCGTGACGAATCCCGGGCTGAACGCGAAGGTCGGCGGCGTGTTGTACGAGGTGCACAGGAGCACGCGATTGAAGAGCGGGACGCTATTCGGAATAGTCGTCGCGAGCGCTCTCTCCTCCGGCGTCACGCGGCAGGAATGATGCGAAAAAAGTGCGAGGGCATGTCGGTACGTCCTTCCGTCCCCCTGTACGCCGACGGATTGAACGGGCAGCGCGGTTGCATGTGAGGGAAGCAGAGTTTTCTGTTGAGAGTCGAGCTTTTCAACATCGGGCAGGGATGGGGACGCCGCACAGAGCATTCGCACGCCGAGCCCGGGTCCGGGAAACGGGTGCCTCCATACGAGCTCATGGGGCAGTCCCAGTTCTTCACCAAGCGCCCGCACCTCGTCTTTGTACAATTCCTTGAGCGGCTCGATGACTGCTCCTGCCTTGATCATTTCCTGAATGAGCGGAATGCGATTGTGATGCGTCTTGATCTGATCGGCGTGCTTCGTCACTCCCGTCTCGATCGTGTCGGGATAGATCGTGCCTTGGCCGAGCATCCACTCCTTTTCACTCGGGAAATTGCGATTTGCGATTTGCGATTTGCGAATTCTTTCCACCATTCGCAATTCGCCCTTTGCACTTCGCAATTCCTCAGAGACTCTCTTCTGCACGTCCAAGAACGTATTGCCAATGATGTGCCTTTTCTCTTCCGGATCCGTGATGCCTTCGAGCGCACAGAAGAATTCCTCCGAGGCGTCTTCCACGTGGAGATTCGTGATGCCGAGCTTCTGCAACGCGCCTTTGATCAGCGGAACTTCGTTCTTGCGCATGAGGCCGGTATCGACGAGAAGCCCCTGCACGCGATCCGTTCCGAGCATTTTGTTGAGCAACGTGAAGGCGACCGTGGAATCCACTCCGCCCGAGACGAGCATGAAAACGTTCCTGTCGCCGACTTCCCTCTTGATCGTCTCCGCGATGCGGTGAGAAAATCCTTCCATCGACCACGGCGCGCTCGTGCAGAGATCCAGAAAATTTTTGAGAATCTCCAGTCCGCGTTCGGTGTGCGTCACTTCCACGTGGAATTGCAGCCCGAAAATCTTCCTCTCCTCATCCGCCATCGCGGCGATTGCCGAACTCTGGGAGCGCGCGATGTGCGTGAAACCCTCGGGCAACTTCGTCACTTCATCCCCGTGCGACATCCAGACGGTGAGGAATTGCGACAGATTCCGGAAGAGGGAACTCCCGCGATCGAGCACCTCGATATCCGTGCGTCCGTACTCCCGCACCTTGCCCATCGTCACCTCTCCCCCCAACACATGTGCGATCAATTGGTGCCCGTAGCACAGCCCCAGAATCGGAATCCCAAGATCGAAAATCTTCGGGTCGGCCTGTGGGCTTCCCTTCTCGTACACGCTCTGCGGCCCGCCCGAGAGGATGATGCCGGCGGCATTCTTCAATTCCTCCGCCGGCGTTTCCGCAATTCTGATTTCCGAATACGCCGCAAGCCTCCTCACCCGATTCGCGATCAAATGCGCGTACTGTCCGCCACAGTCCAGAATCACGATGGAGCCGGGGTGGATGGGGTCGGTGTGGGTCTTGGGAGGAGACATAGGAGCACTGTACTGGATTAGGAAAGAGTTCGACAAAATTAATTTATAATTTATAATAGGAATATATGGCGGAAACTCCTGACGCTCAGAGGGAGGAGCGGGACGCCCTCTCCAACACAGCAGCTGAGATTCTCAATCACACAACTCCCAGTGCGTTCCTGGCGATCCTCACTCTCGAGAACCCCCCCGGAGCGATTGCAGCAAAGGTAGATCAACTGCAGAAAGCCATGAGAGCTCAAGCAGAACATCTCGGACTCTGTATTCCCGTTCGTGGTGCAGTGGCCGTACTGCATACCCTCGACCTGGAGAGAGCGTTTTTGCAGAACATTGGAAGGGAACCGACGGAACCAGAGATTGTCGTACTCCACACATTTGCGATGGCAAGCATCGAGGCGACAGAGATCCAAGAGAAGATGAGGCAGAAATCATAGAGGATGATGCATTCCATCTCCTGAACAATCACGCCCACGAGCATTCTCCATCGCTGCAACCAGCATCCACACCGTGTACGCCGCCGCGCTGTCTTCCCAGGAATGGAGGAAGAGACCGGCGATGCTGAGGCCCAGGAAGATGAGGAAGACCGCTTGAGTTGCGAATTGCGAATTGCGAATTGCGAATTGCGACCCCTTCGTCAGTTGCCCTTCGCCCTTCGCCCTTCGCAATTTCTTCAGTACGAGAATCACCAGCGCCACATACAACCCAAATCCCGCCACTCCCATTTCAATCCCCATCTGCAGGTACCAATTCTCCGGAAGCAGCGGGCACCGGCAGTCGCGAGCCGGTTGCACTTTCACACTGCCCACGTAGACGCAGAGATTCGGGATGGATTTGGCCCATGAGGGATCGTCGTTCGGTTCCAGGAACACGCAGGCGTCGCTCCCGCGGTTCGATGCGGGACCGGCCGAGCCGAGGCCGAGGCCGAAGGGATGTGCGAGGATCGTGACGATTCCGTCGATGGGCCGGTCCACATGTCCGCGCGTGGAACTCAGGCGGAAGAAGACCGCGGGAAAGGCGACGAAGAGAATGATCGCGACAGCGGCGACTGCGAAGCCGACGCGACGGTTGAACCAGGAGCGCAGGAGTTCCTTATTGCGATGGAGCAGCGCGATGATCGTCACGAGCGCGACCGCGATCCACGCCGTGCGCGAGAACGTCAGGAACAGCGCGATTGCGAGGAGGAGCAGGTACCACGGGAACGCTGGAATTTCCGCGGGACGAGCGCGGCGAACGAGCGCTTTGACGGCATCGATGGAGCAGATGCTGCGGCGAAGCGATGGTTGTTGCAGCCATGTCTGCAGCGCGAAGCACCAGGGAATGAGGATCCAGAGACCGTATTGATTGGGGCCGCTCATCACGCTCTGGATCCTCCGGATGCCCGTCCCCACGATCTGCTGAAACGCGGCGATGGGGCCCGATGGCATGTACAGCGAGTGGTAGTCGGAGTAGCCAAGCGCAGAGAAGAAGTTCTGGGGCAGGAAGAAGCTGTCGATGCCGTAGAGCGCGAGCACTCCTCCGATGACCGGAAGCATCATCGACATCCTGTGAAGGAACGTTCCCGACCAAGCAACGCGTCGCAAGACGAGGAAGCTCAACGGCCCGATGAAATCGTACTTGAGTCCCACGAAGAACTGTCCGAGCGATACGTGGGCGGCAGCCGATACCACGATTGCGAGATTCAGGAGAATCAAGATCAGACCGTCAATCCAGTCGAATTGGAGAACGTCCGATCGCCGCTCACGATCGAGGATGGCGGCGTTCCATTCGAGGAGAGCGATGAGGACGATGATCGCGAGGAGTATTTCCTTCCAGAGCGTCAGCATCGTCAACGGCGCATGGCCCGGCCCCGCGATCATGCGCGTGAGCACCGTCACGAGGAAAGCGTGGAAGGGGAGCGTTCCGATCAGCACGAGCGCCAGTGATTCGCGGAGACGCTGCATCATGACCAGTATTCTTTGTCGTACAACGTGATCCAGTCGGGAATGGGTTTATCGAGGACGCGCCACGGTTTCAGTACCCGTGTTTTGTCGCCGCAAGTCATGAAAACATACTCTTTGCCCGGATATTCGCGATACACTGCAATCCAGTTTGGTGTGATATCGATGCTTCTAAATTGTTTCCAAGCGTGGTCGAGCGCATGATTATCAAGTTGTTTGTTGTACGGATCCTTCGCAAAAAGTTTCAACTTTTGTTTGAGCAAGCGCCGCATTCGACCATTCGCACGCTCTCGGAGCCTATGCGAAAAATGGGGATGATACTTGTGATACATGTACACCATGCGTTCATCATATACCAAGAGCCTTCAACATCGCTTCCATTGAACGGTACGATTTCATTTTTCCGCTCTTGACATATGCATCAACAACCTCAACAAGGCTTGGCTTTCTCGTCACGCGTTTCACGCTGATCGTCGATGTCATTCTTGCACGCATGCCTTTGCCTGGAGATGTTGCTCTTTTCATGACATGAGCATAGAATCATCGCATTCAAACTGCAAACGTTTTCTCTCCATTCTTCGAATCTTCGATTCTATGACATCACGCATGGATCGTCGTGAAAGTGAAAGTATCTCTCCTGGGACAGTCAAGGGTGCCTTCTCTGAAGCACTGAAGGATGCTCAAGCAGATGCACGTGCTGCGGGCGCAAACACCCTCAGCGAGAAGTTACGACAAGAATTTCGTGAAAACACAGTGTCAGAAACAGAGATAGCGATTGCGAACCGCCGTCAGAATCGTAGACGGCTCAGTTCATCCCGAAACACTTCTCCCTCTCTCAAGACATTCTCCACGCAATCGATGCATTTTGCGCTCACGTTCTCCCCGTAGAGTTTGGGGGCTTTTCGCATTTCCGCATTACCCCATGCGAATTCGATCATGCTCTTCACGAGCGCGCCATCGATGGGCGGCGCGATGAGGTTGCCGCCCGCTATGGCCGATTCGCTCCTGTCTGATCCGAAGCGCAGGGTGACGCAGGGAACGCCGAGGATGTTCATCTCTTCCTGCATGGAGCCCGAATCCGTGGCGCAGACACTCGCGCGCTGCATCACGGCGACGACGTCTCGGTACTCCGGCCACACGGTGGAGTAGAGGAAGTTCGGGTGTGCGTTGGCGATCGCGTGCACTTGCTGCTTGAGCCCGAACCGCTCGAAGGCCGCTTCCGTCTGGATCATGGAGATGAGGAGGACGTTGCGGCCATCGTGCACGAGAGCGACCATCGCGTCGTAGATCGCGCGGAAGCGCTTCTGCGACATGCAGTTCTCGCGGCGGTGGATGCAGAAGCGGACGAAGTCGCCGTTCGTGAGTGATGGGTACCGTTCGAACACCGTCAATTCCTTGGACGTCTCCATGGCTTCCTTGGTCGCGTCAGCGACAGAATTTCCCACGACGAAGATCCGATCCTCGGGAAAGCCTTCGCCGAGCATGAATTCGCGATCGAGTTCCACGGGAGCCAGGTGAATTCCCGTCGCCGCTTCGGAGCATCGCGTGTTGAATTGCTCGGGATAAGGCTCGAGGGAACCGCGTTTCCAGTTTTTGCGATTCATGAGAAAGCTGTGCCATGCAGCAACGTCAAATTGCGAGTTGCGAGTTGCGAGTTGCGAAATCTCTTCGCCATTCGTCATTTGCAAATTGCAATTCTCGTAGTCCGGAGTCAATGTCCGTATCCCCGCCTCTACGTGCACCGAAGCGAACCCATGGCAGAAGCCCGCGTTGCTCGCGGCCATCGCGGTTGTCGTGTCGCCGTGGACGTAGGGAATCACCGTCTTCCCTCTACGCTTGAGTTCACCGATCACATCCCCGAGCCGCCCGATGATCTGGCTCACCACTTCGTGCATCGGTCCGCGCACGTTCAGGTTGAAATCCGGCACGACGTCGAACTCCTTGAGCATCCCGCCGCTCAAGTTCTCGTCGTAGTGCTGCCCCGTGTGGCCGAGTACCGCCGTATGCCCGCGCTTCTTCAGCTCCCGGTACAGCGGAACCTGCTTGATGATGTCCGGCTTCGTCGCGATGAGGATCAAGTGGACGTGCTTGTCCGTCTGATCGACGATCTCATCGAAAAATTTCTCGGAGCGGAAGGTGATGTTGTGCACAGAACCCAGTGTACAGTGGAAAACGGTTCAGTGGACAGCAGATGCTTTTCTCCAAGAGAGGTGAGGCCTGTTCCATAGGACAGGCCATGGTTCCAGAGTCGTTGTCCACTGTCCACTGAACCACTGTCCACTTTTTCTTCTCTTTACACCCTCCCCTCCTTCACCGTGCTTTCCGTTTGCGATGCACCCTTGGTCACAATACCCGGAACATTCCGTACCTCCTTCTTCACGAGCTTCTCACCCTCGAACCAGTAGATGTACGGCGTGCAGAGACCAACTTCCATTGTCGCGGTCGTCTCATCATCGAGGCGGTCGAAGAGCTGGAGAATGGGGCGCATGCTGTTGCCGGATGCCGTCACGATCACATTCTTGCCTGCGTGAACGTGCGGGAGAATGTACCCCCGAAGGAATGGAAGGACACGGAGAGCGGTATCCGCGATGCTCTCGCCTCCCGGGGGGCGCACCGCGTAGCCGCGACGCCACTGCAGCACTTTCTCTTGTCCGTACTTTGCCGCAGTCTCCGCTTTATTGAGCCCTTGCAGGTCGCCGTAGTGGCGCTCATTGAGTGCGGAATCGACCGTTACGGGAATGTTCTCCTGCCCCAGCATCTCGAGGATAATGCGCATGGTCTCCGATGCCCGCTGCAGTCGGGAGGTGAATCCCGCATCGAAGCGGACATCGCGCAGCACTTCCGCGGTCTGCTGGGCATCTGCTCGGCCTCGTTCCGTGAGCGGCACATCCGTCCATCCCGTGAAGCGATTTTCGAGATTCCACTGCGACTGGCCATGGCGGATGATCATCAGCGCGTTCATGCCGAAATCCTACAAGCTGGAAGTGCCAAGTGCCAAGTGCCAGTGGATCAAAAATGATTTTTCTGCTAGAATATCCCGATGCTTCCGGATTTTCCTTTATCGCTCCCCGATCCCGACAACGATCGCGTCGCGCGGATCATGAGGGAAGTGTTCTTTCGCGTCGCGGAGACGATGCCGGAGGCTTTGGTCGTCCCACTCGCGCCCCTTTTTTCGCAGGTGCAGTCCGCGCCCGTTGCGTCGATCGTGCGCTGGCAATGGTCAGCACATCTTGTGGGAGGATTCACACTGACGCTGCTCGTGCTCCTCAGCGCCTCGAGCGCCGGCTTGGCCCATCCGATCGTCTGTCGACAGAGTCCGTGCGGTGATGAGCGTCCAGAAATGATGATGAGTTCCCTCCACGCCGCCGCGCCTGCACCGTCGCAGTTGCAGTCGGTCGAGGAGCGCGCACGGGAGCGCCCCTCTCGTGTTGCGTCATCGCAGAGCGCATCTTCCGCGTTGCTCTTCTCCTCGGGAACGACGTCCTCCCGCGGGCACTTCCACCGATTTCACGACGCGCCCAAGCATACTCCGCTTCCCGTTCTCCGCGCGGACAATCGCATGGGAATCTACCTCTCCGCCGCGAACGTGGAGCGCGGCGCCTTCTTCGATCAAACGTTCTCCGCACTCACGACCGTCCACGGCTCGGCGCTGGTGTTCGACGTGAAGGGCGGGATGGTGTTCTTCGATGCCGATGCGCCGCTTGCCAAGGAGTGGGGCCTCGTGAAGCCCTTCTACGACCTGCCGACGGTGCTCCAGAAGGCGAAGAATGCCGGCGTCTACACGATCGCCCGCTTCGTCGCAGTCAAGGACGCGGTGCTCACGGATCGTCACCCGGAGCTCGGCGTCCATCACCCCAAGACGGGGAAACTCATGCGAAACGGTTGGATCGATCCGGCCAATCCCACGGCACTCGAGTACAACCGCCAGATCCTCTGTGCGCTCGCCGCGAGCGGCGTCGACGAGATCAACCTCGATTACATTCGCTTCTCGACGGCGTACGTCGGTCAATTTCGCGTTTTCAGCGGCAAGGAGAAAGCCGATCGGGTGGAGCAGTTCGTCCGCATGGCGCGCGATGCCATCGACGCGTGCGGCCCCCGGACAAAACTCGGGCTCTCCACGTACGCGATTCTCGGTTGGGATTACCCGACCAATCTCGAGACGTTGGGGCAGGATGTCGTTCGCTTCGCGCCCCTCGTCGACGTCATTTCCCCGATGGCCTACCCCGCCACCTTCCAATCGCCGGAGTACTACGATCCCAAGAACGACGGCAATTCGCGCGATTACTCTCTCGTCTATCGCACGCTCACGGGCTACCAGAAGCTGCTTGGCGCAGATGCGGCGAAGTTGCGGCCGTGGATCCAGGGCTACGGCGTCACTCCTCAAGACGTCCGCAACGAGATCCAGGCCGTCTACGATGCGGGCCTGTGCGGCTTCACCGTGTGGAGCGCGGGCAACAACTACGCGTCGACGTATGAGGCGCTCCGGAATCCACCGAAGAGGCCGGAGAGGTGCGAGTGACGAATGGCGAGGTGCGAGTGACGAATTGCGAGTAGAAGGATATTTTTTCGCAACTCGCCATTCGCAATTCGCAACTCATTCCCTACACTTCCTCCGTGCGCCAGTACCTCACCCTCCTCCGTCACATCCTCGACCACGGCGTGCCGAAGGATGACCGCACGGGCACGGGGACATTGAGTGTTTTCGGCTACCAGATGCGGTTCAATTTGCAAGAAGGTTTCCCGCTTCTCACAACCAAGAAGCTCTCGACCCGCTCCATTTTCCATGAGCTTCTCTGGTTCTTGAAGGGTGAGACGAACATCCGCTCCCTCCACGAGAACAACGTGACGATCTGGGATGAATGGGCGGATGCCAATGGCGATCTCGGTCCCGTGTACGGGCATCAGTGGCGGTCGTGGGCGGGGGCGGACGGCAAGACGTACGATCAGATGAAGACGCTCATCGAGCAGATCAAAACGAATCCGGATTCGCGCCGCCTGATCGTCTCAGCGTGGAACGTCGGGGATTTGTCGACGATGGCGCTCGCGCCGTGTCATTGCCTGTTCCAGTTTTATGTCGCGCCAGGGAGCGCAGGCAGAGAACCTGCGCTGAGTTGTCAATTGTATCAGAGGAGCGCCGATGTGTTCCTCGGGGTGCCGTTCAACATCGCCAGCTACAGCCTCCTCACGCACATGATCGCACAGGTATGTGATCTGGAGGTCGGCGACTTCGTCCACACGCTCGGCGACGCGCACTTGTACGTCAATCACCTCGACCAAGCTCGCGAACAATTGACGCGGTCGCCTCGTCCACTCCCGACGCTCAAGCTCAATCCGACCGTGAAGGATCTCCTCGCGTTCCGGTTCGAAGACATCGAGATCATGAGGTACCATCCGTGGCCGAGCATCAAGGCGCCGATTGCAGTGTAGCTCAGAGGTCTTCGATTTTTTCTGTTTGTTTTTTTGTATTCCTCCACCCCCGACCCCTCCTCCGGGGGAGGAGGGGAGGAATGGTACAATGGAACATTGCTCCCCCTCTCCACCGGAGAGGGGGTAGGGGGAGAGGAAACAAAACAAAAACATGTATCCTCCGCGTGATGATCATCTCCCTCATTGTCGCCGTTGATCGCAACAACGTGATCGGGAATCGCGGCAGGCTCCCGTGGCCCCGCATGGATGCGGACATGCAGCACTTCCGGGAACTCACACGTGGTCATCCCGTCATCATGGGACGGAAGACGTACGAATCGATCGGCCATCCTCTGCCGGATCGCCCCAACATCGTCGTGAGCTCGCAGAAGGAATTGAAGATCGAGGGTTGCGACGTTGTCGATGGATTGGATGCGGCTCTTGAACGAGCACGCTCGTACGATTCTCGGGAAATTTTCTTCATCGGTGGAGGAGAGCTGTACCGCCAAGCCATCGGAGAAGTGGCAACGCGCATCGAGCTCACGCGGATCGAGGGGGAGTTCGAAGGGGATGCCTTCTTTCCGGAAATTTCTGGAAAAGAATGGAAAGAAATCTCCCGAGAGGAGCACGAGGCCGATGAAGAGAATCCGTACCCGTATGCCTTCCTCACGTATGAGAAGAGGAAGAAAAACGTCTGAGCAGTTCTTCGTGATGCATGAGTTTTTGGCTCCGCAGTGCGGAGAATTTTGGGGAGACTCCGTTTGCCGGTTCCATCGGTCGCGAAAGAAAATGCTTGCTCCGATACTAGTGGATACTATGAAACCTGAAGCACAGACACCAACGGCAGACATTCAAGCGGAAGTGCTTATCAATCAGGCGATCGAGTCGCTTTCCGCGAGCGATCGATTGTCCATCGAGACGCTGCAAATGGAAGTCCATCAGCTCAGCGATCGGCTGCTCACAGGAGAAGAGCAACTGAAAGCTGAAGAATACATTGCGGGTTTGCGCGGCATGAACCACCAGGCGTTCGTCAGCCAGCTGGATCCAGGCATTGGCGGAGAATACGACGGATCGCAGATTACGATTGCCACGTCGACCGTTGCCGTTGGTGCCGAGGGCATCGACGAAGCAACCGCGAGAATGGAAGAAGTGGATGCACATGAGTTGTATCATCAAGAGCATCGCCATGATCAGTCCATGGATGTCGTGGCGAACAATACTGACGAAAATGTTGTTGTGATCGCCGGCGAGAACTTTGAGCAGACGCCGCTCATTGAAGGTCTGACCGTCGCACAAACCGGGCATACGTTTGTGTCGCACGTCTATGGAGAATACGAGCGGCGATTGTTGGCGCAGGTGTCTGAAGCCGGTCTCTCGATTGAAGATATCGAGAAGGCGGTCGATGAAAAGAATCTCACGCTCATCGATGACAGAACGCGGGAACCATCGCCGGAAGACGCAGAACAGCAGATGGTGTTCGCTGCTTGAACGGCTGAAATTTGCCTGTCTTGAGATTGTCCTCGAATCAGCTCCAAGAACTCCTGCCGCGTGCGCTGGTCACTCTTGAGTGCTTCTTGCTTTCTGCAACACAAACGGTTACACTATCAACATGATGAAGAAAGCCGCCGCCAATCTCCACATTCGATTGCCTGCCAAACTCAAACGCGAGGCGGAGAAAGTCATTCAGGCTCTGGGCTTGGATACCTCATCTGCCATTCGTTTGTTCTATACGCAGATCACTCTTCAAGGAACGCTGCCGTTCGAATTGCCGAAAATCCGCCCGATGTCCGCGAAGACGCGCAAGATCGTCTTGGAGGCGCTGAACGATGACGTCATCGGCCCTTTCGATGATGTTGATGATTTTAAAAAGGCCTTGCATGCAGCAGCTTGAGTTCACAAAACGTTTCCGAAAAGAAGTGAAGAAATGGGAACGATCGGGTCAAAGTATGGAGCCTTTCTATGAATTTGTGGCTGCCGTGAAGGCAACGTGGCCTCCTCCCGCACAATATGAAGCTCATCTCCTGACAGGTGATCTCGAAGGTATCTGGGATATCCATTTGCGACAAAATTGGGTCATCCTTTTGCGATTTGATGCTGGAGTCGTGCGCTTTCTGCGCATGGGAACCCATGCGGACCTTGGTTTGTAGGATTACCGAATCAACTCCAAGAACTCCTGCCTCGTTCTCTGGTCTGCTTTGAAGTTCCCCTTCACCGCGCTCGTGACGGCGAGGCTGTGCTGCTTCTGTACGCCGCGCATCATCATGCAGAGGTGATGCGCTTCGATCACGACGCCCACTCCCTTGGGTTTCAAAACGCGCTCGAGCGCATCGCAGACTTCCTGCCCCAGCCGTTCTTGCACCTGCAGCCTCCGCGCGAACATGTCGACGATCCGCGCGATCTTGCTCAGCCCGATGACGGTCTTATCGGGGATATAGCCCACGTGCACTTTGCCGAAGAAAGGGAGCAGGTGGTGCTCGCAGAGCGAATACATCTCAATGTCCTTCACGATCACCATGCCTTCGGTGTCCGACGGGAAGAGCGCGCCCTCGATGATCTCTTCCAGCTTCTGCCCGTACCCCGAGGTGAGGAACGCGAACGACTCCGCGCAGCGCCTGGGCGTCTTCTTCAATCCCGCGCGCTTGGGATTGTCGCCGATTTCGGTGAGGAGCTGGCGGAAGAGGGGTTCCATGAGAGAGCAGTATACAGAACTCTCCTGTGATGCCGGGAGGTTCTGCTATGGGGAAGAACCGGAAAAAGCACTTCGTGTTGAGAAATATCTATTGTCCCAAGAAAAACTCCCCAGTTGCTTTATTGCTATGTTATACCTGAAGATGCAGCCTTGCAGAATCTTGATTCAAGCATTCAGCATGAAATTCTTCCCACGATTTCCCGATGAGCGGATGCCGCGTCTTGGGATCAATGACTTCGCACAGCGGCTCCAGGACAAATCTCCTCTCATGCATCCGCGGATGGGGAACGATCAACGTCGGCGTCTCGATCACCTCGTCCCCGCAGAGGAGGAAATCGAGATCGATGGTGCGGGGACCATCCTTGAGCGGTTTCTTTTTCCCGAGTGTTCGCTCGATTGATAGAAGAAGCGCATGGATCTCGTTGGGAGGCATCTCGCTCTCGAACGTCGCAGCTGCATTGAGGAAGTCCGGTTGATCCTCGTAGCCCAGAGCTTTCGTCTGGTACACCGACGAGAAGCGGATGGGGGGCCAGCGGGAGCGCAGAAGATTCGCTGCAGTCTTGAGATTTTTTTCTGCATCGATGTTGCTGCCGAGGGAGATGAAGATAGAGGCCATGTGGAGTGACGAATTACGAGTTGCGAATGACGAATTACGAGTTACGAAGATGAATGCTCTCGATTCCTCTGGATCCGAATGCTCACCTCACGCGTAGCGGAGAAGGGGAACTTCTTCACGGCGACCTCGACGCTGTCCGGCTTGAATCTCTCGAGAATCAGGGTCGCGATGTCCTCGGCGAGCCGCTCGACCGTTTTCCTTCCGATTCTCCCAAGGTCGAGGATCGCATTCCGCACCGCGAGGTAATCGATCGTGTCCTTCACGTCGTCATGCTCTGCGGCCTTCGCGACATCCAGAGTCATCACAATCGAAATCAAGATTCGCTGCTCCGCCTCGCGTTCCCCGGCCGTGACGCCGATGCGGGTCCACAGTTCGAGGTCGGAGATGGTGAGACGATCGTGGCGCATGAGAGACAACAATGACAAGGTGAGATGGTTGGATGGCTTGATGGTTCGCAAGCGATTGACAAGATTGTTGAGAACGAAATTCGTCCTTGCCTAGCAACCATCCCACCATCAAACCATCCGTCATACATCATCAGGAACATCGCTCGCCCCGCCCACTTCCGCAACCCCGAACATCCTCCGGTTCTCCGCGATCTTCGTCATTGCCACTTTGCGCAGCAGCCAGCGCGTGATCGTGACCGACGTGAAGAGGGAGAGGAAGACGCCGATGCCGAGCGTGACGGCAAAGCCGCGGACAATGGAGGTGCCGATCGTGAAGAGAATGCCGCACGTGATGATCGTCGAGACGTTTGAGTCCCGGATCGCCGGCCAGGCGTGCTTGAAGCTCGTCTCGACGGCCGTCTTCACCATCTTCCCCTTCCGCAGCTCCTCCTTCATGCGCTCGAAGACGAGGACGTTTGCATCCACCGCCATGCCGATACTGAGGATGATGCCGGCCATGCCGGCGAGCGTGAGCACCACGAAGTCGCCGCCGAAGAGGCGCAGGAACGGCAACTTCAAGAGAGCGAAGAGCAGAACCGCGTAGATCAGGAGGGCCGCATCGGCGATGCACCCGAGGAAGCGGTAGATGAGGATCATGTAGAGCATGAGCGCAACCGTTCCCGCGAGCGCAGCCTGGAGCGAGGTTGTGAGGGCGGCGGATCCGAGCGTGGCCTCCACCGTGTACTGCCCCACGAGGTGGATGGGCGCGGGGATGGCGCCCGTGTTCAGGTCCTGCGCAAGCCTCTGCGCTTCCTGGATGCCCTGGCTGCCCGTGATCACCGCCAGGCCGCCCGCGATCTCCTGCTGCACCACGGGCGCGGAGACGAGCTGGCCGCCCACGAAGATTGCGATGCGCTTGCTGATGTTCGCTTTCGTGAGCTCCTGGAAGAGCTTGGCGCCCTCGTCGTCGAATGCGATTTGCACGACGGGGATGTTCGTCACGGGATCGAGCGAGACGGCGGCCGTGCGGAAGTGCTTGCCGTCGAGCGCAGTGTCCTTCCATCCGGTGGGGACGAGCGAGAAGAAGAGCGAACGGATTTCGATCGCTGGCTCCTGGGAACGCACCCCGCCGCCCTTCAGTTTCCGGAGGAGATCGTCGGTGCGTGCGAGGGAATTCTGCCCCTCGATCGTCAGATCATCGTAGCTCGCGGTGTCCGGTTTCGTCGCCGGCGCCTTGTCGACGCGGATCAGGTGGTAGCCGAACTGCGTTTCCACGGGATTGCTGACGTTGCCGGGCGGGAGGCGGAAGGCGACCTGGTCGAAACTCGGCGGCTCCTCCCCCGGCGCGATCTCCCCGAGCGATCCGCCCTGCTTGGCCGATGGACCGTCCGATCCCCTTCGCGCGAGCTGCGCGAAGGCGGCGCCTGCATCCAATCGCGCCTTGAGCTCCTGCGCTCGGGCGAACGCCTGATCCTTGGTGCGCGTCACGGACGAGGGAGCTTTCGATGCGCCTTTATACGAAACGAGGATGTGGCTCACGGTGACAACCTGCGTTCCCTTGAGGAGATGACGGAGGAAGAGCACGTGCGCCGAGCCGTCCTCCATCGAAACGGACTTGAGGTCGCCGGGCTGGAGGGCTCGCAGCGACCCGGCGATGCGGGTGTTCACGGAGGCATCGAGCGATGTGCTGTCGTGGAAGGCGTAGCTCGCTCCCGTCTCACTCTTCGCCAGCAACGCGAATGCCTTGGGCGCCTCATTGAGCACGCGTCCGGTCGCCGTGGCGGGTTTCGTCACTTCCAGCACAAAAACGCCCGGAACGGTCTGCTCCTGCGGCCGGCCCTGAGCGCTCTGTTGCTGCGTGGTCACGCTGCCATCCCGCAGCACGACCTTCCCGGGCTGGAGCGTCCACGCATCCTCCAATCCCTTGGGGAGCTGATCGCGGAAGACCGTGTGCGCGTCTTGGTAGAACACCCCCAGCTGGTCGCTGTGATCTTGCCCCACGGTCCGCAGCGTCTGTCCGCTCTCCGTCACTCTCCGCAGCGCCGCCTCTGCCTTCGCATGCACCGAGGCGACGAAGTCCGGCGTCGCCGTCGTGAATTCCTCCTTGAATTCCAGTTGGATCGTCTTGCCCACCACCGTGATGCATTCCTGCGTGTCCACGACCCCGGGACATTCCACGAGCAGATGCTTCTCGTTGCCCACGTACGAGGGCGTGATGGTCGCCTCGCTCACTCCCAGCGCGTTGATGCGCCGCTCGAGGACGGTGCGGATGGCTTCCACGAGGTTCTGCTTCTGTTGATGGATGCCCGTCAGCTCCGCCTGGAGTCGCTGCGTCTCCGCCGCGGGAGCATTGTGCTTTTGCGCATCCGCGAGTTCCTGTGTCACGCGACGCTCTTGATCGTTGATTTCCTGCTCGGAAATGCGGAAATCGAGCTGCGTGCCGCCCACCAGATCGAGCCCGAGGTGGAGAGCGGGGCTCTTCAAGAATCCCGGCGCCCACCCTTTCCATTGCTGCGGCAGCGCGATGATCGAAACCGTCAGCGCGATCACCACAGTGACGATGGGCCAGACGATCGGGCGTTTGGGAGGCATAGCAGGAAGAGCTCAGAGAACAGGAGCGGCGATAGCCTACCAGCGCAGATTCGACGGTGCCACTGAACTTGCAGTTGGACAAGATGCTCTCAGCAATTCCCCCTGGCACCCTCTTGCAGACACTCACCAGCCCTTGAGGTCTGCATGACGAGGTGATAGATGCCGCAGGAACCATTTTCTGCGCCATCTGCAAGAGTGACAGGAGCAAGAAATTGTCTTGCAGAAGCCA
>JACOTD010000046.1 GCA_016178535.1 Candidatus Peregrinibacteria bacterium
GCTTCCTGCGTTCTCTCTCTCCACTGTCATTGCAGAAGTAACGCGGTGGCGAACGGAGGGGAGATCGCTGTTTGAGAAGCAACTGCAGGGAATCCTCGCCAGAGCGCCACCGGGCTAGGCGTGGGAATCGGGAATTACTGTGGCTTGGGGGAGCAGGGAATTTGACTTGGGCAGCTTTCGGTTCACGGTTCCGTGTTGTTTGATGGAACATCAGCCGGAATAGCGCCCTTGTCCCGATCCATAAACGCGAGACAACCGTCGCACTTCGACCCTTCAATTCTTCAGGTCAAGCTCAGCTCAGGGTGACAATGTCGAAGACCTCTTTTTCTTCAGCAAAAAAACAAGGAATTTCCCCTCTGCGTCTCGAGAATCCATCGCTACAATGGATGCATCACGATGAGGGGTCAACCTAAAGGGTTCGTCCCGCGGCTATGCCCCTCTTTGAATGGTATGGCGAGGTACATGCGATTGCATTTTTGGAAGCCTTTCTTTATACTTGGATCACTTCCTCCCCACTCGCTTGCCGCAAGGCCCCGAGTGGGGTTATTTTTGTCGCTTCGGAATTTCAATCTTTTTCCCTCCCCACCCATCAGGCCATCACTTAGCCTGGATGCCAAGGCTGAGCTTGCTTGTATTATAATTTATATGTAATATAATGTCAATAGGCTGATCCTTACCATTATCGTCGGCGTTCGGCGTGTCATGGTAGGGAAAGACAATTAAGGAGGTGACCCATGACATGGGGCACTTTGGTTCTGGGTATTGTTCTTGTGGTATTTTTGGTATGGCTCTCAGCGCGCGTGATCCGCGCTGTTCCAGTACCAGCGTCCGCCGCAGGGGCGTTCGACTTGTCAATGAAGTTGATCGTTGCAAGTTTGTTGGCGGTTGGTGCCTTCATTGGCACCTTCCCGCCGATTTGCGCGGTTGCCACCCCGCTGTGGGCTCGTCTCGGACGAGTGCTCGACAGTACGGTGGCGGGGACCGTCGAGGAGAAATCTTCGACGACAGCCCCAGCACAACTGGTGCCTCAGGTAAGCACACCGACTTCAACCGGCGGCAGCGCTCCGCCAACCCCCACTCGCGCTCCGAATTCGGTTGTACGGCCGCAGAGCCCAAAGTACGACAGTACAATGGGCAAGGTCAGCGTCCAAGACGCACCCGCGGCTCCTTACGAATTGGTGATCTATTGGGATGGAGGGACGAACCCTCATCCCGCAGGTCTCCACATCGGTCCGGTAAAGGAGTCGAATATTGGCAAGGATGCCAAAAACATCCGTGTCCAGTTTTCGCTTCCGGACAACTCAGTCGTCACGGAGCTGGTACCTGTGCCGTGACTCGTCGACGACAGTGATGGGATTAGCCTTGGGGGTGAAGTGCGCAAGCGCTTCATCCCCGGGTTTTTGATGGCAAAAAATCTTCAGATATGGATGCTTTCAATCCTTGGCTTTTTCTATCGAGGCTCTCCTCCTCCTGGTTGCTCTGGGGGATTACCGCCTCCAGGATGCTGACTAGTTCCATTTTCGGGTGCACCTCCACCCGGTTGTTCCACCGGATTGCCACCGCCAGGATGCTGTGCACGTCTTCCGTTTGCAGGTTCCCCACCTCCTGGTTGTTCTGGAGGATTCCCTCCACCTTGATGCTCCGGCGATATACCGCCTCCGCCATTTACTCCTGGTGCTCCACCTCCGAGTTGTTCCGCAGGAGCACCACCACCAGGGACATTCACACGCCCATTTGGAACTCCACCGCCCGGTTGCTCAGGAGGAGGGCTTCCACCGGGGTTCTCTCGCGGTGCTCCGCCTCCAGGTTGTTCAGGGGTTCTGCCTCCTCCAGGTGTTTCTGAGGGTCGCCCGCCTCCTGGATGCTCTATTGGAGATCCTCCGCCAGGAACAGTTGCTGCAGGTGCGCCTCCTCCTGGTTGCTCTGGAGGAGATCCACCACCAGGCATTCCACCTCCCGGTGCCCCCGCTCCCGGTTGCTCGGGGGACGCTCCACTCCCCGGAGTTTCCGCAGGCGTTCCTCCTCCCGATTGTTCAGGAGGATTACCTCCACCAGCCTTTTCCTCTTTCTTCCCTTCTTCTTTTGCCTTTTCCTCCTTCTTTTCCTCCTCTTTGGGGAACACCGTCACCCCCGGAATCTCCGGCGGCTCTTCTCCCACGATGAGACGGTAGATGTTCTTCAATGTCGGGAGTCCGTCTTTGATCGTGGGCATCTTGAGGAGAGCCTCGCGCTTGGCTGCTTCCTCCTGCGTGAGGATCGTCTTGGTCCCAAAGAGATCGAGGAACTTCCGGTGCGTGGTCTTCACCATCGTCTTCATGGCGTCGTGGTTCTCCGTGGTCAATGTGCCGCTCTGGAGGAGGATGAGATAGACCGTCGCGATGCGCTGGAGAGAGGCGATGGCTTCTTTGCGTCCCGGCTTGCCGTTCTTCGCGGCCTCTTCTTCCTCATTCACGTCCTCGGGCTTGAACCCGGCGAACACCGCCTGCGCGGCATCGACGTGGGCGAACATGCCCAAGGCGCCCCCGCTCGCCACGAGTTGCGCGTAATGCTGCCGTGCCATCGCGATGACGTTGAGTTCTTCGATGGGCGTGAAGCGACGCTTGGCCAGATCCGCATCGCGCAGATGGATGCCGGTTTTTGTGTGCGTCGTGATCATTGCCAGAACGATTTCCTGCGCCAGCTTGAGCGCGAGACCTTTCTGGGATTCCTTGATCATCCGCTGGTAATCGGCGTTCTTGTAGAGTTCCACGAGGAACTTCTTGGCGGCGGTGTCGCCGCCGAGCCGCGCGATCGCAGCGGCATCGAGTCGCCCGAGAGCCTGCCCGGCCATGTAGTCGGGATTCTCCAGCTCATTCTTGAAGTGGAATTTCAGGTTCGCGATTTCCTGCTTGAGCAGTCGGAAGTCATGCTGATTGATCGTCGAGACATCTTTGAACGGCCGGAAGCTCGCGAAGAACCCTTCGAGACTGTCGAGATTTTCCACCGCCCCGAAGTTGCCCGTGATTGCCGTGACGTTGCGATTGATCCAGCTGCTCACGGTCGTGAGGAAGTTTCCCAACGAGAAGGACTCCGCTTGAACTTTCAAGATGTTCGTCACGTCACTCCCGGTGAGCGGCAGTTGATCCTTCTTGAAAGCGGCAACAACCAGGGCGTACTTGAGTTGCTCGATGGCGAGGAGCTTTGAAGAGAGATTTTCGGGCGTTCCATCGGGCTTTCGGCTTTCCATGATCGTATGGAAGAGCCCATCGACGAGATACCGGAGTCCGGTGTCATCGACAATCTCCATCAGCTCCATGTTCCGGGCGAACTCCGCGTAGTCGTCTTTCACGAACGCAACGAGATCCGCAAGGGATCCGCCGGTGGGCGCCTCCTTGGATTTCCTGTACAGCGCGAATTCCGCTCTGCGGCTCTCGAGGGTGCTGATGTCCTCCATGTGCTGCGCTCGATCTCGCTCTCTGCCAAGCTGCGGCTCCATCAATTCGCGGATGATGTCGACCAGTGACTTGTCGCGGTAGTCCGTCATCGCGATCTCCATGCCGCGGGCCGTGAGCTGCGCGAACTCGCCCGGCGTGGTCTGGGTGCGGATGTTGCGGAAGAGCTGGAAGGGGAGGGTGTCGCGCCGCGCGTCGGCGTACGCCCCGATGAAGCGGTTGTTCTCCGAGCGCTGCGCGCCGATAATCGCGAAGAGTTCCGCGACTCCTGCGCCTATTTTGTGTTCGTGTTTTATGAGATCCTGCATGCTTCCCGCTTGATTTTTTTTGATTTGTCCCTCGATCTCCAGCGCGAGAGGGGATTCCTTCCCATGTTGATCGAGGACGAGCTTTCCCGTTTGACCGTCTCTGCTTGGGGAGAAGAACGCCGCGATCGTCCCGATCTTGGTGGTCGCGAGCGTGGCGAATCCTTGGCTGAGTTCCACGACGTCCTTACATTCCCTGTCTCGCAAGAACTTCGCCATGATCGTCAGGTAATCCCTGTCTTCTTTGGGAGCGACGAGCTTCGCCTTGCGCCCAAGCTCTATGCCTTTGTCGACGGTTAAGTCGACTCCTTTCCGAATGAATTCCGCGATGTGGTCGATGGCTTTCTCATCGCCCTTCACGAGACGCATGTAGGCCCACGTCCCTCCGAGCGCGAAGCCGGACGTCCGCATGAATTTCCCCATCCAGCCTTTCCCCCAGATCATCTGGTAGGCCGCGAATCCCGCAAGCCCCCATTGGGCGGCAGGCGGGAGAGACCTGTAATTGTCCATGAAGGTTCGCGATTGCTGCTTGATGCTCTCTTTGAATTTCTTGTCGACGCCCAGCCATTGCTGCTTCGCCTCCCGGTGCGCCATGGCGAATTGCGTCTCCGCTGCGCTGCGCGCTCCGTAGAGTTTCTTGAGCATCCGCTGATCGACGCGGGGATCGCCCGGAGCGGCGTACTGGGCCGCGAGGATGGCGCCCTTCAGGTATCCCTCCGGAAGGTGCTGGAGCAGGAAGGTGGGATTGCGGAGGTCTTCTTCGCTCGGGGGCGGCTTTCCCGCATCATTGAATTTCTTCGTGACGTATCGCGCCGCCGCGAGATACTCATCGGTCAGATTCTTCATGCCGTCCGGACTGCGCAGGAACTTCGCCTCGACGGATTCCTGGGCGAGCGAGCGCGAGCGCGCGTGATCCGGATCATCCTCGCCGGGCTTGATAGTTGAGACGTTCTCTCCGAAGAGGAGTGCGTGCGTCTCATCGAAGGTGCGCTTCTGCTCCGGATGGAAGTCGATGGAACCGCCCGCCCGCCGCAGGTCGCTGACATACTTGTCATAGTCGCGGTCGGAAACCTGGTATTCCGGACCAAAGAGATCGGCGTGATTCGGATTGAAACGCACCGGTTCGGGAATGATCTGGCGCGAGGTGCGAATGTAATCGCTCACGCGATCTTCGTACGGCTGCTTCAGGATGTCGGGCAGCGGTCTGCGGACCGTGTTGTCCTTCGCAAGCGGCGTATCGCGGAAGAAGTCGTCTCCCGCGGCGCGGTAGTCGTTCGCGCGATGGATCAGGTCGTTGCGATAGCGCTGCGTGCGTTCGGCATCGCTCATGGTGAGATCCTGCAGGCCTTCACGCACCCGATTGGTGCCGCGTTGAATGGATTCCAACGGGCGACCCGGAGGTTGCGAGAGGTTGCGGCACAGCCTCCGCTCTCGCCCCGCCAGACCGATGTCGGGCTGGTCGGAATTCTCGAAGCCGAAGGTGGAGCGAGAGGGGATCATGCCGCCATGGCGTGGTGAGGTTCATCGGCGTGGCCTTCTGGACCATGCGCTTCGTCTGCTGCGGGAACCGTGGGACCGCCGGAATCTCCTCCGCCCGCCGCCGCCGCACGGCCCTTCTTGCCCTTGCGCCACTTGTAGATGGCGCCGCCGATGACCCCCGCGGGAATCGCGAGTGGCAGGATGGCGCCGCCGGTCGCCACGGTCGCGGCCGCTCCCAGAGCGCCGCCGATGGCGGCCGGTTTGCTGAAGACCGCCTTGCGTGTTGCATTGCCGAACTCGAATGTTTTCTTCCCCGCGACGCCGCCCCCGTACCCCGCTCCGCGCAAGAGCCGCCACGATCCCCAGAAGGGCGCCGTGAGTGTTTTGCCGATGAAGCGCCGCCCGATGCGCAGGAACCCTTCGTACTTCGGTTTCTCTCCCCAGCCGAGCCAGTGCAGCGCCGAGCGAACGCCGTACGTGGCGCCGCCAATCCCCCACACCGCGGCCGGCACGAATGCCGCCATGCCGAGCAGCGGCAGAACGGAAGCCGGGAGCGCAGCCCCCATCGCAGGGATGAAGACATGTGCATTCAGCGAATCGACGATGGGCTTGAGGAACGGCGTGACGTACGAGGCGCCGCTCGAGAGCACCGATGCCACGGAACCCACACCGGGGATCGACGAGATGACGTTGGCCGCCGCGGTCGTCGCGGTGCCGAGCCCCCCCAAAATCTTGCCCGTCCATTCGCCGAAGGCCCCCAATGTCGTCACGGACGACACGGCGCCCCCGGCCGAAGCGAACGTCTCCGCGAGCGCCGTGCCCACCGCCGCAAGTCCCACGCCGCGCGTGAACCATTTTCCGAGTGTCATTGCGCGCCGATTGTTCTTGGCCGATTCCACTTTCTCGTCGAGGTCTTCGCTCTTCCCGAACAGTCGCCTCCATGTCCTGCGAAAGAATCCCACGCCCTTTTCTTTGCTTGCTTTGGTCTTCTCGCCGCTTCCCTGACCCTCCGCCGCCTCTGATGCTTGTTTCGTCATCAGAGCTTCCATTTCTTTTTTCGTTTGCTCTTCCTGCGCTTTGGTGGGGCCGTTCTTGGCGAGCGCTTGTTTGGCGGCTTTCTCTTTGGCGGCCTGCGCTTCCGCCGTAAGCGCTTTCCCCATCTTGCCGCGCGTTTCATTGGTCACGTTCTGACGCAGTGCGGCCAGCCTGGCAGCTTCCTCCTGCTCCGCCTGATCCTTGTGTTCGGCGGATTCCCCGGGCCCGTCGCGGACTTTTTTTTCTGTCATGGTTTTTGGTATTTCAAAATCTTTCCAGTATACCGGAAAAACCTCCTTCAGTGAAGGATAAATAGAAGAGGGATTCTGTCTGTGTTTTTCTGCGTATGCGGTTGTGATTTCCTCTGCGAATGGTGTAGAATGCGCAGCATGGAAAAAGTGATCCGCAACGTCGGCGACATCGATCGTGCCGACCGGCGCGCGCTCGAGCGCCTCACCGGCAAGCCCTTGGCCGAGGGCCAGCAGGTCATTATCCAAGTAATGACCGTCAGGGCCGAGCCTTCACAAATGCCCCAATCGAATCATGAATCTGAATCCGATACATTGCCAGCGTGGTGTAACGTCTACGCGGGCCTGACGGATCAAGAAATTGCAGACCTCGAGTCCGTCATTCTCCAGCGTGCCAACCTCACACGTCCATCGTGATGACTCCGTTTTCGTCATTGTCGCTCCTCGATACGGACATGGTTTCCGAAGTCATGAAGAACAAAAATATCATCGTCGGAAAGAATGCGAGAGCGTATCTGCGACAGTTCGGCCAATTCGCCTTTTCCGCCATTACGCGATATGAAGTCATCCGCGGTCTCAAGCGCAAGAGTGCGACCTTGCAGATGCTGCAGTTCCAGGATTTTCTCCGTCATTCGCATGTCTTCGCGATCAACGATGAAGTCCTGGATTGCGCTGCTGATCTCTGGGTCACAGCCTCTCACGGCGGCCACTCGTGCAATGATGCCGATCTCATCATCGCCGCCACTGCGCTCGAGCACGGACGCGTGCTCGTCACCGGCAATGCCGATCATTTCTCGTGGATTCCGGAATTGACAGTCGAAAATTGGCGTGGGCCTTGAGAATGTATCCAAAGAGCCCCCACCCCCGGCCCCTCCCACTCATCGTTGCGGCTCCGAGCGGGAGACTGTGTGTGTTGTTTTGTTTCCTCTCCCCCCGACCCCCTCTCCGGTGGAGAGGGGGAGAAATGTTCCAATGTTCCATTCCTCCCCTCCTCCCACGGAGGAGGGGTTGGGGGTGGAGGATTTCCCCATTGCCCCCCCTCGTCAACTTTGCTATACTGATGACGAATACACATAGCATTTTCTCTCAATGCCCCCCGTTCCCGTACACGACGACGGCCAGAACGCAGCGCTCGCGGAGCAGCTCTACGATGTGCTGATGGCGGAGATCGAACCGGATCTCCTCCTCGCGAACATTCCGACTCTCGACGCCAAGTACGCCGGCGAATCCGCGGAGGACCACGCCGCGCGCATGAAGCGCTACGAGGCGGCCTACAAAGCCTTCGATGAAGAGTTCGCCGCGTTCATGGCGGACGTGAACGACCAAGTGCGCACCTCGCGCAGGGATTCGCTCAAGACGAACGAGGAGAAGGATCGCACGCAGGAAGCAACTGCACTGGAATCCCTCGAAGCAGTCTTCACCTAATTCCCCCTCCCTCTATGGAGACGATACACGCATTTTTATTTCCGGACGCTGGATCTCTCCGAGAGAGGAGACTCATGAATAATTTTTTGGGTCCTCTCAATCCGGATATTGCCATACAAGCTGCTGCCGTTCCGGAAAGAATAGAGGCCAGTCAGCTTGAGGAAAAATTGAAGAAAGAACCTAATCTCAACGATTCCACAAAGAAGCGCATTGATGAAGTAAAAGAAAGGCTTGGCAAATTCGCAGGGAAAGGGGATTTGGGAGCAGCTGAATTGATTAACAAATTGAACAAAGCGCAGATAGAAAGAGATGAAAAAGAAAATGAAGTTAAAAATTTGGAGAAGAAAAACGAACAAGAACTCAAAGATATTACGAATGCAAAAGAACTCATGGAAAAACAGCCAGCCGGAATTGCGAAGACAAATTTTGAAGCAACACTCAATAAGATGGCTGAAGACTACATCAATAGTCATTATGCCAGGATCAATACACTTGCTACCGCAATGGCACCGCATAATTTTGTTGAGGAAATATCTGTGCATGCGAAGCAAGTCGATGCATTACAGAAGAAATGGGGCAAAGAAGTTGGTGCAAAGGAAAACAAGCTTTCCAAAGACGAGAAGAAAAAGAATGAAGAGGAACATGAAAAATTCATGAAATCTTTGAAGGAAGATTTAGACCACCTCTCACAGAGAGAGAAGGGAAAGAAAGATTACAATGATTTGAAGAAAGATATCATCGGCAGGATTGATGCTAGAATTATAATTCTTGTGAATCAGGATTATTCAACAAAACCAAAACCTGAACAATCCTCCATTCGTTATCAATCCGATCCGGGTACAGTTTGGACGAATGGTGTCGAGCATATTCAGCTTCTTGTGAGTCAGGTCAATGAATTGAGAACCGAGAGAGGAAAGTTGCAGGATGAGCCGAAGCCCGAGCCAGCAAAACCTACTCCGGAAAAGCCCAAGGAAAATCTTTCCGATGACGATAAGAAAAAGACGTTCGATCCAGCAATCGCCGCATTCAAGAAGGATGGAAGCAAGGCCGGTCTGGAAACGGCGTACAAAGCTCTTAGCGAAACGAAGAAAGAGAGCGCAATCACATACATTCAAGCGGAGCTCAAGGATTACACAGTCAAGGATGATAAGGGCGCATTGGTTCTCGAGAAGAAAGCGGTCGGCGCGGGCGCCGGAACAACCGCTCCCGGAGTTAAGCCAGGAGAAACGAAAGAGAAGACTCCCTTGGAACAAATCATCGAGTTCCTCAAGGAGATTCTGAAGGCGCTTGGCGTCTTACAAACTCAGAATGATCGTCTGCTCACCACGAGCAAGCTCAAATCTCCGAGCGAGCTCCTCAAGAAGTACGGCGAATTGAGCGTGTCACTTGCTAAAATCAAAGAGGCCGTTCAGAAGGAAACGGATCCCAAGAAAAAGGAGGAACTTCAAAAGCAGCAGGCACAAATGGAAAAGGAGATCGCGGAAATCGAAGCGACCATCGGCAGCTTGCGCCGGCGCTTGAAGGATCCTAAGCACAAGGATGATCTGGAGAAGAGGATCGCCGCTCTGTTTGCCAAGCAGCAGCGCGACGGCCGTCTTCAGCTTCCGTTCACGGTCGGCCGCGTCGTCCTTTCGCCCAGCGGTGAGAGGATTGCCTACGGCATGCAAATCTACGGTACCGATGGAGCGTTGATCAGCGGTCAGTTCCAGGGGCAGTTCCAGATGGCCATTCAATCGCAAGACCTGCCCATCAATATCGATCACGGCACGATGTGGATGCCGGCAATCTCGCCGAATTATTACCGCCAGCTTCCGCCGACGATTGTTCAACAGAACCTCTACAACAACTCCACCACGAACAATATTCAGACGAATATCTATCACCAGGAGAATATCGCCAATGCCAATGCCCCCTTCTCTTCGGCAACGGCAAAAGGCGGCGATACGGTACAACGGCAGAGAGCACAGCAGGAAACCGTTCAGGTTCCCATCCAGGCTCCGACCTTCAATCCTCCCGCTCAGCCGTCCGCTGCGCCGAGCTTTACGCCGCCTGCCGCTCCTCCCAACAAGATTTCCGCGCCGCCTTCAACGCCACATATTCCCGGCGGCGCTCCGGGGAGTGACAATCCCAATCGATAATCGCGCTCAGACTGCAGGTTCATCCTGAATCATGGAGATGAGGGAAAGCGGGATCCGAATCTGCCGCTTTCCCTCTCTTCGATGCCTACTCCGGAAGCACAACGACGGCTGGAGAATCCAGAGTCCAGACGCGAGATGGTTCCCACCGATGAGACCGATCGGCACTTGGGTGAGATCCAGCGGCAGATAGGAGCGCTCACGCCGTACACGAATCCAAACGACGGCAAGAAGTACTTCCGCGATCCCGCGGGGAACACCTACCATGTCCACGAGGGCAACATCTACCTGTTTCGCGCGGGCGGACAGAAGTGGGAATTCTTCCGAGCCGGTCGCGGGCAACCGGAGCAATCATCTGCTGTGCAAGAGGAGCCGGCCATGGACATTCCGCCGGGGCGGCGGATCCAGTGGGAGACGATGACCGACGGCAAGGGCGTGGAAGCGACGGTCTCGGGAACGATCTACGCGGTGCGCGACAGCGGGACGTACCTGGAGTGGATGGGGGATCGATGGAGAGTGTGCCCGGAGGATCGACTTCCGACTGCGTACAGCTATCGTTACCAGTTCCATCAGAAGAGAGCCGAGATCCTCCGCGTCAATCCGGCAGCGATGCCTCACGCTCAGGCTGAGCAACCTGCAAACGGCGAGCGTCCCACGCAGTCACTCGAGTGGAAGCCCTCGGCAGATGGCTCGTACGCGATGGCAGGCATGATCATCGATGGGAAGCAGGAATGGTACGTCGTCACCAAACAAGGCACGTACCATCGACACCTCGGGAACAACGTGTGGAAGCATGATCTTCGCGAGGCGGATCTTCCGCAGCAGTACCTCGAGGCGTTCCGCCAGAAGAGAACGGAGCTCAGTGGAGAACGGCCGAACACTCCGCCCGATCAATCGAATCGATCGCAAGAGAATGCGAATCAAGGACAGCAGCAACCCGCGGAAGGAGCACAGTCGAATCTCGGGAGCGGACTCGAGGAATTCGAGCGACTCCCGACGGCTGCGAAGAAGATCGAGGCGATCCTGGCGCGGGTGAATGCCGGATCTCCTGAGGCCGTGAGCTTCTCGCTCAACGGACGCCGGCTCGAGTACACGGGGCGGATCGAAGCGAACTACTTCCGCAAGCGCAGCATCCTGCGGCTCGACGATTACCGGCGCAACGTGGAGACGGCGGCGCTGCGAATGCAATCGGCGCTGAATGTTCGTGCGCAGTGGAACGTCACGAGCGTCAATTTTGACGAAGGGTGGTTCACGGCGACAGACCCGCAGAGAGGTCTCTTGAAAGTGAATGCTCTCTATGCGCTCGAGCAGCCGGTGGAATGGCGATCGCAATACGAAAATACCTACAAGGTGACCGATGCGCGCGGCAATGTTGACCATTTGGCCACGCAAGACTTCAGAGATCCGGCCGTCACCTCCACGTACCAAGTCTTCCGGCACGACAAAGGAACTTCCGGGTACGTCGACAAGATCCGCACCGATGGAGGTTTGCAGAGCCGCGAATTTCTTCATGCGCAGGAGAATCGTCGTCACTGGCAACCCGACGAGTACACGCAAAATGGCGAACGCACGCAAAATTCGCGTGACGGTCGATGGGTGAATGACGGAGGTTCGTGGGGCACCGTCGGCATCCGGTACTACGATGGGAGAAATCCCGAAGATGCCGTGGAAAGCGAACCGCGACAGATGCAGCGTGCGCGGCACCGCCCCACGATCATCAAGGTGCTCGCGGACAGCGCGGAGGTCATTCTGCCAGCACGCGACGGGTCACGCGAGAACGATCCTCCGGTGACGCTCGCACGAGGTCTCTACTACGTTCCGGAGAGCGGGCCCCCGATCCGAAACTTCCAGAAGCAGCATGCGACTCTGGAGGAAGATGCCGAGGGTGTGCGGGCGTGGGCCGAGGATGTGGCATCCAGGCTCGGCACGCCGGAGGCGATCGTCTCGTACCTCACGGCGAATTTCGATTGGGATTACCGCGAGCAGCGAAACCCCCTCGGGGCGGTGGGATGGCAGAACAAAGAGAACTGGTCGGACGTGAAGCATCCGCTGCAAACGTTGCGGGATGGTACGGGTCACTGCACCGATTTCGCCATGTGCATCCAGTACCTTTGGCGTTGCCTCAGGCCTCCCATTGAATCCATCGTGACGAAGAACTACTCCATACACTTCCGTGCGGCGTACTTGGAGGAGAGGACCGATTCCGATGGAAGCAAGCGCTATAATCTTTGCATGGGGGACAATGGCGGTTTCCGCCGCTTGAAGGAGAATCCATTGAATCAGAATCACGAGGAGTTCACGAGCGCCGCGCAAGCCATGCGATTCTGTTGGGATGAGACGCACGATCAACAGGAAACAGCGGTGCACTGGCAGGTAAAAGCTTTGATGGAGAAATACACGGGAGGGGTGGTGGACAAGGCGACTCTCATGAACATGAAAGACGCCGCAACGGGCGATCGCCGGAAGATCTTGGAGTGGATCGAAGACCTCGTAGCCTTGCGCGATCGCGGCGGAGGGCTCATCACCGTCAAACCCCCGGAGAACATCGGAGGGCATGTGGGAGTGGATGAAGCCTCTGCCTTCACCGAAGATTGGTCCTCGATCACGCGGAAGATCTGATCAGGCAGTTTCGATCCCCACTCCCAAACCCTTCACGGCATTGCGGATATTCGCAATGTTCCGGGTGATCGCGGGTGCCATTGAACTTTGCTCGGATTGTTCGATGCTTCCGGCCTTCACGAGGACTGTTTCTGTTCGGCCGTTGTCCATGGTGACGGTCAATCTTCCATACTGGAAAGCCGGATCGAGTTTCAGCGCGAATCCATCGCCGCCGTTGATTGTCGCTCGATTCACTTCATCCAGGATACCTTCAATTTTGAACGGAGGTTCTTTCTGCGAGAAGGTGATGGGCACGTCGGGGACGCTCACGCCGTCACCCTCTTCTTTTTCGTAGGTGATCGCGATGGATGATGCGGGGGAGGCCGGAATGTAGCAGACCCCCGGGTCGTTTGGGTCTGGCATGATTTCCAGTGTCGGAGACTCCTTCGCTCTCTCGGAAGGTTTCTCCGTCTTCACCTCTGCCCCTTCGTTCACAGGCGCGGCCGTGTTGTTCGCCTTCTCCGCTTGGATGCCCTCGACGGTGCTCTTGTAGAGGGCCTCCGCTTCCGCGAGGAGCGCGGTCTTCGTCTGCATGAGCGGTTTGAATGATGCGCGGGTGATTGCTTCAATCTGTTGCAATTTCTGCATGAGCGCCGTTTTGGCTGCCAAGCCTGCGGGTTTTTCCGGTTCGCCCAACAGTGCTTTTCGAAGCAGGTCTTCTTGCTGTGCGAAGGACGCGGAGAGCTGATCGATAGATTGCTGAGTCTGTACGATGCTTGGTTCCGGTTCTTGCACATGCACGAGCCGATGCTCTCGATCACTGTTGCCGAAGCGGGTGAAGCGGTTATGCATGGAGGCTCTGGACGAAGGCGGCAATGTCTGTTTCTTGAAGTTGCTTCTGCATGGCGCAGCCGCGCTTGAGCACGGCGATTTGCTCCTGCTCATTTTTCTCCAGATCGGCATTCACGCGCGTGAGCCGCTCGAGGATGCGCTCGCGATCTTCCTCAGGAACCTCCTCGGAGATTCGGATGAACTTCTCGCGCAGCGGGAGCGGGATCGCGATGAGCGAGAGGAGCGCGCTGCGGAAGGCAGATGCGTGCATAGGGATATCAGGATAGTGTAGCACCTTTTTGGCTTTTGGTTCAAGGAAAACTGGTTGAGAATTACGAGTTACGAATGGCGAATGACGAGTTACGAGTTACGAATTACGAATTACGAATCAAAGACCAATACTCCAATGCCATTCGTAACTCGTAATTCGTAATTCGTAATTCCTGCATTCGTCCGCTAGCCTATCCGTCGCATGGCCTCCCTTGTTCTTCAAGACGGAACCGTCTTCACAGGCACATCCTTCGGCGCACCGATCAATCGTGATGGTGAAGTCGTCTTCAACACCGGCATGGCCGGATACCCCGAGAGCCTCACGGATCCCAGTTACCGCGGGCAGATCCTCGTCTTCACGTATCCGCTCATCGGCAACTACGGCGTGCCGAGCGAGGAACTGAATGCATGGGGATTCTCCAAGAACTTCGAGAGCGAAGGGATTCACGTGCGAGGCGTCATCGTCGCGGAGGTCAGCGATGATTACAGCCACCATACCGCGGTGAAGTCACTGGGTGACTGGCTCAAAGACCATGGCATACCGGCGATCACCGGAGTGGACACGAGGGCGCTCACGAAGAAGCTGCGGGAACATGGGGTGATGTTGGGGAAGATTGCGTCTGAGGAATTACGATTTACGAATTACGATTTACGAATTGAGGATCCGAATGAGTTGAATCTCGTCGCGGAAGTCAGTTGTACCGAAGCCATCACCTATGAACCCGAACTCGCAACTCGCCATTCGCCATTCGCAACTGTCCTTGCCTACGACTGTGGCATGAAGCGCAACATTCTCCGGAGCTTCCTCAAGAGAGGAGTCCGAGTGATTCGTGTGCCCTGGGATTTCGATCTCTCCCGCTTCGATGGCGAGTACGACGGCGTCTTCTTCAGCAACGGTCCGGGCGATCCCAAGACCTGCGTTCCCACGATCAAGAGCATGGCGTGGGCGATCGAGCGGGAGATCCCGACCTTCGGTATTTGCCTGGGCAATCAACTCATGGCGCTCGCGATCGGCGGCGATACGTTCAAATTGAAGTACGGGCACCGCGGGGCGAATCAGCCGTGTGTGGAAATTGCCCCCACCCCCCGACCCCCTCCCCCTGAAGGGAGAGGGGGAGAATGTCAAGAATTCCAAAGCTCCGAGGGAATTGGAGGCCGCTGCATCATCACGAGTCAGAATCACGGCTTCGCAGTTTCTGAGGAGCTCCCCAAGGATTGGAGCGTGTGGTTCCGCAATGCCAACGACGGAACGGTCGAAGGGATTCGTCACAAGAGCGGAACCTTCTTCTCCGTCCAATTCCACCCGGAAGCCACGCCCGGGCCGGAGGATGCAGAGTATTTGTTCGATGAATTTCTGAGCATTCTTCGAAAATAAGAAACAAGAGACAAGATACAAACTGTGCATAGGAGCAATGGATCATTCTTTGTACCTTGTATCTTGCATCTTGTATCTTCCATCCCGATGCCTGTCATACCTCATACCATCCGCTGCCTCTCGCTGCGCGTCATCGCGCCGGACGTGTATGAGGTCGTCTTCACCAAGCCCGAAGGCTTCAGCTTCCGCGCCGGACAGTTCGTCCTCTTCGATGTTCCGCTCATCGAGAACAGAGACGACATCCAGACGCGAGCCTTCTCCATCGCATCTGCTCCGAGCGAAGCAGCATTGCTCTTCGTCATCAAGCTCGTTCCCCATGGCCGAGCCAGCCGATGGATCGCCGAACTCCTCCATGAGGGGACCGAGGTCACGATGCGCGGACCATTCGGCATGTTCGTTCTCGATCCGGCGACGCAAAAACCCTTCGTCCTCGTCGCCACCGGCGCGGGCATCGCGCCCTTTCGCGCGTACATCCTCGATGCCATCGATCGCGGCGACCGCCGGCGGATCGACGTGCTCTTCTGCGTGCGCACCCAGGCCGATTTCTTCTGGATCGAGGACATCGAAGCTCTCGCGAGGAAGCATGGCAACCTCGGCCTGCATGTCACGCTCAGTCATCCTTCGGCTGATTGGAATGGTCTCACGGGTCGCGTCCAAGCCGTCCTCCCCGATCTCGTTTCGGACTTCATGGCCGTCACCCTCTACGCCTGCGGCAATCCCGAGATGACCAAAGACGTGAAGCGCCTCGCCCTCACGCAGTGGGGAATGGAGAAGAAGGATGTGCATGTCGAAGGCTACATTTGAATTGCGAAGGGTGAAGGGCGAATTGCGAATGTTTTCATCATTCGCAATTCGCAACTGGCAATTCGCAATTCAATTCCGTTCATCTGTGAGCCTCAACTCGCCCCGCTCGATCATCTCCAGCACCCTGGGGTACCACTCCTTCTCCAGTTCCTGCACTCTCTCTTTGAGCGTCTCCGGTGTGTCCGTGGGCAGCACGGGACACGTTTTTTGGAAGATGATTTTTCCCGTGTCGATGCCTTCATCCATCACGTGAATGGTCATGCCGGATTCCTTCTCGCCGGCCGCGATCACCGCTTCGTGCACCTTCATCCCGAACATGTTCCTCCCGCCGTGTTTGGGCAAGAGAGCGGGATGCACATTCAAGATCCTGTTTGGCCACTCACGGATGCACTGTGGACTGACGATGTGCATCCAGCCCATTGCGGCGATGAGGAGATCGGGATGAGGGCCCGGTCCCACGAGCGCCAACTCCATGATGCTGCGCGGGATCAGGTGCCGGTACGAACCGGCCTCATCCGCATCGGGAACGAGGATCGGAATGTTGCACTGCCTCGCCTTGTGGGCACAACCGCGATCCATGCGATCGGTAACGAGCCCCACGCAGCGTGCGCTGAGACTCCCATCCGCGATGCGGTCGAGGACGGCCTGGAAGGTGGTGCCGCGGGAGGAGGAGAGGACGACGAACTTCAAATGGAAAATTGATAATTGAAAATTAAATTATCAATTTTCAATTATCAATTGTCAATTTCCCGCCCGAAGGATTTTTCCTCCACAATCTCCGAAAAGATCTCCTTCGCGAGAAATTCCCGGCACCCACCCTTCGCTGTCGCTCAGGGCAAGTCCATGATCACGCACAATGACCGCGGGGATCGATTGGCCTGCGTTGCCCATGAGGAAGTTCGCGGCGACGGCGAGTTGGTCCGCGACGGCTTCAATCGTGATGTGGAGCGGCTTGCCGAAGAGATCCAGCTTCCCGATTTGGCTCGCAAGCGGATCCATGCCGCTCACGGCGAGGGCGAAGGCGGTGACGCCCAGTCTTCGCGGACGCACGCAGGAGTCCGTGAGGATCACAGCAAGGCGGCAATTGTTCCTTGTTCCTTGTTCCTTGTTTCTTGTTCGATGCCCCATGAGCGCGCGTTTCATTTTTCCCACGGAACCAACGGGATCTCTCGGCCACCCGATGGCGAATCCCGCCGCGACGTTCGATTCATCCAATCCCGCATTCGCCGTGAGGATCGATCCTGAGGAAAGTCCCTCGGGATGCAGCTCCGTGAGGAGCACGTGAGAACAATGGCCGACGATCTCTCCATGGAGGCGCTGCGTCTCTCGGAGAACTGCCTCGCAGAATTCGGCGCTGCGTCCGGTCTTCTCGCTCCAGGCAATCGCTTCTTGACCCGGCTTCAGGCTCGAGAGATCGATCATTGCTCCCTCGACGGTCGCGACGGCTTTGGAAGAGAGGACGACAATGTCCCCGTCGCGTTGTTCGATCATCGTTGCGATCATGCTCGCGAGATCATCGTGCGGACGGAGAATCGGGGTGTGAACGGGAAGCAATTCCATGGTCCGAGAATACCAGGGATCTCGATTCACTGATGGTGATTTCCGCGACCATTCGAGATCGAGAAATGTTTTGACAAGAGATCATACTCGAAGCTTCATGCTACAGGGAATGTTGTTCGCCGGATGCGCCGAGTACTAGAGTACCGCCAATGTCTCCCCAGACTCTTTGGCGCAGAATCACGATCGGGATCTTCCTCACAATGGCGTTGGGCGTTGTGCTGTTTGCGAGGACACAGTTCAAGATTCACCCACAGAAGCTCCAAGGGATAGCCGCCTGTCGGAATGTAGATGAATTTTGTGTGGATGCTGGATGTTGTATTGGTCTTTTCTGCGACCAGTCCACAGGGTTCAAATGTGCTTTGGGCGGCTACACGTGCCATCGATGTTCCATGGCCCCCTGCGTCGCAGACCCCAACGGAACCCTAAATCAACAAGCGTGCCTGGCGAATTGCCCTCCCTTCGGGAGCCCCGCCTGTGGAAGTTCATCCTCTCGGCAATGTAACGTCGATGCAGATTGCGGTTCCCCACAGACGCTCTGTTCACTCGGCATCTGTCCAGAAAAATGTGATCAAACAACCCACATGTGCGTGCCCCTGAATCCCACTATTCCCTACCCTCAATGTTGCGGATTCGGCCCCGTACCCGCACCTGCACCCGCCCCAGCGCCAGCACCCGCTCCCGTCCCCGCTCCAGCGCCAGCACCCGCTCCCGCCCCAGCTCCCGCAGGATCCCCATCCCCTTCTCCTTCACCGGCTCCAGCTCCAGCTCCCGCTCCATCTCCCTCACCCTCCCCCCCACCCCCTCCCCCCCCATCGGCCTCGAGCGCACCGCCGCAGTGCCAGACCGATCAGGACTGTGATCCCGGGTGCGGCATCTGCAATGGGCAGGTGAGTGGTATGACTTGTACTTGCAGTTCAGTTTGTGTAGGGGGCGTCTGTACGAGGATGGGGCGCCCGAAGATTTGCACGCCGTGCGGCGGTTCTTCCTCATCCGCATCTTCCTCAGCCTCCTCCGCTTCGTCGAGTGCCGGTTGCACGCCCTGCAACCAGGGCAAGTGCGATGGGGGCGACAGTTGCGTTCCCATCGGCCGAGGACAGTGCTGGAGAGAAGTGGTCGCTTGCGATGCGAACGGGTGTTTCATGGGCTGCTGGCCACAGCAGTGCGCATGCCAGGCATCATCCCAGAGTTCCGCCTCGAGCGCATCCTCGGCATCGTCTGCGAATTCCTCGGCGTCTTCGGCAAGTTCCTCCTCCTCGAGCACCGAGTACTTCTACTGTTGCCTCTCGCCGGGGATTGCTTGTTACCAGGTCATCTCCTGTCCACCTCAATTTCAGAGGTATCCCGATCAGCAATCGTGCGACGCGGATTGCATCCGGTCGAGCGCATCATCTTCAGAAGCGAGTTCACAATCGAGCGCAACATCGTCATCATCGTCGACCACGGAGTGCACCGGCATCGAGTGCTTCGTCGGCGGTCAGGCGTTCTGCCAATTGCAAGATCCCGGCTCCAAATGCGTCGAAGACCTCAACAACCCCCCCCAGTGCTTCGATTGTGTCTCAGGCGGCAGCTCGAGCAGCGCGAATGGCGGCTCCTCCAGCAGCGCCTCTTCCGGATCGAACGGCTCGAATTCCTCCGGCTCCAAATCCTCCGGCTCGTCCTCGGCGGGATCGAAGTCTTCCGGTTCCTCGAAATCCGGAAGCGCATCCTCCGGATCCAAGTCTTCCGGTTCTTCCAAATCGGGAAGCTCCTCCAGCGCTCCTCTCTTCTGCGATCCCTTTGGATGCATCCTCGGCGGCAATCAAGCCTGCGCCGATCAAGGGAAGAAATGCGTCGTCAATGTGAACAACCCGCCCAATTGTTTTGACTGTGAGGGGGGGTCCAGTTCCTCCTCACAAGGATCTTCCGGTTCGAACGGATCGAATTCCTCGGGTTCCAACTCCTCCAATTCTTCGTGCGATGGAGTACTCGTCTGCCACGCGCCACCGGCATGCGATCCCTTCGAAGGTCAGATCTGTCCTCCTCAAACTCCAATATGTGAGTGTGTGACGAACAGTTCTTCAGAATCCAATTCTTCGCAATCGTCGAGTTCCTCTTCCGTCTTCACTGGGCTGTGCGGTGATGGACTCCTGCAGCAGGGCGAAGACTGCGATCTCGGTTCCACGTGCGCCAAGGATCCGGCGAGCTGCAATCGCGTACCGGGAACGGCGGGCGGGGTGTGCGCGTGCGATCCGCATGATCCCAACTGTCATCTGATCGCGGGCACGTCCTACCAGAAGGGATGCCAATGGCCGCGCTGCGGCGACGGCGTCATCAATAACTTCGTGAATCTCAACGGCTTGCAGCTGAACTTCGACTTCCTTCGCGAGGAGTGCGACGACGGTCCCAAGAACGGGACGCCGGACGACCCCTGCTCCGTCTCGTGCAGAATCATCACGAGCTCTTCCTCCTCTTCCAGCATCCGTCTCCTCTCCTGCGGCAACGGCATCCTCGATCCCGGCGAGCAGTGTGATTTCGGCACGCAGAACGGCCTGCCCGGCAGTGCGTGTTCTTCCTACTGTCAATTCACCGCCCTCCCAGGCTGCGGCGACGGTCATCTGGATCAAGGCGAAATCTGCGACGACGGGGCGAGCAACGGCACCCCCGGCGACGCCTGCACGCTCGAGTGCAAGAGGACGATCACGCAACCGTGCAGCGGGAGGCAACAGTGCGGCAGCAACGTCTGCTCGAGCGGCGCCTGCGCGGGCTGCACCACGGATGCCCAGTGTCCGGGAGGCGAGAGCTGTGTGAGCGGCCTCTGTATCCCCAAGGCGTCCTGCGGCGACGGCATCCGCCAACCGGGCGAGCGATGCGACGACGGATCGCGCTGCGCCGCCGATCCCGCAAGCTGCAACAGAGCACCCCTCACGCGCGCCGCCAATTGCGCATGCATCCCCGGCGATCCCACTTGCATCGCCCTGCCCGATCTGATGTGGAGTGAGGCGTGCACGTGGTCCTTCTGCGGCAATGACATCCTGGATAACTGGGCGGTATGGAACGGCAAGACCGTGGACTACGTCGGTTTGCACGAGGAATGCGACCATGGCGCGCAGAACGGCAAACCAGGCGACGGTTGCACAACGTCCTGCCTGCTCGTTCGTCCGGACCTCTGCGGGAATGGCGCCGTCGATGCGGGGGAGCAGTGCGATCTCGGTTCCAAGAACGGCAAGCCGGGGATCACCTGTTCCTCCACGTGCCAATCGGTCGTGCCTGCACGCTGCGGCAATGCACGACTCGAGGGAGGCGAGGAGTGCGATGATGGAGGCAAGAACGGCACGCCCGGCGACGGCTGCTCGAATTCCTGCACGCGGCTCACGCTGTCTCGCACCTTCTGCGGCAATGGCAAGCTCGATCCCGGCGAAGAGTGCGATCATGCCGACCAGAACGGCACGGACGGCGTCTGTTCGGGGAACTGCCTGCTCCTCCAGGGATTCTGCGGGGATGGCATCGTCCAGAAGCTGCTGGGCGAGCAGTGCGAGCCTTCCACGTTCGACAATTCGCTGCCCTACCACTGCGGCAACGACTGCCGGTTTGCGAGCGACTTCTGCGGCGACGGCGTCATTCAGGCCGGCGAACAGTGCGATGACGCCGGCTTCAATTCCGACGCGCTCCCCGATCACTGCCGCACGAACTGCTCCGCCTCCCGCTGCGGCGACGGCATCCTCGATTCCGGCGAACAGTGCGATGACGGCGCTCGCAATGGAAAACCCGGCGACCCCTGCGATCTCTTCTGCCGCATCAAGAATGCCGCGGCCCCCGAGAACCTCGCGCAAACGATCGAGCTGCCGTTGCTCGCGTCCTTCACGCGGCAGCCGCAAACGGGAACGGGTATCACCACCATCGCCATCTCGCATCCGCCTGCGGGCAGAACCGGTCCCGCGTCCGTGGCGTTCATGGCGGCAGGTGCGGCTGCGGGGTACGCGTGGGTGAGGAGAAGAAGAAGGAGGAAGATGGAGAGGGGATGAGGCGAATGCCAGAGATCACATGGGAATTGCAAGTTGCGAAGTGCGAATGGCGAATGACGTCATCAACTCGCAACTCGCAACTCGCAACTCGCAACTCGCACTTCGCAATTCGTTCGTCGTCACCAAATCTCCTGCAACGTCTCCGTCACGAACACATGCTCTTCGGTCGCCTGGTTCTTTTCCAGATCGATGCTCCGTACAATGACCTCGAGTCTCGATGCCGACGCGTTGCGCAGGGCCAGATGCGATGGTTGCTCGGGGATCCAGAATGAGGCAGTGGCTTCGGGCGGGAGCGACCACCTCGTCGTTGTGTGCGTGGGATGATCCTTGCGCAAGCGATCGACCGATCCGCCGCGCATCTCGCGCAGGGTCCACGACGACGGCAGGGTCACGTGCGCTCCCGATTCGGTCGTCTGGCGCACGTCGACGATGCCCCGCGTCCCTCCCCGCGTCACCGCCATCGTCACGGTCAGGGGTCGCGCATGTTCAAAGGTGATCGTGAGCGGAGATGCGGGCGTCATCATGCCGTTATGAAGTCTGAGGAGCACAACGCTCGCTGCGAGGAAGAGGAGGGCGGTCGTGAGGAAGACCATGCCCTGATGGAGAGCCGGACGTTGGGATTTCGAAGAGATCACGAGCAAATCGTACTCGCAGAGGTTTTTGTTGCCTATGATGCACAGTGGTACCATAGCTCGGTCCGTCCATTTCCCCTTGTCCCATGCATCTCGATCCCCACACCCTCCAGCAGATCATCCAGCGGATCTACCAGCAGATGCGCTGCCCGCAGTGCGGCAAGCGTGTGCCGATCGATTTCGCCGCCGTCCGCATGGCCGGCGATGACTTCATGCTCCTCCAACTCAGGTGCGATACCTGCGATGCCTACATCGTCCTTCACGCGTCCCTGCAAGGCACGGAACATCTGGGCGTGCGACACGAGGAGGACGGCACCGTGAATGCGTCATCGTCGCTCGCCCTGAAAGACGATGAGCTCGCGATGCTCCATCAGGCGCTCCAGGAATCCGGCGGTTCCTTCGAGGCGCTCTTCAAACGGTACGGTCAGGCGGGAGATCCGTCCAAAGGGCCGACGATAGTGTGACGGAAGAAACAAGAAACAAGACGCAAGAAACAAAAAGCCAGTGGCCAGTCAGACATTGGTGAATTCTTTGCATCTTGTGTCTTGCATCTTCTTTCTTTCATCGAGATCAGTATGATGCCAGCATGCCCCTTTTGATCACGTGTTGTGTTTTCCTCCTGATCCTCACGGCGTGCCGGGCTCCGTCGAATCTCCCTCTGATCGGCAGCGGCGCTGTGACGTTCAAGACCGCGACCGGTCTTCTCCAGAATGTCCAGAAGGAAGTCAACGACACGGTCGAATTGGGCACGATGGGCATCACGAAAGCGAAGCAGGTCGCTTCGGAAGGGAAAGTGCGCGTCCAGAACGTGCAGAGCGGAATCCAGAAGATCACGGAAGGGGCAGGGTTGATCAAGAAAGGGGTGGGAAAGTAGGGGATTCCGTCGCCATTTCACTTGCATCTCCTTCGGAAATCCGTACAATTGGCGGCGAAACCACCGACGTTCCTCCCGTGATAGAGACGATCACCAGGCGAGAGCGGCGGGTTTTCGTAGGTCATTACAAGAATTGCGAATCTACTTCCATCATCCGCAACTCGCCATTCTCTTCCCATCATCCTCTTCCACTCCGTTCCTATGCCGCTACCCCCACAGAAGTCCGCCGCCACCGATTCGTTCGACGCCGTCGCCCTCAGCGTCGCCAGTCCCGAGGACATGCTCGCGTGGTCGCGAGGAGAAGTGACCAAAGCTGAAACGGTCAACTACCGCACGCAGCGCGCCGAACCCGACGGGCTCTTCTGCGAACGCATCTTTGGGCCCACCAAGAACTTCCAGTGCTTCTGCGGCAAGTATAAAGGTGTGCGCTACAGCGGGGTCGTCTGTGAAAAATGCGGCGTGGAAGTTACGCGTTCGATCGTCCGCCGCGAGCGCATGGGGCACATCAACCTTGCCGTCCCCGTCACGCACATCTGGTTCCTCCGCAGCTCCCCCTCGCGCATCGGGCTCCTGCTCGATCTCCCCATCAAGACGCTCGAGCAGATCGTCTACTTCGCCGCGTACATCGTCATTACCGTCGAGGAGGACGCCAAGAAGGAAGCCGAGAAGGAACTGAGCAACGCCATGGACACGCGCAAAAACCAGATCAAGCGCGAGTACGATGAAGCCAAGAAGAAGATGCAGGAGAGCAAGGCGTCGCGGGCCCAGCTCGACGCGCTCGACAAGGAGGCCGCCGACAAGCTCGACGCGATCAAAGTCAACCACAAGGACGCCATCGATGACCTCAAGAATCTGCGCATCGGCGGGGTCCTCAGCGAACTGAAGTTCCGCGAGATGAACATGAAGTTCGGGCACGTGTTCCGCGCGGGCACGGGCGCCGAATCGCTTCGGGAAATCATCGGCGCCGTCGATCTCACGGTTCTCCTCCAGGACCTCGTCAAAGAGCGCGAGCAGAGCAGCGGCCAAAAACTCAAGAAAGTCATGAAGCGCATCAAGTTGGGGAGTTCCCTCACCCAGGCGGGCATCAAGCCGGAGTGGACGATCCTCACGCGGCTCCCGGTGATCCCGCCCGATCTGCGCCCGATGGTCCAGCTCGACGGCGGGCGGTTCGCGGCTTCCGACCTGAACGATCTCTACCGCCGCGTCATCAACCGCAATAACCGCCTGAAGAAACTCATGAGCATCGGCGCGCCGGAAGTGATCTGTCGCAACGAGAAGCGGATGCTCCAGGAATCGGTCGACACCCTCCTCAATAATTCCGCCCGCGCAGGCAAGACCCTCTTCACCGCCGGCGATCGCAGGAAGCTGCGCAGCCTCTCCGACATGCTCAAGGGCAAGCAGGGACGCTTCCGCCAGAATTTGCTCGGGAAGCGCGTCGACTACTCCGGCCGCAGCGTCATCGTCGTCGGTCCGCATCTCAAGATGCACCAGTGCGGGCTGCCCAAGGAGATGGCGATGAAGCTCTTCAAGCCGTTCGTGATCGGGCGCATCATCCGCGGCGAACTCGCGCACAACGTGAAGTCCGCCGAGCGCCTCGTCCAGGACGGCGTCAAAGAAGTGTGGGACATCCTCGAGGACGTCATCCAGAACAAGTACGTCCTCCTCAACCGCGCCCCGACCCTCCACCGCCTCGGCATCCAGGCGTTCCAGCCGCAACTCGTCGAAGGCCTCGCGATCCAGCTCCATCCGCTCGTCTGCGCCGCCTTCAATGCCGACTTCGACGGCGACCAGATGGCCGTCCACGTCCCGCTCTCGGAGAAGGCCCAGGAGGAAGCCGCGAATCTCATGTGCGCAGCAAACAATGTCCTCAAGCCCTCCGCCGGCGAACCCATCATCAATCCCATCCAGGACATGGTGCTCGGGTGCTACTACCTCACGCGCGTCCACGACGGCAAGAAGGGCCACGGCATGATCTTCAGTTCCCCCACGGAAGCCTTCCTCGCGCACGATCACGGCGTCATCGATCTGCAGGCGAAGATCAAAGTCCGTCAACCAACCCTCTCCCCCGACCCCTCCCTCAAGGGGGGAGGGGGGAATGATCAAATGATGGAAATCATCGAGACCTCGGTCGGACGGCTGCGGTTCCAGGAGATCGTCCCGCCAGAGCTTGGACTCATCAACATGACCCTCAAGAAGAAGACGCTCTCCGATCTCATTGCGACGTCGCTCGAGGCCGTGGGGAGGGAGGAAACGGTCGCCTTCGCGGACCGCGTGAAGAATATCGGCTTCGCCTACGCCACGCGCTCGGGTGTGTCCATCGCCTCGCGAGACATGGTGATCCCTCCGGAGCGCCAGAAGCTGCTCGACGACGCCAACGAGAAGATCCGCAAGATCAACAACTTCTACTGGAAAGGTCTCATGACGGCGGATGAACGGTACAGCCACGCGATCCGCATCTGGAGCGCTGCGAAGAACGAGATCACAACCGTCATGATCCAGGAATTCCAGCGCTATCCGGAGAACGACATCACCTACGTGATCGATTCCGGCGCGCGCGGCAACTGGGGCCAGGTCACGCAGCTCGCCGGCATGAAGGGTCTCGTCGCCAATCCCTCCGGCCGCACGATCGAGCTGCCCGTCCAATCGAATCTCAAGGACGGCTTCACGGTGCTCGAGTACTTCATCGCCACGCACGGGGGACGCAAGGGAAAATCCGATACCGCGCTCAAGACCGCGGAGGCCGGCTACCTCACGCGCCGCCTCGTCGACGCCGTGCAGGACATCATCATCCGTGAGGAGGACTGCAACGCCGAACAGGGACACCGCGTGACGAAGGAGGAATCCGAGCGCATCGGCGAGAAGTTCGAGGCGCGCCTCTTCGGCCGCACGCTCGCGCGCGATCTGGAGGCGGACGGCAAGACGATCGCCAAGCGCGATCGGGAAATCGACGCCGCAATCCTCGAGACGATCAAGGCACACGGCATCACCGAGGTCTTCCTGCGTTCCGTCATGACGTGCCGCACGCGCGGGGGCATTTGCATGAAGTGCTACGGCAGAGACCTGAGCGACAACAAGACCGTGAAGATCGGGACTCCGGTGGGCATCATCGCCGCGCAGTCGATCGGCGAGCCGGGCACGCAGCTCACGATGCGCACCTTCCACATGGGGGGAGTCGCCGAGGGGGCAGACATCACGCAGGGTCTCACCAGAGTCGAGGAACTCTTCGAGGCGAGGTCTCCCCGCACGCCGGCCACGCTCTCCGACATCACCGGGCGCGTGAAGGTGATGCATCAAGGAGGGAAGACATCGGTGCAGGTGCTCGCGGAGGAACCCGGCGAAGACACCTACTACATCCCATCGGGCTACGAGGTCATCGTGAAGAAAGGCCAGGCCGTGAAGGAGCGCTCCGTGATGGCAAAATCGCTCTCCGACAAATCCACGATCAAGGCGACGATCCCCGGCAAGATCAGCGCGATCGAGCGGGGCATCGTCAAGGTCCGTCACGACGCCATCCAGGAGCGAAGCTACGAGTTCGGGCCCCGTGAATCGCTCCTCGTGAAGACGGGCATGGTCATCGAAGCCGGTCAGGCGTTCAACGTGGGGCACTACA
Source organism: Candidatus Peregrinibacteria bacterium (assembly GCA_016178535.1). Taxonomy (GTDB): domain Bacteria; phylum Patescibacteriota; class Gracilibacteria; order Peribacterales; family Peribacteraceae; genus JACOTD01. Next base: position 26,614 of record JACOTD010000046.1, read on the forward strand.
ACCTCCAGGAACTTCTGGAGAAGAAAGGTCCCTACGCCGTACAGAGCTACATCGTCCAAGAGGTGCAGCACATCTACGCCTCACAGGGGCAGACGATCAACGACAAGCACCTCGAGATCATCGTGAAGAAGATGTTCAGCAAGGTGCGCATCATCGATGCCGGCGACAGCAAGTTCCTCCCGGGCGAGACGGCCGACATCGGCGAACTCCAGTACGACAACGACCGCATCCATCGCACGATCAAGGGCGGCGGCAAGGAGGCCACCTACGAACAGCTCCTCCTCGGCATCACCCGCGTCGCTCTCGCCACCGATTCATGGCTCGCGGGAGCGTCCTTCCAGGAAACCATCCGCGTCCTCGTGGAAGCCGCCACCACCCGCAAGATCGACATGCTCCAGGGTCTGAAAGAGAACGTGATCATCGGGCGACTGATCCCCACGGGCGAAGTATACCGCAAGCGGTACGTCGGCGATACGACCGATGAGCATGGGAACGAATGACCGTTGGCTCGTTATTTCCACTCATCAAGAAACGAGCTAACGAGCTAACCAGCGAACGAATCCCATCGTCCAAGCTTTACTTCCGACCCGTTCACCATTACCATCCGCCAACACTATAGTCAGGGCGTTCGCTTCCTCTCTCTTTATTCTCCTACGATTTATGCCCACCGTTCATCAATTGATCCGCAAGCGCCGCAGAGACAAGCGCCAGAAATCGAAAACTCCCGCGCTCCAAACTGCATGGAATTCCCTCAACATGCGCAACATTCCTCTGGCAAACGGCGCCCCCTTCAAGCGGGGAGTATGCATCAAGGTGACGACGATGACGCCCAAGAAGCCAAACTCCGCTCTCCGGAAGATCGCGCGTGTGCGCCTCACCAACGGCAACGAGGTGAAGGCGTACATCATGGGCGAAGGGCACAATCTCCAGGAGCACTCGGTGGTCCTCGTGCGCGGCGGCCGCGTGAAAGATCTCCCCGGAGTGCGCTACCACATCATCCGCGGCGTGCTCGATACCGAGGGCGTGCGCGATCGCAAGCAGGGACGATCGAGGTATGGAGCAAAACGTCCGAAATCCTGATTCCATTTTCGTTTTTTGTTTCTGGTTTCTCGATTGCCCGCTTCATTTAGCGCTCTGAACATCGCATCGAAAAACGAGCAAACGATTCACAGCCCCCACCTCCCTATGTCCAAGCCCATCAAAGCGTACATCCCCGTCGGTTCCGATCCCCTCGTCGAGAAGTTCATCTGTTGCCTCATGAAGCGCGGCAAGAAGTCCACCGCGCGCAGGATCTTCGGCTCGACCCTCGAGATCATCAAGACGCGCACGAAGGATGCCCCGCTCGAAGTCTTCTCCAAGGCGCTCCTCAATGTCACCCCCCTTGTGGAAGTTCGTCCGAAACGCGTTGCTGGCTCTGTGTATCAAGTTCCCGTCGAAGTTCCCCCCAAGCGCCAGCAGGCGCTCAGCATCCGCTGGATCCTCACCGCCGCGCGCGACCGCAAGGGCGTCCCGATGGCTCACAAGCTCGCACTCGAGCTCCTCGATGCCTCCGCCGACCAAGGCAACGCCATCAAGAAGAAACAGGATGTGTTGAAGATGGCCCAAGCCAACAAAGCCTTTGCGCACCTCGCCAAGCAACGAGAATGATCGGCGCCCCATCCTGAGCTTGCCGAAGGGTGGCCCAGGCGAAGAAGGCGTTTGCACATTTGGCGGAGCAGAGGGAGTGAGCATGCAAACTTCTTCTGTTGATCACTGTGTTGCACTTCGGATTGGAATCTAAGCCGTCATCCGTCTGCTGAATTTCGGTTGCAGAGATCGCATGATTTCCCTATAGTCCGCGCACGTTTGAGGATGCATCGCATCCGCCTCGCTGGATGCAGCTTTTCTCTGCGATCACCATCCAGCCATCCCACCATCTTGCCATTATGGACCTCAAGGACGTCAGAAATATTGGGATCATCGCTCACATCGATGCCGGAAAGACGACCACCTCCGAGCGCATCCTCTTCTACACCGGCCGCGTCCATAAGATGGGCGAGGTGCACGAGGGAGAGGCGACGATGGACTGGATGGAGCAGGAGCGCGAGCGCGGCATCACCATCACCTCGGCGGCCACGCAGTGCCACTGGAAGGCCAAGACGATTGAAGGGGCGGAAATCGATTGCACGATCAACTTGATCGACACCCCGGGTCACGTCGATTTCACGGCCGAAGTGGAGCGCAGCTTGAGAGTCCTCGACGGTGGCGTCGTCGTGTTCGATGGAAGCCAGGGCGTGGAGCCGCAGAGCGAGACGGTATGGAGGCAGGCGGACAAGTACGACGTCCCGCGCCTCGCCTTCGTCAACAAGATGGACAAGACCGGCGGCGACTTCTTCCTGTCGCTCGATTCGATCTTCGATCGCCTCAGCAAGAACGCGGTGGCGATTCAGCTCCCGATCGGCGCGGAGAATAACTTTGCAGGCATCATCGATCTCGTCGACAAGAAGGCTTTCAAGTTTGAAGGCGAGCACGGCGAGAAGCGCATCGAGATTCCGATCCCGGCAGATCAGGCGAATCAAGTGACGGAGTACCGCCTGATTCTCATGGAGAAAGTCGCGGAGAACAGCAGCGACGATTTGATGGATCGCTACCTCCAGAACGGCGCGCTCACCGATGAAGAGTTGCGCAGGGGGATTCGCATGGCGACCGTGAAGAACAAAATCTATCCCGTGCTCTGCGGCTCCTCGCTCAAGAACATGGGCGTGCAGCTCGTGCTCGACGCGGTCGTTGCCTATCTTCCCTCGCCTCTCGATATCCCGCCGGTCAGAGGGCACGATCCCAAGACGGAAGTCGAAATCGAACGAAAAGCAAGCAACAGCGAACCGATGAGTTCGCTCGCCTTCAAAATCGCAACCGATCCGTTCGTCGGGAGGCTCATTTTCATCCGCGTCTATTCCGGCGTGCTCCAATCCGGCAGTTATGTGGTCAACTCCCGCACGGGCAACAAGGAGCGCATCGGGCGGCTCGTCCGTTTGCATGCCAACGCGCGCCAGGAGACCGAGCAGATCGAAGCGGGCGACATCGGCGCGGCCATCGGCCTCAAGGACACGCGCACCGGCGACACCATCTGCGACGACGCCTCTCCCATCCGGCTCGAGTCCATCACCTTCGCGGAGCCGGTCATCTCCATCGCGGTGGAACCCAAGACCAAGGCCGACCAGGAGAAGATGGGCATCGCGCTGCAGAAGCTCGTGGAAGAAGATCCGACTCTCCGCGTGCGCAGCGACGAGGAAACCGGCCAGACGATCCTCTCCGGGATGGGTGAGCTGCACCTCGATATCATCATCGACCGCATGAGGCGCGAGTTCAAAGTGGAGAGCAACGTGGGGACTCCGCAAGTGGCCTACCGCGAGACGATCCAGAAGGAAGTGGAACACGAGGAGAAGTACATCAAGCAAACCGGCGGTCGCGGGCAGTATGGGCACGTCATCTTCACCATCCGTCCCCGCGAGGCGGGGAAGGGCTATGAATTCATCGATGGCATCGTGAGCGGCCGCATTCCCAAGGAATTCATCACGCCCTGCAATAAGGGATTCCAAGAAGGAATGTCCCGCGGCATCCTCGCCGGCTACCCGGTCGTCGATGTGGAAGTGGAGCTCACCGACGGCTCGTACCACGATGTCGACTCGAATGAATTCGCGTTCAAGATGGCCGCCTCCATCGGCTTCCAAGCCGCTGCGCGCAAGGCGGATCCCGTGATCCTCGAGCCGATCATGAAAGCCGAAGTCGTCACGCCCGAGCAGTTCTTCGGCGACATCATGGGCGATATCAATTCCCGCCGCGGCCTCGTGCTCTCGACGGGCGATCGCGGAACGGCGAAGGTCGTCACGGCCAACATCCCGCTCTCCGAAATGTTCGGCTACGCCACCGACATGCGCTCCATGACCCAAGGCCGCGCGAGCTACTCGATGGAGCCGAGTCACTACGCGAAGGTCCCGAAGAGCAAGATGGAGGAGATCGTGGAGGTGAGAGGGGGAGGGAAGTAGAGATGTACGAATTGCGAAGGGCGAATTGCGATTGATTCCCGTTTGGGTTGTTATGAGCTTGTGGTACAACGTGACACAGCATTGCGGCAAACGTAGAGTCGTTTTGATGATCACGACGAAGAAGCGCTTCACCGAAGACGGCTATCGCAGAGAACCGTGGTTCCGTTCCCTCTGTGCTGCGTTGCTCTCGAACAAGAATGAAGAGGAGATGGCGAATTTTCTCCGTGACGTCGCGACGCTGAGTGAATTGCAGGCCTGGAGTGAGCGTCTCGAAGTTGCCAGGCAGCTTGTCCAAGGCCTCAGCTACCGCCAGGTCGCGGCCAACACCGGCGCGAGCACCACCACCGTCACGCGGGTCGCCAAGTTCATCGAGAACGGGCCGGGAGGCTACCGCAAATTCCTCCACGCCCATCGGCACCATCGCATGCTCGCCAAGCCACTGCAGAGATCGGATCAGGTGAACACCAACACTCCATCATCCCACTCGAAAGTCTCCTCTGATTCTTCGCCGAGCGCGAAGAAGGATGTGCTGCGGAAATATTTGGGGAGATGACCCAACGCTTCGTTTTCAGGCAGGCACCCCGTGTTCTCGCACCTCTTTGGCCAGAGCCAGATAGTCATTCTTCAAATCTTCACTGCGGAGACAAACGATATCCATGGGCACCGAGAAATCATCGCGCAGCGAGCGCACACTGCGACGTTCCTGCGAGCGCAGTTTCGCGAAAGGCTCATGGACGACGGCGATATCGACGTCGGTCCAGCGATGCGGCTTCCCATGTGCCAGCGAACCGAAGAGATACACGCCCACGACGGGGATGCCTCCAGCATTCAGCCGTTTCTTGAAGCGTTTGGCAATCGCGAGTCCACGTTCTTTTGTGAGGATGTTATGATGCATCGCCGTGGAGGGAAGCAAGAAGATGATTGGTCGTCTCGATCCATTTTCGAGCATTGTCTGCGGTTGCTTGTTCCGCGGCCCAGTATGGGTCGCTGTAACGCGCGTCGACGACGAACTCCGAGAGTTCCTGCAGGGCCTCCACGTCATCCGTTTCCAATCGATGCTTCAGGAGAGTCGCCAAATGAGCCAGGTCATGGGTATACGGATGATCTTCTCCTCGTTGTTCCATGTAGAGAGCTTTCAGAGTTTTCTCAATTGCTAGATGACAATGGAAGAGCGCCGATTCATAGAATCCCTTCTCGCAGAGGACACGAGCGGCATCCATTGCTTCTCGTGCGCCTTTCTTCCAGTGCCCAATGATTTCTTGGTCGGACATGTTCTAAGTGTACCTCTTTTCTTGCAAGAGTTCTATGTGCGTAAGCACCGGAATCGAGGCTTTTTGAAAGACTAGCACTTTTTTCAGGCTGAAAATTCAGTATGCTATGCTACCCATGGAAGAAGGAGCCATCATCGATGTCTGTTTTACCGAGCAAGAGAGTCGGATCAAGAAACCAGATCCCATCGATGTACTCGTCACTAGGTTGTCGGCAATCATGATTGCTCAAGCGAGAGAGGATGATCTCGCCAACAAAGATGGACAATCATTGCCTCCTCTTCAACGCGATCCATGCCATTACGAATCCCTTCGCCATCGACTCAGAATTTACAAGGAAGGCGAGAATCATTACTTGGAATTCATGTTCCAATTGAACGGGAATAAGTGGCGACAGGTCGATTTGAATGTGGTGACTCTCGACGAAACGTGTTTTTTTTCGATGCGTTATCCCGGTAACCTCAAGGAAGACGAATACAGAAGATTCACAGAACAATTGGAGCGTGCCCTGATTGGACTGGGCAGATTCCCTCGCCCCAGAGTTCTGGCAGAGAAAGAGGCGAATCAAGAGGTAAGAATTCATGAGGTACGAGTCAAGAGAGCTGTCGGAGAATTACTCGATCGTTTCTGATGAATGAGGAATGTTTCATGCACCGCTGCCTCCATCTCGCCGCCCTTGGCCGAGGGAATGTCGGCAATGGAGCAATGGTCGGCGCTGTCCTTGTTCGTCATGGTTCGATCATTGCCGAGGCGTATCATTCCGGATTTGGAAAGCCGCATGCTGAGCGAGAACTTGTGGAAAAATTTGAATATAATAGTAATTCAGATGATGTGCTCTATGTGAACCTCGAGCCGTGCTGTCACCGGGGCAAAACGCCGCCGTGCACCGAGATCATTCTCGAGCGCGGCATCAAGCACGTGGTCTTCGGCATGGTTGATCCCGATCCGCGCGTTTCCGGGAAGGGGATTGAGGTTCTCCGCAAGAATGGAGTCGACGTGCGCGGTCCGGTCAGCCGTGCCCTCTGCGAACGTCTCAATCGAGGATTCATCAGCGTGCGGACGAAAGGCCGACCGTGGATCACGCTCAAGCGGGTCCAGACGAAAGCGGGAGCCATCGCGAATCCGGATGGAACTCCATTGAAGATCACGAGTCCTGAGCAGGACGTCTTGTCGCACACGTTCCTCCGCACTCAGAGTGATGCGATCCTCGTCGGGGTCGGGACGATCATCAGTGATGATCCTCGGCTGGATGTGAGGTTAGCCGGCGGTCTCAACGGCCGACTGGCCGCGCCGTATCGCATCATCCTTGATCCCACCCTTCGTATTCCATTGTCCTCCCGCGTCGTCACGGATGATCAGAGACAGAAGACGATCATCGTCACTTCGAACGACATCGGTCGAGAGAAAATCGCAGAACTTCAAGATCGTGGAGTGATGGTCTTCCAGATTCCTCTCAACGGAAAAAATTTCGATCTTCCCGAACTCTGGAAAAAGCTCACAACTCCCTCGGGAGAGTTCCATGGCATCACGAGTGTTCTTGTGGAGGGAGGATCGAAGACGTGGGAAGCGTTCCGGGAGGCGGGAAGTCTTGATGAAGAAGTCGTGCTCGTTGGCGCATGAATCGGATCGAGAGTTCACTTATTTTCTTCCTGCAAAAGTTTTTCCTTTTGAATGCGCTCGCTTTTCTGCTGTTGTGAGCCAATGACGAACACCGATACCAGTCCGACAATTCCGCCTCCGCCGATAAAGCTTGCCGCAACTTGCTGGCCGAGAGCGGCACACAATCCACCCGTCACAATCGCCGTAATGCCGATGATCAATCCGAAGACAAGACCTCGTTCAGATTTCTTCACGCCAGAACTGATCACCTTCGATTCGAGATCACGTCGATGCTCTGCCGTTGCTCTGCCATGCGCATGATTCTCTCCGCCGCTCCGGGCAGAATGCGCTCGAAGCGTTCCAAATCACCCGGATGAGGAAGCGGTCCAGAGTACGAAACAGTTTGCTCATGCTGGACAATCACTTGCCTGTTATTGGGCGTCTGCTTGTTCATGCTGTTTCATGGCGAAACGGATATCATTGCCTGTCGCCCGCCAGTCGGCTCGCATCGCCTTCGTATCGGCCTCCTCGGGGGTCCTGCTCAAATTGTACTGTTCAAGTGTGGCTCCCACGTCCAACGTGATGGCCATTCCTTGAAGGAAGGTGGGAGTTGCGTAGAGGTAGGAGGTCTGTGGACTCATAGGACAATGTCATTGTAGCAGAGGTTCGTCCTCTGAGAAACAATTTTTCCGGTCGAAAATTGCAGCTTTCAGATTCATAACTTCCCCATAATCCGCTGTCCCTTCAGGTAACACGCCGTCACGAAGCGGTGCCACGGCGGCAGCTTCCCGGTCATCTTCCATCGCTCCACGAATGCCGCGAATTTCCTCCCGCGCTCCCGAATGCGTGCGATCGTCTCGGGGCGCTTGTCCACCACGAGGCCGAATTTCCCTTTGCCCGCCATGCACTTGCCCTCAAAGTCTTTGCCGACGACAGTTCCCCCGAAGTAGCGGATAGCTTCGGGAACGTGCATGGTCGTGAAGCGCATGAGGCCTTTCCACGCCGGCACCGGTGCGCCCCCCGTGAAGAGGAAGAAGAAAGGTGTGCCTCCGAACATGCCTTTTGATCGTGTCTCCGCATCGAGCCCGAACGTCCCGATGTGATCCAGCAGATTCTTCAGGTGCGCCGGAACGCTGAAGTTCCAGATGGGCGTCGCGATGAGAATGCCGTCGCTCCCGAGGATGGCATCTTTCACTCTCCAAAAATCCTTTCCCGGGTCGCAGGATGTTCCATAGCACTCGACCGTGAAGTGTGCGATGTGCAGATCACGGATGCGGATCTTCTCGACGTCCATCGTCGCATTCTGCTGCCGAGCTCCTTCGAGGAACCGGTCCGCCAAGTACTCGGCGTTGCTGGGATCATTCGTGCCGGCGACGAGGGCGAGGATCTTCACGAACCCGAGCATAGCAGATATTTCTCTTCTCTCACGCCGCAGTCGCTTCCAAGACTCTCACCCGTGCGTCGATGTCATCGAGATTTTTCATGAAGGCGATCTGATTCTGATCGGTTTTCAAGGTCAGATTGTCGATTTTCCCGCTCAGCTTCTGATCAATGTTGTCGATCTTCCCGGTCAATTTTTGATCGAGTGCTGCGATGTCCTGTTTCAACTCGTAGCGCACGTCCGCCATTTCCTGCAACAGCACGCGCAGCAGGTCTTTGTTCGTCATGTCCTCGAAGCCGTAGTCATCGTCGTCCTGAATCATGGGAGGGAAATCCTAGCGCTGTCATGGCGACTTGTCTTCCGATGCATGAGTTTTCCTTTGCACTGGTCATTCATCTGTGTCGTGACAGCTGATCGTCCGCGAGCGCGTCGCATCACTTTTATCTTCACAGAGCCGACTCTCATCCGCGTGCAGGAAAGTTGTCGGTCACCTTGACCATCTGGACGGAGAACAATATCTTGTGTGGTCGTTGGCCCAGACATTCAATATGTAGTGGTTCCGCTTTTCTCCCCTGTGAATCCCTCCAGCCCCTCCTCGACGAGTTTTCGCGCGTCGTCGCTGCAATCCCGCGACGATCGGGCACCCGCCCGCGGGCTCTCGATCACGCGCTTCTTCACCACCCCCGGGAGCGATCCGCTGGAGGAGGTGACGTACGAGAGGCGCGTCAGCAAGATCGTCAACACTGACGGCTCCGTGGTGTTCCAGATGGACGGGGCCGAGATTCCCGCAAGCTGGAGCCAGGTGGCAACCGACATTATCGTGAGCAAGTACTTCCGCAAGGCGGGCGTGCCGCAGGTCGATGACAAGGGGAATACGCTCACCGACGAGCGCGGCGACGTCGTGAAGGGGCCGGAGCGCAGCGTGAAGCAGGTCACTCGCCGTCTCGCCGGATGCTGGCGGCACTGGGGCGAGAAGGAGGGCTACTTCGAGACGGCGCAGGACGCACAGGCGTTCGAGGATGAACTCAGCTCCATGCTCGTGCGCCAGATGGCGGCGCCCAACAGCCCCCAGTGGTTCAATACGGGGCTCCATACCTCCTACGGCATCACGGGCCCCTCGCAAGGACACTACTACTGCGAGCCGAAGATGGGCGATGTGAAGAGGAGCGAGGATGCCTACACCCACCCGCAGCCCCATGCGTGCTTCATCCAATCGGTGCAGGACGACATGGTCAACGAGGGCGGCATCATGGATCTGTGGGTCCGCGAGGCGCGCCTCTTCATATTCGGCTCCGGCACCGGGACGAACTTCAGCAGTCTGCGCGCCGCGGGCGAGCCCCTCTCGGGCGGCGGGAAGAGCTCCGGCCTCATGAGCTTCCTCAAGATCGGGGACCGGGCGGCGGGCGCGATCAAATCCGGCGGTACCACCCGTCGCGCCGCGAAGATGGTCTGCCTGGATCTCGACCATCCGGATATCGAGGAGTTCATCAACTGGAAAGTGAACGAAGAGAAGAAAGTGGCGGCGCTGGCGCAGTCGGGGTACGACACCGACTTCAACGGCGAGGCGTACCTCACGGTCTCCGGGCAGAACTCCAATAACTCGATCCGCGTTCCTCACGCCTTCCTCGAGGCCGTGGAACAGGACAGCGACTGGAACCTCGTCTGGCGCACGGAACTGCGCGCCGCTCAAGAGCAGCAGCGCGAACCCGTCCCCTCGAAGACGCTCAAGGCCCGCGCTCTGTGGGATCAGATCGGCTACGCCGCCTGGGCCTGCGCCGATCCCGGCGTCCAGTACGACACGACGATCAACGAGTGGCACACGTGCCCCGAGGACGGCCGCATCAACGCCAGCAATCCTTGCAGCGAGTACATGTTCCTCGATAACACCGCTTGCAATCTCGCATCCTTGAATCTGCTCACGTTCTATCCAAGCTCCTCGACGACCGTTTCTGGAAAGTCTCCAGTGCCGTCCGCGCGCGCCTCGGGAACGCATTCGCTCCTCGGGGAATCAGGATTCGACATCGAAGCATTCCGGCACGCCGTGCGGCTGTGGACGATCGTGCTGGAGATCTCCGTTCTCATGGCCCAATTCCCAAGCCGCGAGATCGCGGAGCTGAGCTTCCGCTTCCGTACGCTGGGCCTTGGTTACGCCAACCTCGGCGCGATGCTCATGCAGATGGGCATTCCCTACGATTCGCCCAAGGGCAGAGCGATCGGGGCCGCCCTCACGGCCATTCTCACCGGCGAGAGCTACGCGACATCCGCAGAGATGGCTGCTCATCTCGGCGCCTTCCCGGGGTACGCGCGCAACCGCGAGCACATGCTGCGAGTGATCCGCAACCACCGCCGCGCGGCCTACGATGCGCCCGCGCGCGAGTACGAGGGCTTGCACATTGTCCCCGTCGGCATCGAGCAGCACGTGTGTCCCGGAGATCTCCTCACCGCCGCCAAGGAATGCTGGGACAGAGCGCTCGCCGAAGGGGAGAAGCACGGCTACCGAAACGCGCAAGTCACCGTCATCGCCCCCACGGGCACCATCGGTCTCCTCATGGATTGCGACACCACGGGAGTGGAGCCCGATTTCGCGCTCGTGAAGTTCAAGAAGCTCGCGGGGGGCGGCTACATGAAGATCGCCAATCAATCCGTCGCGCCGGCGCTGCGCGCGCTTCACTACAGCGAAGCGCAGATCGACGACATGATGAAGTACGTGATGGGAACCCTCAGCCTGGAAGGCGCTCCCCACATCAACCGCGTCTCGCTGCGGCAGAAGGGCTTCAATGAGCAGGACATCGCGAACATCGAGAAGAGCCTCCCGCGCGTGTTCGAGATCGATTTCGCGTTCAACCAGTGGACGCTCGGCGAGGAGACGATGGCGCGCCTTGGCTTCACCACAGGCCAGATGCAGGACTTCCATTTCAACTTGCTCAAGGCGCTCGGCTTCACGAAGGAGCAGATCGAGGAGGCGAACGTGCGCATCTGCGGTCACATGACGGTGGAGAATGCTCCGCACCTCAAACCCGAGCACTTGGCTGTCTTCGATTGCGCGAACACCTGCGGGAAGCTCGGCAAGCGCTACATCAACGCCGAGGGCCACATCCGCATGATGGCGGCAAGCCAGCCGTTCATCTCCGGCGCCATCAGTAAGACGATCAATCTCCCCCACGAGGCCACCGTCGAAGACATCAAGAACGCCTACTTCCTGAGCTGGAAGCTCGCTCTCAAAGCCAATGCGCTCTACCGAGACGGCAGCAAATTGAGCCAGGCGCTCAGCAACAAGTCCGATGCCAAAGACAGGAAAGAGGAGAAGACGACGGAAACGAAGGTCGTCGAGAAGATCGTGATCAAAGAAGTCCCGCGCCGCCGCAAGCTCCCCCAGGAACGCCTCGCGATCGCGCACAAGTTCGCGGTCGCGGGCCACGAGGGCTACATCCACGTGGGCATGTACGAAGACGGCTCGCCCGGCGAGATCTTCATCAAGATGAGCAAGGAGGGGTCCACCCTCTCGGGCGTGATGGACACGCTCGCGCTCAGCCTCTCCATGAACCTCCAGTACGGCGTCCCGCTCGAGGTGCTGTGCGAGAAGCTGGCTCACACCCGCTTCGAGCCGATGGGCATGACGGCGAATAAGGAGATTCCGATGGTCAAGAGCATCATGGATTACCTCGGCCGCTGGATGGCCTTGAAGTTCCTCAGCAAAGAGCAGGCCAAGAAGTACCACAATGCCGAGCTCGTCGACCAGGCCTACGAGACGGGAACGAAGAGCAAGGAAGCCTTCGCCATGCGCCTTCCGGTGATCGATGAAGGCGCCGCCGCTCCAGTCCAAGTGTCCTCGATGATCGAAGAGATGGTCGACGAGAAAACCCGCCTTCGCTCGTCGGAAACGATCAACGGTGAAGATGGCTTCGGCGGGCAGGCTCATGAAGAGATCGCTGCTGCCGTCCACGAGGTCGAGACGAGTACAGGCAGGCGCGAGCAGGCCAAGCTCCAGGGATTCACGGGCTCCATCTGCCTCGGATGCGGTTCGCTGCGGATGAAGAGGAACGGTTCGTGCGAAGTGTGCTTGGATTGCGGAGTTACTTCCGGGTGCAGTTAATGAATTAAAATTATGGCAGTATCTCATGTGGTAGATTGCTTCCATAATTTTCACACTTCGACTCCGCTCAGTATGACCTATAATTCAGGTATCAGAGCAATCTGCGAGTGACCCTGAGCCGTGTCGAAGGGGGCAATTTTTCATTCTCAATTCTCCATTGGTATGGCCGACACCTGGTTCGATCATATTCCGAGTCATGAGCGTCAGAAGATTCGCCGGCGCATGCGCAGCCCGGAGGAGTACGAACGCCTGCGGGAACGAGTGAAAGGTCCTGAAGATCTGGACGAGGAGATGCGGAAGAATGAAGCGCTCGCCGATCTGCGCTTCGGCATCGAGACCGAGCCGGCCTTCCACGACGGTCTCAAGTTCGCGATCGACCGACAGATTCAGAACGAAGGACTCGAGAGCGTCCTCGAATCGCCGCCGAAGAATCCGCAGCTCACAAAAGCCCTCGAGCGCGGGAAGTTCACACTCACGGTGTCCTCGCACCCGAAGACCCATCAGGATCAAATCATGGTGCAGCCCGAGGGAACGGTGCAGGAGAAGCTCCCGCTCAAGCCGAGCCTGAGCGATCAGTACGTGTCGCAATTCGCACGCGATTTCTGAGCGAGCGAGAAAACACGAACACAAAAAAAGACGAGCGGTCTTGAAAATTGCACGGAGGTGATGTACAATGGGCTTAACATTCCCAACATCCACACCATGACGAAACACTCTTCTTCTTCCGCGCGGCCACACGTGCCCGCTCGTTTTTCCGATGCGTCCATCGCCGTGCTCTCGCTCTTCGTGGGCTTGATCATCGTCGTCGGACATCAGTTCGGCGGTTTCCTGGTTGCCCAGACGACAGCCCCACCGCCTCCGCCACCGGACAGCACGTCTCCACCTCCTCCAAGCACTCCACCTCCAAGTGATCAATACGTTTACCCTCCAGATGGTCAGTACGCTCCATCTCCGAGTGGTTCGTATCCTCCTCCTCCTGGTGGATCGCCGAGCGGCGGCATGACTTGCGAGGCCGGATGTGCCACGATCCCTGAAGCGCAGAGATCCAGTTGTATTGCTGGATGTCAAGGGGGTGGCATGCCCCCCGGAGGTTCTCCGGGTGGAATACCCAGTGGTGGCATGACTCCCGCACAATGCATTGCCCAGATGTGTGCCGGGAAGTCCGGAGATACGTATAACGGCTGCGTGAACGGTTGCAATTCTATGAATTCGGGAGGCTCTCCGGGTGTCATGCCGGGCACCACACCAGGAACAAGCAGTGGACCGGGTAGTCCGACATGCAAGCAGGATCACTGCACGAATATACCAAACACGACCCCGACTATGGTCCAACGTTGTAATGATTGGTGCGATGGGAAAACCACAGCCGGCACACAGCCCGGCGGCTATCAAAGTGGCCAGGACATGAACTGTGCGATCAACGGCGATCCCGTGAAAAATCACCCAGGTGCCGTCGATTGCAATGCTGCGGAATGCACGAAGATTTGGAATGAAGCGAATGGATGTTACCGCACGGGCTCCATGCCCGGCGGCGGCCCGAACAATGGCATGGGCGGAGCACGCACGTACTGGTCTCAAGCGAAGGGGAAGACCTTCACGGTCACGACCAATGGCGATTGCGATGCACTCGTCAGCAGCGGTCAGATCCCTGCCAATGAGAGTGATTGGTGCAAGACGGCGGTCGGCGGCGGCTCCGGAGGCAATAATTATGGCGGCGGCCCGAACAATGCCATGGGCCCCACACACTGCAAATATCCGGGCGGGCACGACGTGTCGTGCAAGAGTCCGAACGTCGATTGCTCGGAAGGAGGCGCTGCGATCAGCTCCGCAGTCCTCGCTTCATACGGAGCACCGACGACCTGTGACGGGGGGAACAGCGGTGGAGGGGGTCCGATGGGTGGCGGCAACTGTCACACAGAGTGCGGACCGACGTCCACGAGCGTGTGCAGGCAAGTCTGTGATGGTCAGAATGGTGGTAATCCGGGAGGATTCGACTGGAATGCTTGCATCGCCAAGCGGAAAGCATCAGGCATGACTGATGATGCTGCGAAGGCTGACTGCAACAGCATCAGTGGCTACAACAATCAGCCTTATCCATGGAACCAGAACAGTAACACCGGATTCCAAGGTCAAGGCATGCCCGTCCCAGGCGGCGCCGGACCGTATGGTCCCGGTCAATATCAGCAGTATGGCCAAGGCGGATACGGCAACGGTCAGTACGGCCCCGGGAACTACGGCGTCTTCGGCGGCAACATGTTCCAGGGTCAGGGGGGAATGAGCCCCGAGGATCAGCAGAAAATGCAGGCGCAGCAGCAGGGGATGATGAAGCGGCAAATGTTCCAGGGGATGTCGCAAATGTGCGACCAGAGCACCAGGACGTTCGGCGGTCCGAACGCACAGGAAATCCTGAGCAAGCTCAAGCAGGCCGGCGATGCCTGCTTCGCGCAGATGAAAGCAATCGCAGACAGCACCACCGACTTCGCTTCGTTCCAGCAGCAAGCGCAGGAGTATGCGGCGCAGTTCAATCAGCAGCTCAACGATATCTTCAACTCATCCCGCAAGGACGAGCAGAAGCAGCATGCTGCCGAGTACATCCGTCAGATGAGCGAAGGGGCGAAGCAAGCGGATGGCATGATTCAGCAGGTGGCCGCGAAGCATCCTGACGTCGCCGCTCAAATGAAAGACATGCAACAGAAGGCTCTCGCCGCCGTGGCGCAGGCCCAGTCGCAACTGGACAGCGGCAATCTCGATGCGGTGTTCCAGATCCTCGATGCCGTCAGCAAGGAATTGCAGGGGCGCATGCAGGGCTGGCAATCGGCGATGCATGAGGGGAATGGCGGTCAGTTCAGCTTCGTCGACAACGCGGGAGCGTACCAGGATCTCGCAGGGAAACTGGGCAATGACAACTTCGCCGGTCAATTCAAGCAGAAGAAATTCGATCGCGGCCATCTGGAGAAGCTCCAGACGCTCGCCACGATCGATCCGAAAAGCCTGACAGAGTACTTGAATTTTCAGCAGGGTGAAGAGGATATTCATGGTCCTGACCTCATCAAGACGGCCTCGGACAACAACGTGAGCACTGCCGACTTGGCGGATTTGATTGCCGCCAAGAACGCGATCCTTCAGCAGATCAAAGATGCGACGGACCAACTGCTGAATCTCAAGAAAGAAGTGAAGGCGATCATTGCGGATCTCAAGAGCTTCAACTTCGACCCGGCGGTGGCCGCCAAGGTCGGCGAACTGGCGAAGAAGATCTCCAGTCTTGACCCGAAGGCAGCCGCTGCGCAGCTGGAGGCATTGAAAACCGAGTCGAGGGTGGAAGAATTTAAGGCAGGTCGCAGCGCCTTCGTCGATGCGTCTGCCGACAATGACTGGTTCGCGAAGTTCGCCAAGGAAGCCAAGGAAAGGGGCCTCGTGAAGGGCGTGGATCCCGCGGGAACACAGCTCGATCCGAATGGCGTGACCAACGTCGCCGCCGCCATCACGATCGCCGCCCGCGCGACCGGTGATGACATCGACGCCAGTGCGCAGCCGACGACCCCGGAGGGCATCAAGATGGCCAAACAGACTCCTTGGGCTGCGGGCGCCATCGCTCTCTGCGAGACGAAGCTGGAGGAAGAGGGAAAGACGTTCAAAGACCTCGGCTTGACGGACGCTTCCGCAGCGATCACGCGCGCGCAGACCTTCGAGCTGATGCAGAAAGTGCTGCACTTACCCGATGGCGATCCCACGACGATCAGCGGATTCAAGGATGTGGCGGGAGCATCCGCTGACGTCCAGAGCGCCACGGCCGCACTCTACGATGCGGGCGTGATCAGCGGCAATCCCGACGGAACGTTCGGCTTCAGGAATCCTCTGAGGCGTTCCGAGTTCGTCAAGGTCGCCGTCGGCGTGACCGAAGGCGCATCCGGCAACACCGCAACACCGGCACCAGCGCCGGCGGCAGGCTCCACCTCACCGCAGCCGGCAGCGACGCAGCCAACGACTCAGGCTGCTCCTGCCGCAGCGAGTGTATCGTCTCCCACGCCCGAAGTGGCCTTCCATGCAGACGCGATACATCAGGATGCACTGACGAAGATCCTTTCCCTCGTCACACAATTCAAATCGCTGCACAGCACATTGAGTGTCGATCATCCCGAAGTCAATAGGCGGATTAGCCTCATGGGTGATCTCGTGAAGAGCTTGGGGAATATTCAAGATGATACCTTCGTGAAGCCCACCAAGGAGGGCTTCCCCCCAGAGTACATGAAGAACGTGACGACGGATTTGCGTCTTCAGTTACCCAAGGATCAGTACGAGGAGCTCAGTTCTATTTTGAAGGAAATGCGTCAGCCGATCAACTAGACGTTCCTGGAGCATCGGAGGAGGTACCCGTGGGCCTCGCGCCCAGGGGTACCTTTTCAATATTTGAGCGCATCAAAGTTCAGCAAGAAATACCTACGATTTGCCGTTCTCACCATCGATGACGCCATTCTGCAGCTCATCATCCGGTGCCGCCTTATTCCGCACTTCCTTCCCGCAGCGTTCGCAGCGGTGGATCAGGATCCATCCCTTTTTCCCATCCTGATCGAGCCCCACCGCAGGCATCAATCCTCCGCAACCGGAAGCGCGATCGCCGGGTCCTCGGTCGTCGACATGCTTCGAGTACAGGCAGAATGGACAGTGGTTGCGATAGGAACCATGTTCGAGTGGTTCAATGGATCGACCACAGTGTTCGCAGAGGAATGGTTCTTGGCGAGGGAGGAAGGGCATCGGGCGTCACTTCATCGTCGGTCGATGATCATGCCTCCTCTCCTCATGATTACGCGACGCAAGAACAACAATGACGATCAGCAGCATCATAATGGTGACGCCACTGACCGCAGTAACGACGAGGAGATCATTGGGAGCGAAAAAGGTCATGGTTTTGTGAGGAAGAACGATGTAAACATCAACGACAGCGAGCACAATACTACCACGATGAAGCCATACAAGCTTCCTTTTTCGAAGAAAAATGGAATGGCGTAGGAGGTGAACATGGCAGTTCCAACATCTGCCACCATATCGGCGATGCGATCGGGTCGAGCCTTTGAGAACACCGGAAGTACAACCATGGCCCGCCAACGTATCACACATGGAACCGGAAGTGCATCACGTCTCCATCCTTCACGCCATACTCCTTCCCCTCGAGTCGCATCTTTCCTGCTTCTTTGGCTTTCTGCTCCGATCCAAACTGTACAAAATCATTGTACGAGATCGTCGCTGCAGCGATGAAGCCGCGCTGGAAATCGGTGTGGATCACGCCCGCGGCCTCGGGCGCCGTTGCTCCTCGCGTGATCGTCCACGCGCGCACTTCTTCGGGGCCGGCGGTGAAGAACGTTTGGTATCCGAGGAGGTCGTAGGCGGCTGCAATCAAGCGATCGAGTCCGGACGATGTGACTCCCAGATCCAGGAGAAACATCTGCGCTTCCTCGGGGGCGAGATCCTGGAGATCCTCTTCGATCTTGGCGGAGATGATGACGACCTGGCTTGCCGACGGGAGGAGCATCTGCGCCTTCACGTCATCAATCGTCAGGCTCCCCATCTGCGCTTCCGATGCGTTGAGGGCGACAATCACGGGCTTGAGGGTCAGGAGCTGGAACTCGCGCGCGATCACGCGTTCGTCGCTGTCGAACGAGAGCGAGGATGCCGGCTTGCCCTCTTGCAGCGCCGCCTCGATCTTCTGCAGCACGCTCCATTCGAGTTGCTTGCCTTTGTCGCCGGTGCGCGCCCCGCCCTGGGTCTTCTCGATCCTCTTGCGCACCGAATCGAGATCCGCGAGCGCAAGCTCCGTTTCAATCGTCTCGCGGTCGCGCTTGGGATCGATGCTCCCTTCCACGTGGATCACGTCGCCGCCCTCGAAGATGCGGACAACGTGGCAGACGGCATCCACCTCGCGAATGTGACTGAGGAATTTGTTCCCGAGCCCCTCGCCCGTACTCGCTCCTTTCACGAGCCCCGCGATGTCCACGAATTCGACGGTGGCCGGGATCACCTTCTTCGGCTTCACAAGCTCCGCCAGAGTTCGCAGTCGCTCGTCGGGAACTTCGACGATGCCGACGTTCGGATCGATCGTGCAGAAGGGATAGTTCGCCGCCTGCGCGCCTCTGCTCTTGGTCAACGCATTGAAGAGCGTCGATTTGCCGACGTTTGGTAGTCCTACTATTCCAATTCTCAGGGGCATGGTGGAAGTATGAAGGATCTCGGGAGGAAGAACCAAGATACAAGATGCAAGATACAAAAAATGCACCAAGGAATATTGGAACAATCGTCCATCGATCATTCTTTGTTTCTTGTATCTTGTTTCTTGTTCCTTCTGCGATCTTTCCCCATCCACAAGCCAAACCGTAATTCCCGATTCCCACGCCTAGCGCAGATTGACTTGCCATGTTCTGAACAACTCCTGTATACGTATTGGCCATGCCGGAAGTCTGGTACTTGAAGGAGATACGCGAGAGGGACAAGGAGGTCCGTCGTCTGAAGCA
>JACOTD010000037.1 GCA_016178535.1 Candidatus Peregrinibacteria bacterium
GATGATGTAGTCGGCAGTATCGACTGCCTGTTGGAGTTTCTCCGCTCCGGGGAAATTGTTCTTGAAGATGGACGTGGCCATGGGGAAGAAAGGAAGAGGGTAGAAGTCCTCATCCTAGACCCACGATCATGGACACTTTTGAATATCCAAGCCCGGCATCGAGTGCATCGCGGTGCGTTCGGTGCCTGACTCCTCAAGGAAGAAATAATTCACGGAGTGGATCCGTGGGCTCCTCTTGGAGTTAGGCAAGGAGGGTAGCGATATGCTGGTGCTCAGCCGAAAGCTCGGAGAAAAGATCTGCATCGGGGAGAATATTTGCATCACGGTCGTGGAAATCGACCGAGGCAAGGTTCGCCTCGGTATCGAGGCTCCCCGCGAAGTGCCGGTCTTCCGACAGGAACTTCTCCCCATCAAGGGGGGGCCAGCAAATCCGGCGGCTACCAACAAGTAGCCGCCACCCGGGATCGGTCGCACGCCCTCCAGCGGCCGATCCTATTTTTTGGTATCCGCGCGGATGCGGTCTTTCCTTGTCGTCGCATACCCTTTCCACTAGGCTCTCGGTCACTCTCCAGCTCCAATTCTTTTGAGCTGGAGAGTGCGACCTGCACGCGCGCAGGTCAGAGCCGGTGACATGCCTAATGCGAGTGGGGCCTCTGCCACCGGCCTCTTTATCCTGACGCGGAAGTTTCGACGCGCTATGCTCTGAATATTCACCTTTCGCATGCCCCTCCTCCTCTACAACACACTGGCTAAGAAGGAAGAGCCATTCGTTCCGCTCGAGCCGGGCAAGGTCACGATGTACACCTGCGGGCCCACCGTGTACGGACGGCCGCACATCGGGAACTACGCCTCCTTTCTCATGGCCGATCTCCTGCGTCGGTGGCTGGAGGTGAGCGGCTACGAAGTCACGCACGTGAAGAACATCACCGACGTCGGCCACCTCGTCGCGGATCAGGATCAGGGCGAAGATAAAATCGAGAAGCAGGCGAAGGAGGAGAAGACGGATCCGCTCTCGATCGCCAGAAAATATACGAAGCAGTATTTTGAGGATGAGGAGGCGCTCAACATGCTCGAACCCTTCGCGCGTCCCCGCGCGAGCGAGACGATTCCACAGATGATCGCGATGATTCACACGCTCCTGGGGAACGGTCACGCGTACGAAACGTCGGACGGCGTCTACTTCGCCGTGGAGACTTTTCCGCAGTATGGAGGGCTCTCGGGAAATACCCTCGCCAACCTCGCTGTCGGAGCACGCATCAAAGTCAACGAGGAGAAGCGGCACCCCGCGGATTTCGCGCTGTGGAAGAAGACGGTGGGGGAGAACGCGCGGCACGTTCTTCGTTGGCCGTCTCCATGGGGCGAAGGATTCCCCGGCTGGCACATCGAGTGCTCGGCCATGTCACGCGCATTCCTCGGGGAGTCCATCGACATTCACACGGGAGGCGAAGATAACATCTTCCCACACCATGAGTGCGAGATTGCACAGAGCGAGTGTTCCGGCGCGCGCCCGTTCGTCCGGTTCTGGATCCACCGCCGGCGCATCGACATGGGAGACGTGAAGATGAGCAAGAGCCTGGGGAACATTCTCACCATCCCGAACATCATTGCTGAAGGGTACGATCCGCTCGATCTGCGCTACCTCCTGCTGAGCGTCCACTGCCGCACGCCGCTCAAGTTCACGTGGAAGAATCTCGATGATGCGCGCAAGGCACGCAGGAAAATCATTGAGTGGATGGAAGAGCTCGAACATGGGTGGGTGCCCAATGATCGCTGGAGGGAAGACGCTATCTCTGCGATTGAAGTTTCCGGATGGGAACAGAAATTCAGTCGAGCGATGGATGCCGATCTCAACACATCAGAAGCCCTGAGTGTGGTCTTCGATTCGATGTCCTATTCGCGCAGCCAGAAGGATCGGATTGATTCTTCAGGCCTGTCAGAATTGCATGATCTCCTTGCGAAGGTGCGTCAGACATTCGGCTGCTTTGAAGCGGAGGGAGAGCTCGACATTCCCCCCGACATTCAATCGCTCCTCGATGAACGCTCGCTCGCGCGTTCCGTGAAGGACTTCGCGCTGTCCGATCGCTTGCGTCGGGAGATCTCGGCGCGCGGCTTCCGCGTGAAGGACACGAACGACGGTCAGAAGATCACTCCCGTGTGAAGTGGGGAACATCGTGCGCACAGGTTCGTGAACGCATGAATGTACGCTACGTCAGGAAGGGAAAACGTGTGCAACAGATTTTTTCATCAGTGCCAAGCCGATTTCATTGGGAGTTTCCTGCCATAGCGTTGACGAGAATCGACAAATGAAAAGGTTGTAGGGGCTTCCAGGTGGCAGTATCCACTCTCGTTTCGCCGTAACAGGTCGTGATCTCAGGCGTTCTTCCTGCTGCCACGTATCCGTGCGGCGCTTGCGTCCACGGGATTTCCTTCTGTAGGATCGCCCAGATCCGCTCGTAAAGAAGGAGAGCGTGGTCATTGTCGAAGTCTGCCGTTCTTTGACATCCCGGCTCCTTGCCCCCGCGTCGCGGAGACAAGTTTCACATCCCTGCCTCATGGTTGCATGTGTGCGGGCGATCGTGCGTTTTTTGTGTACGGTCCGCAGGACAACCCTCCCGGGTTCGTCGTCACCTTATAATACATATGGTCTCTTTCTCCGATGTACTCTCTTTATAGTTAAGGAGGAGAGCGCTTTCTCCCCTCACGGGGAAGGCTGCGCTCGTTCCTATACCTGAAGAGGAAGAGAACGGATCGTCCATCTCCCGATCAATCCATCCCATCGATTTTTTATTTCCCTATTTCCTTCTTCCTATGGATATTTCTCGTTTGAAGAAAGTCCTGGCAGGAGTTTCCGTCGCTGCAATCACGCTCGCGCAAGTGAGCACCGCGTTTGCCAGCTACGGAGACGTCGCCTCGGGAGTCTGGTTCGCGGATGCCGTCAAAGCATTCACGGATGCCGGCTACCTCGACACTGCTCAGGCCAACTTCCGCCCGAATGACAATGCGAACCGCGCGGAATTTGCGAAGCTCGTTGTTGAGCTCAATGGCGGGATCCTCTCCACGCCACCCGCGGTCGCCACCTTTAACGATGTGAAGGCATCCGCGTGGTACTACGGTTACATGGAGGAGGCCGCGAAGGAAGGCTGGGTGAAAGGCGACAATAACTGCGCCGGCACTCATCCTTGCTACGCTCGCCCCGGTGCGAACATCAACCGCGCCGAGGCCGCCGCTCTCATCGTCCGCGCCTTCTCGCTGGAGGCAACCAGTGCCGCACCGCAGTTCGTGGATAACCCCTCGGGCCAGTGGTACACCGATGCGATCCAGACCGCTGCGGATCACTGCGTTCTCCAGGGCGACGACGCGACAGGCCGCGTGCGCCCGGGGGACAACATGAACCGCGCCGAAATGGTCGTCATGCTCCATCGTGTGGATCAGGGCCTCACCTTCGGAACGGATTGCGGCAAGAGTCAGCCGCCTGCCGGCACGGCCGGCATCAAGGCCGCCACGGCGGTTGCCGCCGTGACGGTGGATGTGGATTTTACGACGAAGGTTGACCAGGCCTCCGCCGAGACCGCGGGCAATTACAAGGTCACGGCAGGAACCGTGCAGGTCACGGTGACCGCAGCCAAGCTCACCGGTGATCACACCGCTGAGCTCACGCTCGCTAGCGCCCTCGATTCGTCCTTGACCTACACGGTCGCCGTTGCGGGCGTCATGACGTCCGACGGCAAGACGTTTGCGGATTCCGCGACATTCAAGGGATTCTCCGCCTTGCCGAAGGGCACCGGCGTCCTCGAAGTCTCGGTGTCCTCCAAGAATCCCGTCGGGGATTCCGTGCCCAAGGGGGCGCAAGGCGTTTCCATGGTTTCGCTTGATCTGACGGCTTCGTGCGACGATAGCGTCTCGATCAACGACCTCACGGTCCTCCACGAAGGATTCGGGAAGACCGCAGATATTGACGGTCTCTACGCAGAGATCGCCGGCGCTCGCGTTTCGCGCAAGCGCACGATCGATTCCAAGGATCAGGTGGCCACGCTCCACTTCACCCAGCCGGTGCAAGTGGCGGCGTGCAAGACCGTGACCCTTGATCTCGTCTCGGACATCTCCACGACGGCAGATACGTCCGCCGAGCATAACATCGTGGTGGAACTCCCGTCCGACGTGATGTCGAACGCGAAGGAGGTGAAAGGCAGCTTCCCGCTGCGGGGCAACACGTTCCGCGTTGCCGCGGTGGCGGCAGGAACGGTGACGGTTGATTACCGCACGGTTTCTCCGGAATCGGTCAAAGTCGGGGACACCGCCGCACCGATCGGCAAGTTCCAGCTCGCGACGAGCAGCACCGAAGACGACACGGTCTACAGCATGACATTGCAACAGAACGGCACCGTCCACGACGGTGACTTGAAGAATCTCAAGATCATCCGCAGCGACGGCACCGTCCTCACGAACGCGCTGGACACGACGAAGGGCCAATACGCCACGTTCGTGTTCAATCCGCCGTTCATCGTCAAGCAGGGCGACAAGGTGACCCTCACCGTCATCGCCGATATCATCGGTGGTGCGAAGAACAACATTCAGATACAGTTCGAGGAGAGCTCCGACGTCTTCGCCGTGGGTTCCCTCTACGGCTACGGCGTCAACGGACAGCTCTACGGCGCGCAGATCAATATCACCACGAGCGCCACGCCGACAACCGTCACCGTCGATGCCGGTCAGTTCTCGATCTCGATCAACGGCCCCGCGCAGATGACCTACACGCGCGATCAGACCGACGCGGTTCTCGCCAATGTCGACTTCACGGCGGGAACGGAGAAGATCGATATCCGCCACATCTACATCGCGGTTCAAGGCAATACGAGCACGGGTGGGACGCTCGACAGCAATAACACCTCCTCGTACAATGAGATCAAGGAAGTACTCCAGAACGTCTCCCTCAAGGACCAGACGACCGGCCGCTCCATCAACGGCGTACGGCTCACGGGCAGCAGCGACTCCGGCCAGGCCACGAACGGAACCAGCAGCGCCACGACCACGGGTACCTTCCAGATCTACCGTTTCGATGACTTCACGATCACGGGCGCCTCGCACTACCAGCTCGATGTCGACTTCATCGATAACAATTCCGGGAACTCGCCCAAGAGCGGCGATCAGTACAAAATCCAGATCTGCGGCGAACCGCAGCAGCTCAGCACCGGCGCGAACACCGTAGGGTGCACCTTCGGCGGGCTCATCGCCATCTCCAAGACCTACCAGATGCAGGTCGAAGGTCTCACGACCGGCGACTCCGTGACGGATGTCCGCCCCCGCGGCACCATCAGCGGCAACGCCCAGCGCATCGCGACCGCGAACTTGACGGTTGCCGTCAAGGGAATCGGTTCCGTCGATACCGCCGTGAAGAATGCCAAGAACGTCAACCTCTTCCGCTTCGAGGCACGCGCCGGCGAAGCGAAGGACATCCTCTTCACGAAGGCCATCGTCGTTGCCGGAGTCGTCGCGAACGGAGTCGGCGCTGCGTCACAGGCAGGCAGCATCAACGGTTCGGGTTCGCTCGTGAACGGCCAGAACTACTCACTCTGGGTCGATACGGACAGCAACGGCATCGTCGACACGATCGTCGACAAGGGCGAGACGGCTCAGAGCAACAAAGTGACCTTCGGCAGGCTCACGGGTGGCGGATTCGTCATTCCCAAGCAGAAGACGGTCGTCTTCGAGATCCACTCCGACATCTCGGCATCCCTCACCAATAACTGGTTGCAGATCGGCTTCAGCACCGGTGACACGTACATCGAGGCTGAGGATGTCGTCCGTGGTTCCAGCCTCTCCGGCATCAAGACGGATGCCAGCAACTGCACGGGCACATGCGACACCACGGTGACCACCACGGCCTCCAAGGCCTACAAGCTGGTGAGCCAGGGTGATCTCTACGTCACGGTCGACACCGTGCCGGTCAAGAACCGCATGTTACTGGGCGGCCTGCTCGGTGATTCCGTCTTCCGCTTGCTCATGCATTCGGAGAACGAAGGGATCGACGTCACGGATCTGCAATTCACCTCCTCGGGAGGAACAGCCACATCCGTCGATCACCTCGAACTCTACTTCGACGGTCAGACCACACCGTTCACAACGGCCACCATCGGCGGCTGCGGGAACGATGCGGCTCGCAAGTACTACGGTACGGGCGCGACGAACGTCAACACGAACTACAGCGGCACGGCCAGTGCCTTCTGCGCGAAGATGCAGGAGCATGAGCTCGTGGTTCCGAAGGGCGCGGATGTCAAGGTTCTCGTCAAGCCGTGGCTCAAGACCGACGTCAACGGCGCCACGCCGAACCAGTCCATCCAGTTCTTCCTCGATGCAACTCGTGCATCGAACAATGCCACGGGTTCCGGTGCGGTACGCGCGCGCGGGGTGGATTCCAGCAACAACCTCAGCGCGAACGACGGCAATAGCACCAATAACGGTGAAGTCTTCATCGGTACGGCAACGGCGGCTTCGACGAACACCCTCATCAGGGGCCTCAGGAGCGTCTCGGTGCTCTCGAAGATCCAGGCCATCACGAATGCCGGCCCCGACACCTCCGTGGTTCCCACGGGTGTCTCCGATCTCGGCCAGTTCAAGATCTCCGCAGTCACGCATGCCAACTCGCAGAACGGTCTCAACAAAGTGACCCTCTCGGGCGTGATCTTCAACGTGACGGCCACGAACATCACCCTGGATTACACGGCCTTCCTCTTCTACAACAAGGCCAACTCCACCGTGACGAGCGCCTGCACCGCGCTGAACACCTCCGGTACGCCTCTCCTTCAGAATGCGTCCGGCTCGTTCTTGGTCGATTGTCCCAGGCTCACAGCCAGCGCTGTGAACACGACGATCGATCCCGGTACGGACGGAACAATCGTGCTGCGCGGCACCGTCGTGAACCCGAAGATCGCGAGTACGAACTCGACGATGCAGGTATCGCTGCAGAGCTTCGATTCGATCTCGCGCACGACATTCAGTCCGACGACAAGCCACTTCGAGTGGACGGACAAGGACAACGGCACTGCAACGACGGCAACATTCCAATGGGTTGAGTACTCAGACACCACTGTGAAGTCCACGAACTTCCAGGGATAAGTATTCTCCTGAGGAAAGAGCCGCCATGGGCAAGCAAAGGCCCCCCGCCAACGCGGGGGGCTTTTTGCTGTGTGGTGTTTGTGTTTTTTACCTCACCCCCAACCCCTCTCCTTTTCTTGGGTTATCCTTTCTTCTGTGCGGGACACTATTTTTGAGGGATCAGAGGAAGGAGAGGGGAGTGTTGGTGTTTTGTTTGGTGGAAGCAAAAAACATACAAAACATTCCCCTCTCCAGCTATTCGAAAAAAGGAATGCTTCCTCATCGTTCGAAACGATCGATGCTCAAGGTTGGAGAGGGGCGAGGGGTGAGGTCACAAAAACAACATACAAACCATTGCCTGCAATCGCCGATGGTCTGCGCTCTATCCGAGAATTTTCCTCTTCCATCGCAACAATCGATGGACGATCGGCCGCAGCGAGAGCTCCTGTTCTGGCGGATATTCGAGGATTGTTCCGCCGAATTTCGCCTTGAAGTCGCTCAATGTCGCCCAAGGATGCGTCTGTGGACTTCCAGGCGGTGCGATGCCCAGCAGGTCATACGAAACGCATCTCTGTGCCTTGCTGCGCCTCATCGCTTCCCACTGGAGCAGATACGGGGCCATGAGTGAGCGATGGGCGCGGGAGGAAGCGCCGTAGTAGTAGATGCCGACACCGTTCCAGACGACTCCCATGAGCCCGGCAATCGGTTCCGTGGTGCTCTTCTCGTAGGCGAGGAGCAGAAAGCTCTTTTCCAGGTGGTCGAGGAACGCCCGGTGTCGGCCCTTCGGCGGCGCTCGAAAACCGTCACGCTCCATCGTCTGCGTCATGAGTCTGTGCCAGGAGTCGCTGTCCTTCGATTCGCGAATCTCGACCCCGTGGCGCTGCGCCACGCGGATGTTGTAGCGACCTTTGGGGTGCATCTGCGCGAGAATCTCCTCCTCGGGAGGTCGAAGATCGATGATGCGGGTGGCCTCGGGTTGCTCATGCCTGCAAGAAGTCGACAGAGTACAGTGGACAGTGGACAGTGGCACTGCTGGAGAAAGGAATAGGCAGAGAGAGCGGTCTTTTTTTGCATCCTCGACGATCCTGTCGATCAAACCTGTAAGCATACTTTCCACGTTCCACTGCCTGCTGTCCACTCGCCAGAGCGGTCCCCTCGGCATATTCCACGTCTGGAACCCCAATGCCGTCTCGTCGATCACGACGAGCGCGGAGGAACGGATCTGAGCCTGCTCTTCCAGAACGTACAGCCTCGTCCATCGTTCAAGATGTTCCTGGAATTCTCTCCATTCAAGCGATTGCCAGAGATTCCCGTGCGGATGATTCCTGACCCAGGCGTCGTAGAGAGCCAAATCGTGCGGTTCGGTGAGGATGCGGATCGCCATCGGGGATAGAGTAATGGAATAGTGGAAGAGTGGGACTTTGATTGATCGCACGTCCGATGCCCATTACTCTACTATTCCAATCCCCAATCATCCCGTATGCCGTACACCCTCCCCACGCTTCCCTACTCCTACGATGCGCTCGAGCCGCACATCGATGCCAAGACGATGGAAATTCATCATACGAAGCATCACCAGGCGTACATCGATAACGTCAATAAGGCGCTCGAAGGCACCGAATGGGCCGACATGCCCATCGATGACCTCCTCCGCAACCTTGCGAAGGTTCCTGCAGACAGGAAGACGGCGGTGAGGAATCACGGCGGCGGACACGGCAACCACAGCCTCTTCTGGACGGTCATGAGTCCCGATGGGGGAGGGAAGCCCTCCGGTGCACTCCTCGAGGCCATCGAGAAGACCTTCGAGAGCTTCGAGAAATTCCAGGAGAAGTTTGAGACGGCCGCCAAGGGCCAGTTCGGCTCCGGCTGGGCTTGGCTGACAGTGGACAGCAAGCAGTTGACAGTGGAAAGTACGGCCAATCAGGATTCACCCCTTTCGTCAGGGAAGACGCCGATCCTCGGCGTGGATGTCTGGGAGCATGCCTACTACCTCACGTACCAAAATAAGCGTCCTGACTACGTGAAGGCATTCTGGAATATAGTGAATTGGGACGAGGTCGGGCGCCGCTTTGGAGCAGCGCGCAACGTGGCTCAGTGACTTCCATTGTTGAACCACTGAACCACTGCCCGCCCCGAGTCGGATCGAAGGGAACCGCTTTTCACCGTCTTCCATTCCCTTCCATCCCATTTTTGTTGGAGACGGCAAGCTGCCGCTCCGCCGTTTCGAAGGCTTTCTTGGCGCGCTCATTCTGCTTCCGCTCCGCCTTCGTCATGCCGCCCTCCTTCCAGATCTGATCGACGTTCACGCGGTAGAGATTGTTATACTTCTCAAGTTCATTGGGGCCGGCGAGCTTGAGGACATCGAGCTCGGGCGCGAACATTTCGCTGTAGCGGTCACGGCGCCGGACCAGGCGCATCTTTCCGTCAGGAGAGATCATCACCACCGCAGCGCGCTTGATGGTGTTGAAGTTGTTCGCCAGCACCTGGGCGTACCCTCCCACGTCCATGATGGCGACGATGTCTCCGGCATGCAGTTTCGGCAATTCGACACCATGGGCCATCAGGTCCCAGCAGTCGCACGTGTTGCCCCCGATGGTGACTGAGTGTATCCGAGGAGCGTTCATTTGTGTGGCGGGCAGCACGTCGTACCGCAGTCCCCCCTCGGAGACCTTAATGGCGCCCTGCACGAGCGTGTCTGGAATGAAGTTGTAGCTGGAACCATCCACGTTGACCATGCGGCTCTTGGCTCCGAGCCGCTTGCGCGCAATGACTTTCATCAATCCGATGCCGGCATTGAGGATGATGGCCTTACCCGGCTCGAAGATGAGGTCGACTGGCGGCAGGCCATGGCGATCCATCAGACGCTGGAAGTAGGAGGGAAAATCCTTCATCTTCTCGATGGGGAATGCGTGCTCGTCACCGACCGCGGCAGGGAAGCCGCCCCCGAGATCCAAGCGCCGGACACGGATGCCCCGATCGAAGCAGCGCTTCATGAGCTTCACGAAGACGCGCGCCGCCGCTTTGTAGACTCTCGTCTGATACACGTAGCCGCCGAAGAAGTGGAAGCCCTGGAAGTCCACGTAGGGGCTCTTGCGCGCCAGATCGATCGCCCGACCGATGTACCCGATGGGGATGCCGTATTTATTCCCGCGGGAAGACCACGAGCCGACCTGCAGCATGGGGTTCACGCGGATCATGATGTCGATGTGCTTCTTGAGTTTCTTGGCGGTCTGCGCGATGTGCTCGATGTCCTCCAATGAGTCGGCCGTGATGGCCTGGATGCCCATCTTTGCTGCGAAGTAGAGATCCTGCTCGCTCTTGAACAAATTCGTGAGCACCAACTGACGCGGTTTGAAATCTGCGAGCAATCCCAGGATCAGTTCCCCCACGCTCGCGCAGTCAAGTTCGAAACCTTCCTCTCGAACGATGCGCAAAATCTCGAGATTACTGTTGCACTTCACCGCGTACTGCAGGCTGATCGTCGGGCCGAAGGTCTTTTTGAATCGCCGCAGCCGCGAGCGAATTTCGCTCTCCACCATTACGTAGAGCGGTGTGCCGTACTTCTGCACGATCCGGTCCACCGGCACCCCCTCGATCATGAGCATTCCGCGATCATCCTGCGACAGGAAACTCTGCCATCGTTCACGCATGTAGCGGTGAGAGACTTCACTTCTGTGTCTCGCTGTTCTTCTCGGTGCTGCCTCCGGCGGGGGGACGTTCATCTCTGCTCACGGATGGGAAACAGGACGGGAGTATAGTGCTGTGGAGAGACGTGTCAAAAACTTTCTAGCGCATCCTTGGCGTTGTTCTATCATCGCGCTACTGCGTTCCTCACTCCTCATGCCCTCCAAGAAGAAATTCAACCGCCTCTCCCCGGCTCTCAAAAAATTCATCGTCATTGAACCGCCCGGGACAGCCGGCTCCGGCACTGTTTCTTCCGACGTGAAGGAGAGCACGACGCCGGTCTCCACGTTCGCCGAGAGGACGCTCAGACATTGCAACGGAGGCTCCACCCTCCAAGCCGCTCTCTGGCTCAAAGATCACCTCGATCGCGGCGGCAAACTGGTCGTCACGATTGCCGGCGCGCTCAGCTCCTTCCAGGTGGGCGTCACGCTCGCCGAGCTCATCCGCAAGGGCAAAGTCCACCTCGTCTCGGCGACCGCCGCCAATCACGAGGAATCGTACTACCGCTACGTCGCGCACTCCCACTACGCCTACATCCCGCGCTACACGGAACTCACCCCGGAGCAGGAGGCGGAACTCAGGGATGCCGGGTTGCGGCGCATCACCGATACGTTCCTTCCGGAAGATGAGAGCGTGCGTATCATGGAACCGCATCTCCTGAAGATGTGGAAGGACGCGCAGAAGAACGGTCATCGCTTCTTCCCCCACGAATACTTCCGGCGACTCTTCTCCGAGGGCTTGATCGAGGCTGATCCGATGGCCAACGAGAACGACTGCTGGGCGTACGCCGCGTATAAGAAGAAGATCCCCATCGTCATCCCGGGCTTCGAGGATTCCACGATGGGCAACATCTTCGCGAGCTACACGTACGGCGGAAAATATCGAACGGAGAAAACTCCGCTCCTCGATCCGCACATCATCAAAACCGGGCTCGAATACTTCACCTGGATGTACGACTGGTACATGGAGACGGCGAAGACCGCTCCCATCGCCTTCCTGCAGCTGGGCGGAGGCATCGCGGCCGACTTCCCGATCTGCATTGTCCCGTCGCTCAAGCACGACCTCAAGCTCCATGGCAACGTCCGCGACTGGGGCGGGTTCGTCGAAATCGGATCGTCGCCCATGTCCTACGGCTCGTACTCCGGCGCGGGCGGCAAGGAGAAGATCACCTGGGACAAACTCGCCACGACGAGTTACTACCAGATCATCCAGAGCGATGTGACCGTGGCCTTCCCGTGGGTCGCGGCGGTGCTCTTGGGGCTGTAGGGCGCGACACTTGATTTGCCGAAGCATCGAGAATACAATTGTACTATATTTATCTTCATCTTCAGTCTATGACTCCAGGGCGTATCCAACAACGCATCGATCCCGTTCTCCAGCGTCAAGCGGAGCAGATACTCGCGTTGCAGGGCATCAAGCCGTCGCAGGCGATCATTCTGTTTTATATGGAGGTGAAACGTTCGGGCGGGTTGCCGTTCGCGCCTTCGCCGGTACAGCCGGAGGAAATTCCGAATGCACGATTACGCCGGGATTTGAGAGAAGCTGCTCGTGGTATAGGTGTGCGCACGTACAAGGGTAAGAAGGAATTTTTTGATTCGCTGAAAAAATTGTGACCATGAGGACGCCGCGCCATACAAAGCGCTTCCGGCGCAACTATCTGAAGATGCAGCGCTCCGGCAGAAAAATGCAGAAGGTCGTGGCTTTGATGGATATGCTTATCGATGGCAAGCCCCTGCCGATGGAATACAAAGATCATCCGTTGCAAGGCGATTGGGCAGGCATGCGCGATTGTCACATCGAAGGCGACTGGATATTGCTCTATGAGCTCGGCCGCGCTACGGATGGCCATGAAATCATCACCTTCCATGCCACGGATAACCACGAAAATTTGTTTGGATAATGTTCAAGATCGCGAACCCAATCTTCCATGCCCCGCCCTATCGCCCTCGGCCTCGTCCAAATGTCCATGACGTCGGAGCCTGCGGAGAACATCACAAAGGCTCTCGCGATGGTGGAAGACGCTGCCGGGAAGGGCGCGCAGATCGTGGTACTTCCGGAGCTCTTCCAGAGCCGCTACTTCTGCCAGCGCCCCGATGACGCCTTCGCCTTCGAACGTTCCGAATCGATCCCCGGTCCCACCACAGAGAAACTCAGCGAACTCGCGCGACGATTGAAGATCGTCCTTGTCGGCGGATCCCTGTTCGAGAATGCGGGAGGGAAGCACTTCAATACCTCCGTGGTGATGGGACCGGATGGCGAGATCATCGGCACCTACCGCAAGACGCACATCCCCGAAGACGCCCTCTACCACGAGCAGCGCTACTTCGCGCCGGGCGATACGGGGATCAAGGTCTTCGATACGCCATTCGGCAGGATCGCGCCGCTCATTTGCTTCGATCAATGGTATCCGGAGGCAGCGCGCATCGCGGCGCTTCAGGGGGCAGAGCTCATCCTCTACCCCACGGCGATCGGCGCGGTGGATGCTGCAGTCGAGGAGAACATCACGGGCGATTGGGAGCAGATGTGGCGCAACGCCATGCTCGGGCACGCCGCCTGCAACAATGTCTACGTTGCCGCCGTCAACCGCTGCGGTACGGAAGATCATCTCCGATTTTGGGGCGGCTCCTTCGTCGCGAATCCCTCGAGCGCGATCCTCGCCAGGACAGGGGATGAGGAGGCGGTGCTTCTCGCGCAGTGTGATTTGGATAAGGTTCGGCCGCTGCAAGACGCGTGGCGATTCTTTGAGAATAGAAGATCGGACATGTATGGAGCATTGGCTGTGTCGGAATGAATTGATCATTGAGAATGGATAATTGAAAATGATGGAAGCAATCCGTGAGGATGAGCTTCACTCCCAAAATTTTCAATTTTCAATTTCTTTGATGTCTCTCTCTCCCTCCTCCGGCACTCCCGGCGCGCTTGGCTACCGCATGCCGGCCGAATGGGAGCCGCACGAGGCGACGTGGCTCATCTGGCCGCACGACGAGCGGCACTGGCCGGGGAAATTCGAGACCGTTCACTCAATCTGGGCGCGTATGGTCAAGGAACTCGAAACGGGCGAGGACGTCCGCATCCTCATCCATGATGATGCCGTGCAGCGGATCGCCGAGTCGCACATGGAGAGCGCGGGTGTCTCTGGCGAACGCGTCCACCTGCATCGTTTCCCGAGTAACTTCGCCTGGGCGCGCGATTGCGGACCGATTTTTCTGAAGAATGATCGCGGCGAAGCCGTCCTCACGCATTGGAGCTACAACGCCTGGGGCAATCATTGGGAACACAATCTCGACGATCACGTGCCCGAAGCCGTCGCCGCGATCACCGGCCTTGAGCGCGTTGCCGTGCCGATGGTGCTGGAGGGAGGCTCCGTTGATGTGAATGGAAGAGGGGCGCTCCTCACGACCGAGAACTGTCTCCTCAATCCCAATCGCAATCCGGATCTTTCCAAGGAACAGATCGAAGAACGTATCAGAATTTATCTCGGCGTCGCCAAGGTCCTGTGGCTCCGCGGTGACATCGCGGGGGATGACACGAGCGGCCACATCGACGCGCTTGCCCGCTTCGTCAATCCCTCGACCATTGTCACAATCATCGAGGAAGATCCCAACGATGAGAATCACGGCTCTCTCCAGAAGAACCTCGAACATCTCAAAACATTGACCGACCAGGACGGTCATCCGTTCGAGATCATTCCGCTCCCGCTCCCCAAACCGGTTCTCTGGAATGGCAAGCGTCTCCCCGCGACGTACGCAAATTTCTACATCGGGAACGCCGTCGTCCTGCTCCCCGTCTTCGATGACCCCAACGACGCCGTTGCCATCGAGGTTCTTCAAAAAGCCTTCCCCGATCGCCGCATCGCCGCCATCAATGCACGTGATCTCATCTGGGGCCTCGGGGCGTTCCACTGCGTGACGATGCAGCAACCTCATGCCACTTCGCATTCGAAACGTTAGGAATGTCCTGAGATCATTGAGGGTCATTCTTCGCTATGCGGAACGCTTCGCGGCATTCGACGGAGGGTCTCATTCGATGAGAATTCCTATCGTTTAATTCGCAAATTGGTATCACGCTCATCTCATAGCATTCCCGTTACCATGCCTCTCGGGACTAAGGAATAGCGAATGCTTGCGGCATCCTTGCGGCTGGCAATTTTCTTCCGCAGCGGCGCAAAATCCTTGCTCGTCGCTACGACCTTGTCTTTCTTCACCGCCACCCATTTGCCGGCATGTTCCTTCGTATAGCGCATGCCGGAAGAATAGCATTTTCTCGTATTTGTGAAAGAGGATTCGGATATTCGGTACTCCGAACCCGTCAAAAATCATTTGACCTCCTTCTCCATTTCCCTACACTTCCCCCACATCGCACGGCGGCTTTCGATTGAGTTTTGAGTGCCGTGTCTCGTTTCTTCCTGCGCTTTCGGCGTCAGGTCTGTTCTTCCTTCTCCTTTTCTATGGCAACCAAGAAGAAAGTCGCGTCGAAGAAAAAGCCCTCGAAGCGTGCCTCCAAGAAGCCCACCTTCAAAAAAGTCGCGAAGAAAGCAGCAGTGAAGAAACCCGCTCCCGTGAAGAAGTCGCCCCCCAAGAAGGTTGCCAAGGCGAAGAAGAGCGCTCCCGCGGCAAAGCCTGTCACCGTGAAGAAGCCGCAACCCGCCCCCAAAGCGCTCGTGAAGAAAGCCCCCCAGCCTTCGCGCGGATTTTCGTTGCGACCGTCGGCAAGGCAACAGGAGAAGAAGTCGGATGTTCCCAGGAAGATCGTCTCCGTCCCCAAGCGCCCGTACCAGATGCACGTGGATGACACCGTCTTGCCTGCTCTCAACGCCCACATCGTTCCCTCCGCAGGGCGCATCCCTTCCATCGCGCAGACGTTCCCGGGGGAGATTCGCGTCCATCGCATCGAGGACGGACGCGCGTACCTCGTGGATGAGGAGAGCGCCGCCGAAGTGCCCTCCCTCATCGAGATGCAGATCCAGAGCTACAAGTGGTTCCTCACCGAGGGGCTCAAGGAATTGCTTGAGGAGATCAGTCCCATCACCGATTTCTCGAACAAGAAGATGGAGCTGCGGATCCTCGGCCACACGTTCGATTCTCCCAAGTACGACCCCGACACCTGCCGTCGCAGGAATCTCAGCTTCGAGGCGGCCATGAAGGGCCACGTGCAGCTCATCAATAAGGAGACGGGCGAAATCAAGGAGCAGGACGTCTTCCTCGGCAGCATTCCGCTCATGACCGAGAACGGGACCTTCATCGTCGACGGCATCGAGCGCGTCGTCGTCCATCAGCTCGTCCGCTCGCCGGGCGTGTTCTTCTCGCAGATGCCCGACCATCCCAAGTACCACGCGGCGAAGATCATCCCCAAGCGCGGCGTGTGGCTGGAGATCGAAACCGACCGCAGGGGCATCATCAGCTGCAAGATCGATCGCAAGCGCAAGATCCCCATCACGCAACTCTTGCGCGTGTTCGGGTATCCGGCCGACAAAGACATCCTCGATCTCTTCAAGGACGTGACGAGCGCGGATCACGACTACATCCTCGCCACCCTCGACAAAGATTCCGTGCACACCGTCGAAGAAGCCTACCAGAGCGTCTACCGCAAGATCCGCCCCGGCGATCTCGCCACCCCGGAGAACGCCAAGCAGCTCATCGATTCGCTCTTCTTCGACTTCAAGAAGTACGACATGGGCAACATCGCGCGCTACAAGCTCAACCGGCGCTTCAACCTCGCAACTCCCAGCGACGAAGCGCACCGCGTGTTCCAGGTCCGCGATTTCCTCGAGATCCTCCGCGAGCTCGTGCGGCTCAATAACGGTCAAGGCGTCGCCGATGACATCGATCACCTCAGCAACCGCCGCATCCGGTCGGTCGGCGAACTGGTGCAGAACAAGTACCGCGTGGGCATCGTGCGCACCGAGCGCATCGTCAAGGATCGCATGACGGTCATGGACCTGGAGACCGTCACCCCCACCCAGCTCATCAACTGCCGGCCCATCACGGCCGCCATGCGCGAGTTCTTCGCGAGCTCGCAGCTCTCGCAGTTCATGGATCAGACGAATCCGTTGGCCGAACTCGCCCACAAGCGCCGTCTCTCCGCCATGGGTCCGGGAGGCCTCTCGCGCGAGAGGGCAAGCTTCGATGTCCGCGACGTCCACACGAGCCACTACGGCCGCATCTGCCCCATCGCCACGCCGGAAGGCCCCAACATCGGCCTCGTCGTCCACTTGGCCGGCTTCGCGCGCGTCAACGAGTACGGGTTCCTCGAGACGCCGTACCGCGAAGTGAAGCACACCGCCCCCTTCGATCCGGACAAAGTCCACGGTCGCATGATCGATGTGATCGTGAAAGACGGCCGCAGAGTGATTCTCAAAGAAGGGGACAAAGTGGAGACGAAGGAGATCGCGCGCAAGGTCATTTCGGTTCTCAAGAAGGCGGGCATGCAGTCCGTCCCGGTGCGCGCGTACGTCACGAGCAAGATCATCTACAACGACGCCGAGCAGGAACGCCATCTCACGATCGCCCAGGCGCAGACGAAATTCAGCGATGAAGGAGAATTCCTCACCACCCGCGTCTCCTCCCGTAAGGCGGGCGAGCCGCTCCTCGCGCACGTGCGCGACGTGACGCACGTCGACGTCTCCCCGCGCCAGATTCTCTCCATCTCCACGTCCCTCATCCCGTTCCTGGAACACGACGACAACACGCGCGCCTCCATGGGCACGAACATGCAACGCCAGGCCGTGCCGCTCATCCGCCCGCATGCTCCGCTCGTGGGCACGGGCATCGAGGGTCTCGCGGCCCGCGCCTCCGGTCACGCGGTGCTCGCCGAGGAGGACGGCGAAGTGACCGCGGCGGACGCGCAGGAAGTCGCCGTCGTCTACCGCTCGGGTCGCAAGCAGACGTACCGGCTCCACACGTTCGTCCGCAGCAATCAAGGAACCTGCTTCCACATGCGCCCCCGAGTCGCGCGCGGCTCTGCGGTCCGCCGGGGCCAGAGCCTCGCGGATGGCGCCGCCGTGGAGAACGGTGAACTGGCGCTGGGGCAGAATCTCCTCGTCGCCTACCTCTCGTGGGAGGGGTACAACTTCGAGGATGCCGTCATCATCTCCGATCGCATCGTCCAGGAAGGCCATTTCGATTCCATCCACATCGAGTCGTACATCACGGATGTCCGCGACACCAAGCTCGGCCCCGAGATCGTCACGAGAGACATTCCCAACGTCGGCGAGACGAAGCTCAAGGATCTGGGAACCGACGGTGTCGTCCGCATCGGCGCCACGGTGCACGAGGGCGACATCCTCGTCGGCAAGATCACGCCCAAGGGCGAAACCGAGCTGACCCCGGAAGAACGTCTGCTCCAAGCGATCTTCGGCGACAAAGCCAAAGACGTGAAGGACAGCTCCCTGCGGCTTCCCGGGGGAGCCGGCGGCAAAGTCGTCGACGTCCACATCTTCGACCGTGCAGAGGGCGATGAACTGCCTACAGGCGTCATCAAGCAGATCAAGGTCTTCGTCGCGCAGACGCGCAAGATCCAAGTGGGCGACAAGATGGCCGGACGCCACGGCAACAAAGGAGTGGTCGCCCGCGTCGTCCCGCGCGAGGACATGCCGTTTTTGGAAGACGGAACGCACGTCGACATCATCCTCAACCCGCTCGGGGTCACCTCCCGCATGAATATCGGCCAGATCCTCGAGACGCACTTGGGCTGGGCCTGTAAGGCGCTCGGAATCACGATCGCTACCCCGCCGCTCAACGGCATCTCCACCGAACAGATCGATACGTTCATGCAGGTCGCCAAGCTCCCGGCATCCGGCAAAGTGCAGCTCTTCGACGGGCGGACAGGCGAAGCGTTCGCGCACGAGACGGCCGTCGGCATGGTGTACATGCTCAAGCTCCTCCACCTGGTCGAAGACAAGATCCACGCGCGCAGTGTCGGCCCCTATTCCCTCGTCACGCAGCAGCCGCTCGGCGGCAAGGCCCAGCACGGCGGGCAGCGCTTCGGCGAAATGGAAGTGTGGGCGCTCGAAGCCTACGGTGCCGCCTACACGCTCCAGGAGATGCTCACCATCAAATCCGACGACGTCATCGGCCGCAGCAAAGCCTACGAGTCGATCGTGAAGGGCGAGGGCATCCGCCGCCCCAGCATTCCCGAATCCTTCAACGTGCTCGTCAAAGAATTGCAGGCGCTGGGACTCAAAGTCGAACTTCTCAAGTTCAAAGATGAAGTCGCGCCCGAGGAACGCGTGACCATCCAAGAAGGCGAGATCGAGAAAGTGGAGATGCGTTCGCGCGTCGAAGCCGAAGTGGAAGCGGCGGAGATCGCCCAGGATGTCGATCAGATCTCCGAGCTCCAGGAAGGCGAACGCGAGTCCGCCCAGGAGGTGGCCGCGGGCATCGAGGAAGGCTCTGCAGTCGACGCGTTCGGCGAAACCGCGAAAGAGGAAATGAAGGAAGCCGCGAGCGAGGAGGCCATGGAGGACGCGTGACAGTGATTCAGCGGTTCAGGAGCTTCCATTGTTGAACCGCTGAACCGCCGTGGCACTGAACCGCTTCCCTGTGAGTAGAGAAACAACTTCCCGCATTGTCTCTTCCAAAACCTATCCTTTCTCCTTGACCCTTCCCTTTTCCAATCTTAGACTACCCTGCGCCTTATGATGCACCGCGACCACCCGTAGGATGAGAGCCCCGTGAAGCGGGGATTCTGTCATTCTGCGGGTGAGCGTGAGCCGCCCGTTTTTTTTGACCCGAATGGGTCATACAGCTGCGATGCAAACGGGAACGGCCTCCTCATCCCATGCTCCTTGAAAGCATCGGCACCATGAAGAATGTATATATTTTGTAATTTCATCCCGTATCAGACGCTTGCTTGCCCTGAGTGGCATCGAGGGCGTCGATGCGGGACAAGCTCTCTTCTCGGTAAGTAGTCCGAGCAGGGAGCGCGGACATGTGTTCGACGATCTGCCCCGCATACGGCTTCGCCGTTGCGTGGCGCGTATCCAGGTCGTAGCACATGAGCAGTATTGGTTAGCCGGCGGTTTAAACCGCCGGCTAACCAATGAAAATGTTACTCATCGCATCACATGGATGCCTCAACTCTGCATTCCGACGAAGGACGTGGCCAGCTGCGATAAGCTTCGGTGAGCCGCTAGGCAGGCGCTATCAACCGGAGATCTCCGAATGGGGAAACCCCACGAGAGTTATGTCTCGTGATCCAGCCCCAGTTTTCGTTCCTGTAACAATTCCTTCCAGATCTTCTGGAAGAAATTTCAGCGGGCACGAAAACTGGGGCTGGAGGGTCACTCTGGGAACTGAAACATCTCACGTACCAGAGGAAAAGAAATCAACCGGGTGGACCACCATCCAAGGCTAAACAGATGCAGAGATCAATAGCGGATAGTACCGTGAGGGAACGGTGAAAAGCACCCCGAAAGGGGGATGAAATAGTCTCTGAAATGTGATGCGTTCAAGGAATCGGAGCCCAGCCCCTCTTTCCGTTGAAGCAAAAAGTGCTTCCGGAACGTTTGTTGCACGTTATAGCAACGACGGAAAGAGGGGCTGGGTCACGGTGTTCCTTTTGCATAATGAGCCAACGAGTTTGTTGTGTGTGGCTTGGATAAGGCAGTCACTAGCCGGATCCGTAGCGAAAGCGAGTCCGAATAGGGCGCAGTCCAGCTCCACTTTCCTTGGTTGCTCAAACTATTTCCGACCGATTCGGATGTGGTTACAGCGACAGCGGAAAGTGGGGCTGGACGAGTCGCACGCACAAGACCCGAAACCGGGTGAGCTATCCATGGGCAGGGTGAAGTCCGCCGAAAGGCGGATGGAGGCCCGAACCATAACGTATCGCAAGACGTTGGGATGACCTGTGGATGGGAGTGAAAAGCTTACCGAACCCGGAGATAGCTGGTTCTCCTCGAAATGCCTTTAGGGGCAGCCTCCATTCGCACGGCGGGGGGTAGAGATACTGTTTGGATGCGGGGGTCACCTCGACCTGCCAAATCCTGACAAACTCCGAATACCCGCCTTTTGGAATGGGGAGTGAGACGGTGACAGCGAACTGCCATCGTCGAAAGGGAAAGAACCCCCATCATTCGCTAAGGTCCCCAAGTACCGTTCAGTGGAAAAGGAAGTGTCGATGCTTCGACAACCAGGAAGTTGGCTTAGAAGCAGCCATCCTTTAAAGAAAGCGTAACAGCTCACTGGTCGACGCATGGATGCGCCGAAAACTCAACGGGGCTAAACGGTACACCGAAGCGGTGACCCAGCCCCAGTTTTCGTACCCGCTGAAACTTCTTCCAGAGTATCTGGAAGGAATTATCGCAGGAACGAAAACTGGGGCTGGGAGTAGAGGAGCGTTCCGTCCAGCCGTGAAGCCGCGCCGCGAGGCCAGGTGGAGCGGACGGAAGCGAGAATGTTGGCATGAGTAACTACTAGGCAGGTGAAAACCCTGCCCGCCGAATCCCCAAGGTTTCCCACGCAACGGCAATCGGCGTGGGGTTAGTCGGTCCTAAGGTCAGGCCGAAAGGCGTAGCCGATGGAGAGCAGGTCAATATTCCTGCACTTCACGGGGGTCGTCAGCGGTGTCTGTTCAAGAGTTTTCGGAGCCTCTGTCCAGCCCCTCTTTCCGTTGAAGCAAAAAGTGCTTCCGGATCGTTTGTTGCAAGTTATGGCGACGACGGAAAGAGGGGCTGGGTACGTTCCGCAAAAAGGAGAACTGACATCGAGGAGCGGTGTGACGGAATGGGAAGATTGGAGCGTGTGCATTGACTGCACGTGGAAGGAGCGAAGCGTTGAGGCTCGAAGGCAAATCCTCGGGCTGAGTTGAGCTCTGATCCCGATCACCCGGCTTGTCCGGATGAGTCCATCCCTTTCTGTTTCCAAGAAAACCATCGCTCATAGAACCTCGTGAAACCGTACCGCAGACCAACACCGGTGGGGTGGTCGAGGAGACCGAGGCGAACGGGAAAACTCGCGTTAAGGAACTCGGCAATGAAGCGTCCGTAACTTCGGAATAAGGACTGCCAGCCCCACTTTTGACTTTCAAAGTGGTAGTATGAATCACTATGTGGATTGTGTATGTGATCCAGCATGATGTGACGAAACAGATCTACATCGGTAAAACCTCAGATCTGAAACGTCGCTTGTCTGAACACAACAACAATCGGCAGACTTCAACTGTTCGAAAGAATGGCAAATGGATTCTCGTCTATGCGGAAGCATACCGTGCCAAAGACGATGCAACTCTGCGTGAAACACGACTGAAACATCATGGGAGCGCGAAACACGAGCTGAAAAAGAGAATCCGGAAAAGTCTGTTCTAGAGTCAAAAGTGGGGCTGGCTGCAACAAAAGAGACCAGGCGACTGTTTATCAAAAACACAGGTCCCTGCGAAGCCGTAAGGCAATGTATAGGGGCTGATGCCTGCCCAGTGTCAGAAGGTCACGTGAGAGGGTGTATGCCTTCGAACTAAGCCCTGATGAACGGCGGCCGTAACTATAACGGTCCTAAGGTAGATCGCTGCCCTCCATGCCGGTAACGGCATGATGAGCATTTGGCTATATGCTGGAAAAACTGAGTATCTGGCGGTACTTGTATCGAAGGTGTACGATAGTACACTCTTCCTATGAGTGACAATCCGACCAGTGCAGAAAATCAGCAGGAAAGATTGATCAAATTAGGATGGGTACTTGGATTCGTAGACGGTGAAGGATGTTTCTCGATTGGTTTCGTCCGACAACCGGATCGTGCCAATCGGAGAGGATACCGAACCGGTTACCAGGTGGCTCATCGATTCGTGGTCACTCAAGGAAAGCGAAGTCTTGAGTGTCTCTACGAACTTCGTGAATTCTTTGGGATAGGAGAAGTGTATTGCAACAAGCGCTTCGATAATCACAAAGAAGATCTTTATATGTACTACGTTCAACGGAGAGAGGATTTACTGAGGATCATTATTCCTTTCTTCCGTAGCCATCAATTGCACTCCGCGAAACGAAACGATTTTAAATCATTCGCCAAGTGCGTTGAGTGGATGGAGCGTGGCTACCATCGTACGTTCGATGGACTCGTGCAGATCGCGAAAGTCGTTCAAACCATGAATCATCAAAAACCAAGAGAGGCTTTGATCAGAATCCTCAGAGACCATACGCCAAACATCCTTCCATTGAAGGATGATGATATGGTCCCATCTGCATAGCGATATGCAGGGATAGCAGAATAGTAATGTTATCCACACAATAATTTATTGTGTAAGTCCAGAGCGAAATTCCTTGTCGGGTGGTCGATAAACACTTGCCCGAATCCAGCTCCAGTTTTCGTGCCTGCAAAAACTTCTTCTAGATACAGTTGAAGTTCAGCAGGGATGAAAACTGGGGCTGGAGCACTAAGGAATCCAGTTGTGTTTGAAAAACAGTTCCATCAATTCTTTTATGCCGATTTCTAAAATTTAATTTTGATCGTTTGTACCTCACACTAGTGTAAAACGTGGCTATATGCTGGAATATCCGAGAATGCAGATGTACTTGACATTCCATTTATGAAGTGTAAAGTGACAATCATCTGCTGCGGACAATCAGCAGGAAACCTTATGACTAAAATAAGAGAAATCCCAGAGGCAAAGAAGCTGCAAAAAGCCTTAGGCCTTGCTGAACAAGAACGTACTCAATTGTCTCATACTGCTGCACAAAGTGTTGTATGGGCACTGATTGATAGAGAACAACTTCAAGCTGCCATTAAGCTTCAAAAAATCCTTCAGAGTAGAGATGCGAAGGATGTTGAGATTGAAGATGTATCTCCAGAAGCACAAGAAGACGTCAGAAATATCTTTACTGAATTACGTGCTTCATTAGATGGCATTTTCAATGATGTTCGATCCTTACAAGGGCAGGCAGCTTATGTCTATGGTTTTGGTTGGGATGATAAAGAATAATTAAGGGCTCCTCAGAGACTACACGCCACGCCCCTGACGGGAATTGAAAATTGAAAATGAAAAATTGAAAATTCAGCAGAAGTTCAGAAGTCTGGGCGACTGCCAACATTTTCAATTCTCAATCGTCAATTATCAATTGCACCCGAAGGGTGATGATAGAGTCCGATCCCTGCAGCGATGCAGGGCATGGAAAATCGATCCATGCATAAAAAACAATCGTTGCTCATTAAGAGCAGGTATGTGCGCTCCTCATTCGAGGAGTTCTTGGCTAACCACCAGGAGGAACATTGAGAATTGTCAATTTTCAATTTTCAATTGTCAATTCGCGCAGCGTTGAAGTTCCGACCCGCACGAATGGTACAACGGTCTGGTCACTGTCTCTACGCGAGGTCCGGTGAAATTTCAATCCCGGCGCAAATGCCGGGTAGACTACGGAAGGACGAAAAGACCCTATGAAGCTTTACTATACGCTGACATTGATGCATTGGTTTGCGTGCGCAGGATAGGTGGGAGGCGTTGAAGCCCCGACTTCGGTCGGGTTGGAGCCGACCTTGAGATACCACCCTCGCGTTCCGCTGCATCTCACCCCGTCGCTGAAACGGCGCGGGGGACAGTGTTTGCCGGGTAGTTTAACTGGGGCGGTTGCCTCCTAAAATGTAACGGAGGCGCGCAAAGGTCCACTAGCGCCGGATGGAAATCGGCGTGGTCGTGTAATCGCACACGTGGGCCTGACTGTGAGGCTTACAGGCCGAGCAGAGACGAAAGTCGGTGATAGTGATCCGGTGCCCATGTTAACCGGCAATTTAAATTGCCGGTTAACACTCCACGTGGGTGGGGCATCGCTCAACGGATAAAAGTTACTCTAGGGATAACAGGCTGATCGATCCCAAGCGCCCACAGCGACGGATCGGTTTGGCACCTCGATGTCGGCTCATCGCATCCTGGCGGTGAAGAAGCTGCCAAGGGTTTGGCTGTTCGCCAATTAAAGCGGGTGAACCTGGTCGTGGTCTCGGGAATCGTGTTCGTCAACCTCGTCATCGACGCGCTCTATGCCACCATCGACCCAAGAATTCGCTATTAAGCTCGGC
>JACOTD010000059.1 GCA_016178535.1 Candidatus Peregrinibacteria bacterium
GACGCAAGACGGGGAAGACTTCAGACTTCAGAGTTCAGACTTCAGAGGAAGGAAATGTCCAGTATGTGTATCGACGAGCACTCACGCGCGGCAACGGCATCGAAGGGGAGGACGTGACGCACACGGTGCGGACGATCGAGAGCCTGCCGCTGCGCTTCTCGATTCCGATGAAGATCGAAAAGCCGCCGAGCTTCCTCGAGATTTCGGGAGAGGTGTACATGACGAAAGCGGCGCTCGAAAAGGTCAACGAGAATCTCTCGGAGGGCGAACGCTTCGCCAATCCCCGCAATGCCGCCGCCGGCTCCGTCCGCCAGCTCGACCCGAAGATCGCGGCTGCGCGTGAGCTCCGGATGCTCTGCTACACGCTCCATGGCGACAGCGCCGACCAGCTCGGTCTCTCCTCCCAAGAAGCCGTTCTGGAATTCTTCGATGCCCTCCACATCCCCGTCAGCCGGCAATTCCGCGTCGTCGATTCCGTGCAGGAGATCCAGGCGTTCTTCGAGGAGATTCGAGACGAACGCGAACGCCTCCCCTTCGCTATCGACGGGCTCGTCCTCAAGGTCAACGACCGCCGCCTCCAGCGCGAACTCGGATCGACGGCCAAAGCCCCGCGCTGGGCACGCGCGTACAAGTTCCCGGCGCAGCAGAAAACCGCGCAGGTGCTCTCGATCGTCCTCC
Organism: Candidatus Peregrinibacteria bacterium; assembly: GCA_016178535.1. GTDB lineage: Bacteria > Patescibacteriota > Gracilibacteria > Peribacterales > Peribacteraceae > JACOTD01. The sequence continues at coordinate 679 of JACOTD010000059.1, forward strand.
AGGTGGGGCGCACCGGCGCCATCACGCCCGTGGCGCACCTCACGCCGACCCTCCTCGCAGGGACCACGGTCACGCGCGCCACGCTCCACAACGCCGACGAGATTGAGCGGCAGGATGTCCGCATCGGCGACACGGTGATCCTGCAGAAGGCGGGCGACGTCATCCCGGAGGTCGTCTCGGTCATGGTCAATCTCCGTCCGAAGCGCGCCAAGCCTTTCCGCTATCCCACCGACTGCCCCAGCTGCGGCACCGCGCTCGTGCGAGAAGAAGGCGAAGTCATGCACCGCTGTCCCAATCTCCGCTGCACCGCGCAAAAGCAGGAGCGGCTGGAACATTTCGTCTCCCGCTACGCGTTCAACATCGAGGGCCTGGGGAAAGAGACGATCGAGGCGCTCCTCGAGGGCGGCTTCATCGACGATCCGAGTGATCTCTTCACGCTCACGCTCGAGGACGTGCTCCAACTTCCCCTCTACAAGGAGAAGAAAGCCGAGAACGTGCTTCGATCCATCGACCGCGCCAAGCGCATCCCCCTCGAGCGGTTCCTCTTTTCGCTCGGCATACGGCACGTGGGCCGGGAGATGGCCGATCTCCTCGCGCGGCGGATTCAGTGGCCGACGCATCATCTGACCGTCAAAGAGCTCAAGGGAATTCGCCCCCAGGTCTCGCTCTTCGGCGAAGAGGCGCGCGAGGTGAAGATCCAGGGCATCAAGCCGACCGATACCACGAAGACTGTGCGCGGTTTCTCGATCGAAGACCTCAATGCGATCCATGGCGTGGGCGACGTCGTCGTCGCGTCCGTGGTCGAATGGTTCGCAGACAAGCACCATGCGAAGCTCCTGGAGAAGCTCGAGGACGCGGGAGTCATCGCATTGCAGCCCGAGGGCTCCTCCGCGCCGCAGGTGTTCGCGGAGAAGACCTTCGTCCTCACGGGAACGCTCCCAACGCTCAGCCGCGAAGACGCTCGACAGATGATCAAAGATCGCGGCGGGAAGGTGAGCGGCTCGGTCAGTAAAAAGACGGAGTATCTTCTTCTGGGTGACGATGCCGGAAGCAAGCTCGATGATGCCAAAAAGTTCGGGACGGCGGTTTTGGATGAGAAGGGGTTCAGAAAACTTTGCGAGATTATTCAATGAAACGAATATACACTCCAATAGACCTTCCCCATTCCCCCATGCCCGCAGCAACGACGACGGACCGCAAGAAGCGCATTCCCCGGCACTATAAACCCGATCATCTGTCGCTCGAAGACTGGCAGATCGGGCTGCGCCGACAAGACGGCCCGGAACGCTCCTGCACGATCAAGAATACCGGAGAGCATCCCGTGTACTCGGATTTCACGGTGACAGAGAAGATTTCTGGAGAGCAATGCAAAGTGGCGATCCGCAGCCGAGAGATCGGCGCCAATTTTTGCTCCTGCCAGGATTTCCGCACGAACACGCTTGGAACCTGCGACCATATCGAATGCGTGTGGGATCGCCTGCGGCGGACACGCGGCCTGCGGAAAATCATCGCGGAGGGATACAGTCCGTCGTATTCGTCATTGTCCCTGCGCTACGGCATGCAACGCGCGGTCGTGCTGCGCATCGGCAAGAAGGAGGAGCAGCGCATGGCCGCACTGGCAGCCGGCGTGTTTGACGCGTCGGGAGCATTGCTGCCTCTCGCTATCGGACGAATCGAGACATTCCTGGAAGAGGCGCAGGAGATGGATCCGGAGTTCCGCTGCTACGAGGACGCGATGGATTACATTCTGGAGCTGCGCGACGCAGAGCGCCGGGGGCGCATCCTCGATGAGCAGTATCCCGAGGGCGAAAAGAGCGCCGCGCTCGATGCCCTGGTCAAGACGCCGCTGTATCCGTATCAGAAGGAAGGAGTGCTCTTCGCCGCGCGCGCGGGACGCAGCCTTCTGGCCGATGACATGGGTCTGGGCAAGACCGTGCAGGCGATCGCCGCTGCAGAGCTCATGAGCAGGCACTTCGGGGTTGGCCGCGTGCTCGTGGTGTGCCCGACGTCGCTCAAGTACCAGTGGCAGCGCGAGATCGAAACCTTCACGGATCGCACCGTGCAGGTGATCGAAGGCGATTGGTCGCGCAGGAAGCAGCAGTGGAAAAACGACGCCTTCTTCACGATCGTGTCGTACAACGTCGCCATCCATGACCGGGATGTCATCAACGAGACCGCTCCCGATCTCCTTCTTCTCGACGAGAGCCAGAAGGTCAAGAATCGCGCGACCGTGACGGCTCGCACGATCAAGTCCCTTCGATCCCCTTACGGCATTCTCCTCACCGGAACGCCGATCGAGAACCGCCTGGAGGAACTCCATTCTCTCGTGGAGTTCATCGATCCGTACCGGCTGGGCCCGGTCTTCCGGTTCCTCCACACGTACCAGATGACGGATGAGGCCGGGAAAGTGATCGGCTACCGGGATCTCCATCGCATTAAGGAGCATTTGGCGTCCGTCCTGCTGCGTCGCACCAAGAAGCAGGTGCTCCAACAATTGCCGGAGCGCACGGACCGCACGCTCTTCGTCCCCATCACCAAGGAACAATGGGAGGTGCATCAGGAGTACGCGGAAATCGTCTCGCGGCTCGTCGCGCGGTGGCGACGGCAGAAGTTCCTCCACGAGAAGGACCGCCAGCGGCTGATGATCAGCATGAGCTGCATGCGCATGGCCTGCTGCAGCACGTTCATCCTGGATCAATCCACGCGCCACGACACCAAGATCGACGAGTTGTTCTCCACCGTGAGCGATGCGCTGGAACAGCGCGAAGAAAAAATCGTCATCTTCAGCCAGTGGGAGCGCATGACGCGCCTCGTCGCGCAGGAATTGGAGAAGCGCGCGATCTGCTTTGTGAATCTCCACGGAGGGATCCCGGCCCCCAAGCGCAGGGACATCATCGACCGCTTCCGCGCCGATCCGGCCTGTCGAGTCTTTCTCTCCACCGACGCCGGGGGCATCGGGCTCAATCTTCAGTCCGCGTCCATCGTCGTCAATCTCGATCTCCCCTGGAACCCCGCCGTCTTGGAGCAGCGCATTTCCCGCGTGCACAGGCTCGGCCAGCGCAAGCCCGTCCACGTCATCACGATGGTCGCCAAGGGCACGATCGAGGAGCGCATCCTGGGCCTCGTGAATTTCAAGCAGTCTCTGTTCACAGGCCTCCTCGACGGGGGAGAAAGCACCATCCTCTTGAACGAGAAGAAGTTCACGGGCTTCATGCAGGCGGTGGAAAAAGTGACGGAGGAAACGGCGGGATCCGCGCTCTCCCCGGACATCGCGGCGTCGGAGAACGATCTGCGTCAGGCTCAGGAGAAGGCGACGGCCGCTCTTGTGGAAGAGAAGTCTGCTTCCGATTCTCCGCTTGGGGAGTTATTGACCGCAGGCATGGCGTTCCTGGAAAAGCTTCAGATGGCCGCCAAGCCGAATGCAGCGGCATCCGGTCCGGGCGCGCCGCGATTTTCCTCCTTCATCGAGAAAGATCTGCGAAGCGGCAAGTCCTTTCTCCGCATTCCTCTCAAGGACGAACAGATCCTCGATCGTCTCGCCGCCGCCGCGCAGGGGTTGCTCGAGGCGCTGCGGAGGCCGTAGGCTCTACGAAGCTCACGAACACGCAAGAACATGTATGATGTTCCCCTCTCAGCACCGAACCTATGAGTCTTCTCTCTTCTCTTCATCGCAACCGCACGGATCGCCCGCAGGCATTCGAGACCGCGAGCAACCGTTGGCTCTCATTGCTTTCCGAGCATCACTGTCGCAACCTGCCCGCCGTGCGGGACATGCGCGTGCTTCTACGACAGCTCGCCGCCGATGGGACGTGGAATCTGGAGGATGAAGGATTGTTCGCCGCGGATTTCGCCCAAGCGCTCGTCCCGCTGCTCACGCAGCCGCGGGGACGGAACATTCCTCTCCCCCCGGAGCTCATGCCCGATTGGAAACAGACAGAGAATGAGGAAGGAAAGCGTTCGATGGAGCTGCGCACCATCGACCGGTTCTGCTGCCTCGTCGATCTTCTTGGTCTTGTGACCATCGATGGCCGTTCGCTGCGCATCCTTCCGGCGGCAGAGGAATTCCTGGCCCTTTCCCATGAGCGACAACTCATGGCGATGCTGTGGGCGTACTGCTCTGAGCTCTCGTGGGAGGACTACGGACGCAGCGCCATCGGTCTTCCGTCTCGCAATGCGCGAAGACTCCAAAAAGAATTTCCGGAGCGCGTGGGAGCTCTTCTCCAACGAACACCGGATGAGGATGGATGGGTCAGTCTTTCCTGGTACACCGATGCAGGGAACGCGGCCATGGAAAGGGGCGAGCAGTACAGGAGCGGTCTTGAGAGAGATCTCGCTTTGGAGGAATCGCTGCTGCTCTGGGAGCCGTTCGTCTGGTTCGGCTTCCTCGAACCGTTCCTCGCGACGGATCCCAGCGGCGGCCGGCACCTCATGGAAGTGAAGATCACGAGCGTCGGATCGACGATGCTTCGCGATCTGGCCGAGCAGCCGCTCGCCTGAAGTGGTCATCGGAGGAATCATCATCCCCGCTTCTTTCACTCCGCGAACATCCAGTGAAGCGGAGCGAAGTGTGGTGCCGTGGAGAAGACTCGAACTTCCACATCCTTGCGGATACCAGCCCCTCAAGCTGGCGCGTCTACCAATTCCGCCACCACGGCAAGCGTAACGAAGAAAGATCAGAAGAGTGTGCCATTTGCAAGCGGTCCTGAGCGGAGTCGAAGGGCCGCCACCACGGCATGGGAATGAAATGATCAAGAACAATCTTTGAGAATGCATCGGCGACAAGTTCCGCCGCAGCCTTCCCCCGGACGGGTTTTTCTCCTGTGCAAAAAATCATTCCACGAACAAAAGATCTGAGCCGAGGTAGTGTATCAATCCCCGCCGGAAGGGCAATTGCGGCCTCGATTCCAACCCGAGTCTTAGTTTCCAATCCGAAGTGCAACACAGAAATCCCTCTGAAGATCCTGATCCGCCGCGTCTTCCGAGCATCGGAGCATTCTTTCGCAGGCAAATCGTCTCCATCGACAGAGTTCATGGCATTGCCTTTGTGCCCAAGCATCGCTCGGGAGGTCTCTTCGCAAAGGGCATGCCTTCCTCAGCGCTGCAGCACGAGCGGCAGCAAGAGGAGCATGAACACGAAGTACATCGAGGAGAGCACGAAGCCCGCCACGAAGACCGAGAGAGGAGAATGAGTGTTCAGTGCACTCTGGAACATGTGGGTGTTGGGAATTGCTCCCATTATAGAATAAAATTGGGGAAAAAGCAACTTCAATCTCTGATCGTTGTGGCTAAAACGATGCGTTTATGGCTTTTTTAAGCCAATATTCATAGAAAAGAAGGTGAGATTTTCATTCGGAATAATGCAGTTATTTCACAGCCAGAGCCTGTCGCACAACGTCACGAATCCCAAGAGCATGGATTGTCAGAACGCATTCGCACGGAGCATCAACGGAATGCTTGAAATTCCCCGCGATTTTTCGGACAATGTCCGTCGATATCTTTTTCTCTTTTTCTGTATGGCATACACACGGACACTCGTTCTCTCGCTCACGGCACCCTTCCTCGCCGGCATACTCGTCGGATCCTTCGCAACGGGAGTCGGCGCTGCCATGAAAGGATCCGCAATCTTCGTGGATGTGCCGGAGGACTCCCCCGCCAATAAGGAAATCGGCGAGATGTACGCAAGGCGCATCATGACGGGGGTGGATAGCCGCCACTTCAATCCCAACGATGCCGTCACAAACGCGCAGCTTGCCGTTTTCCTCAAACGGCTCCGCGATGATATCGTCAGTGGCTCCGTGGCATCTGCGGTTCCGGCCCCTGCCCCCGCCGCAGCATCCGCATCGACACCGGGCGCGTTGCAAGCGTCCCTCAGCACTGTCTCCGTCCGTCGCTCGAGTGCATCGCGCTCCTCGAGCAATGCGAGTGCTGGGAAGGCCGACGCCGGCGCGGGCACGCTCCACTTCACGCTCGCGACGCTCACGATTCCCGAGACGGTCCCCAGAGTGAGCGTCAGCATCGTCCGCACGGACGGCGCCAGGGGCAGCGTCTCCGTCGATTACGCCACAACCGATGGCACGGCCGTCGCCGGCACCAATTACCAGAAGAGCACCGGATCGGTGACCTTCGCCGATGGAGAGACGATCAAAATCCTCTCGATCACGCTCACACACGCATCGCCCCTCCAGGCCAACGCTTCATTCTCATTCACCTTGAGCAATCCTCGCGGCGGAGCGGCTCTCGGGACTCCGAGTGCAGTGAGGATCGCCTTGCTCGCCGTCAATCCGTCCGCCCCGCTGAGTTCGACCACGGCAACCAGCGCGAACGGCAGCACCGCGGTCGCCGCAGGGGGGGCGAGTACGCTCAGCTTGAGCGCCGCCGCGTATGGATTCATGGAGAACGGCGGGACGGCGACCGTCACCGTCACCCGCGATGGGGGATCCACGGGATCCGTCTCGGTAAACTATGCGACGAACGAAGGGTCGGCGCAGGCGGGGAAGGATTACACGACTACCACGGGAACGCTCACCTTCAATGCTGGCGAGACGAGCAAGACGTTCTCCATTCCCATCATCGATAACGGCACGATGGATGGGAATCGGAAGTTCAACCTCACCCTGAGCGCTCCTTCGGGCGAAGCGGTGCTCGGCCGCAGTTCCGCTCCTGTCACGCTCGTCGATGACGAAACGACAAAGAACGCCTCCGGAGTCTTCCAGTTCGGTTCCTCGGATTACATCGGCAGCAAGGGAACGTCGATGCTCGTCACCGTGACGCGCGTGGGAGGGAATGCCGGAGCGGTCACCGTCGATTTCGCCACGGCCGACGCATCGGCGATCTCCGGCAGCGACTACGCCGCCGCCAAAGGAACCCTCGCCTTCGCCGCTGGCGAGACGAGCAAGGCCTTCGCTGTGACGATCAGCGTGAACGCGAAGCCGGACAAGGCCTTTACCTTGTTGCTGAGCAATGCCACGGGTGGCGCGACGATTTCGATCGATTCGGCCCGTTCCACGATGACGCTGCAGTGAGACGTGTTTCCCGAGAAATGTTTGAATCTCCTCTCCTGTCGATTCTCAAAGACGTCTCCCGCGTGGTTCGGTCCGTGTCTCTGGGGTTTCTGATCCTTCTCCTCGTGTCGTGCACATTGCAGACACGCACCGAGAAGACGCATGTTCTTCCACTCTCCACCATGCACCTCACGAGTCCTGCCTTCGATTCCAACGGTCCGATCCCGAGCCGTTCCACGTGTGATGGAGAAGGCGAACGTCCCCCGCTTCTCATCGGCGATGTTCCGCCGCTGGCGAAGAGCCTTGCGCTCTACGTCCTCGATCCCGATGCCCCCATGGGCACGTTCGTCCACTGGGTCGCATGGAACATTCCGCCGCAGACGACGCAGATTCATGGCGAAGAGTCGTTCCCGGGAATGGAAGGCAAAAATAGTGTAGGAAAAACGGGATACATGGGTCCATGCCCGCCCAGTGGCGTCCATCACTACCACTTCACACTCTTCGCGCTCGATACCATGCTCGATCTTCCGCCCACGACGGGGAAAGCAGAACTGCTCGCGGCGATCGAGGGTCACGAGCTCGTGCGCGCGGAGCTCGTCGGCTGGTATCAGCGTATGCGTTGACCGTTCATCCGGACCTTCATTCTCCTTGATGATGCTCGACGAAGACTCCGCGACGCTCACGACTCCGATTGGTCCTCTGACCATCATCGGCACGGAGAAGGGAATCCGCGCAATTCGCTTCGATGATGCTTCTCCACGGAACGCTCGTCGTCCGACCGTGCATCTCTCGACACGTCAGTGCAAGGCGCAGATGGAGGAGTACTTCGACGGCAAGCGCCGGACCTTTGATGACCTCTCCTTCGCGCTCATCGGCACGGCGTTCCAGACGCGCGTGTGGGAGGAGGTGATGAAGGTTCCCTATGGAGAGATCGCAACCTACGGTTCCATCGCCCACTCGCTGCGATGTTCCCAAGACGCTCGTGCCGTGGGAAGAGCCGTGGGGCGCAACATGCTCGCAATCATCATCCCCTGTCATCGGATTCTTCCCAGCGGCTCGGCAGGAATGGACCGGGACAGCGGGGAGTATGCGTGGGGGAGAGAGCGGAAAGAGTGGCTGCTGGGGCATGAGAGCAAGAACCGATAGCCAAGACTCCAGAGACCCCTTCGACTCGGCTCAGGGCAGGCAAACAATTTGTACATCATCGAGAGACGTTTGAAGCTTCAACTTGTTCTCTTGATGAATTGTCTGGCGATTGGCACCTTGGTGCTTGGAATTTTTCTGCGAACAATCCCATGGTCAGTACCCATACGGATAGTATCCTTGGTACCCGTACGAATACGGGTAGGGGAAGCCGAACGACGTCGTCTCGATATCCTGTGCATTGCCGGCCGTCACGCGCAGGTGCGCGAGATCGCCGGGACGCATGGCGCGATCGGTGTAGAGCGTGAGCGAGAGCGTGCGGCTCGAGTTCGCCGCGACGGGCAGGGCGTTCCATCGCACCGTGTTGCCGCTCGTGATGCCGTTTTCCGAAGCAAAGATCACGGACATGCCGCTGTCGAAGAATGCCATCACATCCACGTAGCGGCCGACGCTATCGTCATTGCGCACGACGATCGAGTAGCGCACCTGCCCGCCGGGCTCCACTCTCCTCGGTGATCCCGTGACGTTGAGCGAGAACTGATCGCCGCCGTAGCGATGCCTTCCGCCGTCGTAGTCGTAGGAGTATCTGCCGTACCCCCGGTACGAGGAACACGGGAACCCGTACGGGTTTCTGTATCGGAACGAATCATCGACGCGCGTCGTCACATCATCGCTGTCGCCGTCGGCATCAACGCGCAGCCGAATGATATTCCCCGGATTCGCCGAGTACTCCACGCGCGTGCGCAGCGTGAGCGTCATGCTCGATCGCGCCGCCACGTACACGCTGTACCAATCGGCTTCCAGATTCGTCGTCTCCCTGCCGCCGTTCGATGCCGCGAGGAAGGTGGTGTCGGGATCGAGGAACGCGCGCACGTCCACGGTCCGCGGAGAGTAGGTATCGTTGCGCACGTAGATGCTGTAGCTGAGTTCATCTCCCCGCGAAACCGGATCGGGGTTGGCCGTCACGCGCACGGTCACGCGGTTCGCGACGGGGTAGGACGAGGAATTCCCGTAGGGATACTTGTAGGACGGCGCGTACGCGGCGGGAGGATAGGAAATCGTCGGAGCATACGTTGTCGGAGGATAATACGAGGATGAGGGATACGCCGGAGCGGCGGGATACATCGCTCCGTAGCCTCCGGTATTGAAGAAGCTGAAATTCGTGCATTCACCTTTGCCATTGTACGAATAGCACTGGAACCCGTCGGCATTCCGGAAAGGAATGGACGGATCTGCCGCCGCCGCGGGCAGAATGCCCATGGCGAGAGAGACGGAGAGCCCCGTCAGCGCGATGGCGAGAGGACGGATGCGTTTGATGAGGCGATGAGTTTTCATGGCAAGCTACCGTACGATCGCGCAGAAAATTCTGTCAATCACGAAGGAATTTTTCTGTCAACGATCGCAGGCCGTTCTTCGTCCATTGTTCTCGCTTTGAGGCTGACAGCTTTGCAAAATCAGCACTTCCTTCCCGAGGCGAATTTTTCTATACAAAGCCCGCTGTGAGTTCGCGGAAATGAAAAGTACAATTTTTTTGTCGCAACCGTGTACCCTTGCACTCTCTCCGCCCGATGCCCCCGCACGTTGAAGTTCTTCCAGAAGCGTGTACACTCTTTCCGTTTTCCGTTCCCCCCTTCTCTATGTCTTGCGGATCCTGCTGCGGCCCCTGCATGGGGTGCAAAGTCGTGAAGGCGATCGTCGCACTCGTCCTCACGCTCACGACTATCGCTGCGATTGGCGGCGCGTGGCACACGCTCTCCGTCGGCGGCGGCTTCAGCTTCGGCACCACCGATGCCTCGCTCGCGCTTTTGACTCTCGTTGTCTCCATCACCCTCTGGCTCAAGGTCACCTCCAGGATGTGCCCGTGTCGCAAGGGCATGTGCGGTGGAGGAATGTGTCCCGGGTGCGGTTGCTCGGCCGGCGAGTGCAAGTGCGATCCCAAATAGCGGGAATTTGTTTGGATGACGCCATCATCCAAAATGGCATTCCCGTGGATTACTCTCTTCAGAAGAACCCTCCACGAGGTGTTCAGAGGTGTTACGGAGTGTTGCACTTCGAGTTAGACGCTAGGCAGAAAACGTCTGAGTTCAATGAGCTTCTCCATCGAGAAGATTTTCTCTACAATACAATCATTCCCCAGGGCTCCGGCCCTTTTTTCATCTGCGAGATGATGATTCGCCATTCATCGTTCGGTGATGTTCCTCTGGGCAGGATCCGCGGCCTGTAAGGCCGCTCCTCAGGGGACAACATTACTTCCAGGGACTCTTGATCATGACCATCCGCAACATCGCCATCATCGCGCATGTCGACCATGGGAAGACGACGCTCGTGGATGCGCTGCTCAAGCAGGGCGGGGCGTTTGAGGCGCATGAGGAAGTGGGCGAACTCATCATGGACAGCAATGCGCAGGAGCGGGAGCGCGGCATCACGATCTACGCCAAGAACACGTCGATCCAGTATCGCGATTGCAAGATCAACATCGTGGATACGCCGGGGCACGCGGACTTCGGCAGCGAAGTGGAGCGCATCCTGCGCACGGTCGACTGCGTGCTGCTCCTCGTGGACGCGCAGGAGGGGCCGATGCCCCAGACGAAGTTCGTCCTCAAGAAGGCGCTGGAGCTGGGCATGGAGCCGATCGTCCTCATCAACAAGATCGACAAGCCCGCCGCCCGCCCGCTCGCGGTGGTGGACGAAGTGTTCGATCTCTTCGTGGCGCTCAAAGCCAGTGACGCGCAACTCGATTTTCCCTACCTCTTCACGATCGCGCGCGAAGGAGTTGCAAAAAAATCTCTCGAAGATTCCTCCACCGATCTGATCCCGCTCTTCGATCTCATCCTCACGCACGTGCCGCAGGCGGCGCAGAACACAGAAGCGCCCTTCCGCATGCAGCCGAGCAGCCTGGGGTACGACAATTACCTCGGTCGCCTCGCGATCGGGAGAGTCTATGAAGGAGTTGCGACGGTGGGGCAAAACGTGTTCGTGAAGACGCAGGAGGGGGCCGTGCGCAGAGGCAAGATCACGAAGATCTTCGTCGCGCAGGGCATCAAGCGTCGTGAGGTGACGGAGGCGACCGCGGGCGACATCGTCACGATCGCCGGCATCCCCGATATCACCGTTGGCGAGACGATCACCACCGATGAAGCGGCCGAGCTTCTCCCTGCGATCCGCATCGATCCTCCCACGATCGCGATGAACGTGCTCGTCAACAATTCCCCCTTCGCGGGCACGGAGGGCACGCTCGTCACCACCCGCCACATCCGTTCTCGGCTGGAGAAGGAGAAGGAGACGAACGTCGGTTTGCAGGCGGAAGAGATTCCCGATACGGATGCGTACCGCGTGTGCGGCCGCGGCGAGCTCCACCTGGCCGTCCTCATCGAGGATATGCGCCGCGAGGGTTTCGAACTCCAGGTCTCGCGGCCCGAAGTCATTCTGCAGGAGAAGAATGGTGTGAAGCTGGAGCCGATCGAACAGGCGATCATCAACGTGCCCGAGGAGTTCACGGGCACCGTCATCGACATGCTCGCTCATCGCAAGGGCGAGATGGTCGACATGAAGACTCTCGACGGGCACGCGCGTATGGAGTTCATGATTCCCACGCGCGGGCTCCTGGGATTGCGCGGCGACTTCATCATCGAGACGCGCGGGGAGGGGATCCTCACGCATTCCTTCGCAGCGTACGAACCCTATAAAGGAGATCTCCCCGGCCGCACCCGGGGATCGATGATCTCGATGGTCGCGGGCGAGGCCGTCGCCTTCGCACTCTGGAACCTGCAGGAGCGAGGTCGCCTCTTCATCACCCCCCAGACAAAGCTCTACGAGGGCATGGTGATCGGCGAGAGCAGCAAGAGCGAAGACCTCGTCGTGAATCCCACGAAGGAGAAGAAACTCAGCAACATGCGCGCGTCGGGCAGCGATGAGGCGATCATGCTCACGCCCGTTTCGCTGATGAACCTCGAACAAGCCCTCGAGTACATCGGCGAGGACGAGCTCGTGGAAGTCACGCCCAAGAACATCCGGCTGCGGAAGAAGCTCCTGACGGATCATGAGAGAAGGAGGGCGCGGTCATGAGCAAATGGATGCAATCGTTCGCCGGCTGTTGAAACCGCCGGCGAACGATTGAAATTCGCTTCCACAAGCCAAATCTTCACATTGACTTTCAGAAATAATCATGGAACAATACCATCCTTTTTTCATTCCCCACTCTCGGTATGCGTCGTGCTCTCTCCCTGCGCGTTCTCAGCGCTCTCAGCCTCCTGAGCATCGCCTCCTTTCTTGTCGCGTTGCCCTCCTTCACCGGAGCGCAGGCGGTTATCCCGATGCGGTACACCAACGGCTACAGCGCCGATATCGTCGTGACGGCGTCGGGACCGGCGGCGGTCAACCGCGGGGACGCCTTCGTGTACGCCTACACGGTGACCAACGTGGGCCCGTCGGCTGCCACGAGAGTGATGCTGACGCAGACGATTCCGGCCGGGTGGCGCTTTGAGCGCAATGGTTCGGATCCCGGCTGCGAGATGCTCGATGCGTCATCGCTCACCTGCCCCATGGGCGATCTTCCGGACAACACGCCGCGGAGCATCAAGGTGGCGTACGCAACGTCGTTCCAGGATGACTGCACGGACGTGCAGTCCGGCGTGCTCGTTGCCGCGACGGGCGACCAGGCCGATCCCGATGAGAATACCAACAAGACCTCGGCCACGACGATGATCCGGTGCGTGCAGATGCCGCCTGTTCCCACCCCCGCCGGCATTTCCTCACCCTACGTCGATCGCACCTTGCAACGCATTCGCGACATGATGTCTCGACACGTTCCCTCCTCGAGTTCCTCGTCCGGCGTCGCGCAGGCTCGGGTCGAGCCGCTCCCGTCGCCCGTCCCTCTCCGGAATGCGTCCGTGCGCGTCGAGAGTTCTGCGAGCGAGGTGCAGCCCGGCGACCAGGTGACCTACGCGATCGTTGCGCAGAACACGGGTGATCATCCCATCTCCAGGGCAAGTCTCGTCTTCGAGTTCACCCCGGGCCAGCTCTCCATCGTGGATCCCGGCGGCGGAGCCCTGAAGGATTCCCACGTTGATTGGATGCTCGATGTCCCGGCCCATCAGACACGCGTCGTGCGCGTCGCGGCCGCGGTCAGCCCAAGCCTCGAGCACGGCTCCAGCATCAGGACCGATGCGCGCCTCCTGGGTGTCTCCGGTTCTCCGGTGGGCGTCTCCTCCGTCTCCGTCATCGCCAAATTGCCCCAGACGGGCATCGGCGACTTCACCTCGCCGCTCGACGACGGCCTGCTGCGCCCGATGGGCGGTGCGGCTGGCGCCGTCACCGGTTTCTCTCTCATCGCGATTGCCGCGATTGGAGGCGCCATGGGCATCGGGCTTGGGAAGAAGTACTTCTTCTGAACGGCATTTCCCACAATTGCCTTCAAGAGGAACGCGTGATCGAGAGAATGATCAGCGGTCCTTTTTCGTATCTTCAATCCTCATTCAGCAGCGTCTGCAAAGGATTTCCTCGATTGGACGATCCACACGACCGCGGCGATCCCCTCCGCAACAATCAGAATCTCCGTCCACAGGAGCGGGAGGATGTGGGTCTGGTAGAGCGCGGCGGGGAGATCGAGGAGGGAATGGAGCAAGATCGTCGCGAGGATCAGGTCCGTCCGCTTCTTTTGCACGGCGATGAGCATCACGAGCGAGAGGCCGATCTGCGGGAAGAAGGCGAAGAGTCGTTCGATGCCGGCGATGAGGAAGAGGAGCGGAGGAGCCTTGGTGAGGAGACTCACGAGAGCGACGAGTTGCGTTGCCGGCATACGTCCGCTCATCGCCCCGAACGTTCCGCGGTTGAGCAGGAGCGCCGAGAGGAGCAGCGAGAGCGAGGAGAGGACGCCGATGAACATGCACTCCATGCCGCCGTGGCCGATGCCGTAGGCGATGCCATCCGTCCGTTTCCGCATTCCCCGGAGCACGGTCGTGAAGGCCAGGAGCCGTCCGCCTTCCTCGAAGATCCCCGCCGCGAGCACGGCGTAGAGCGCGAAGAAGAGGGGATGCGAGGGCACTGCGGTGAATTGCAGCACGGCGAGGTGCAGGCTGCGCTCGAGGAGTTGGGTTGCGACGAACCAGATGAATGCGCCAATGGCGATCGCCTTCCAGTTGATCCTTCCACAACGCCTCAGGAGCACGATCGCGACGACGGGCGTGAGAAGCGCAATCAGCAACGACGCCGTGATGGTCGCGAGCGTGAGGGAGGGGACGTGCATTGGCGGCGAGTGTAGCAGAAGAACGAACGGCGGTTTTGCCAGCAATGTCCTTGCAGTAGACTCGTTGCATCATGCCATTGCTCGAATATCTTTCAGTTCGGACGCTGCGCCTCGCCCTCGTCGCTGTCACGATCATCGCCTTCGCAATGATTCTTCGCAACGGCTTCGTGAGCCTGGATGACGATTATCTCATCTATAGGAATCCCGCGGTCCAATCCATGACGCCTGCGAACGTCGGGCATGTGTTCACCTCGTACGATCCGCAGCTCTACATCCCGCTCACGTTCGTCAGTTACCAGCTCACAGCGGTTCTCTTCGGCATGCAGCCGGTGTGGTTCCACCTCGGCAATCTGCTCCTCCACATGGGCAGCGCGCTCCTCGTCTTCTCCATCGTCACCAAACTTTCCGGCAAGCGCTCGATTGGGTTCTTCACCGCGCTTCTCTTCGCCATCCATCCGCTCCAGACGGAAGCCGTCGCGTGGGCGGCCGCGCGCAAAGATGTGCTCTCGGGGTTCTTCTTCCTCCTCTCGATGCACTTCTACCTTCGCTTTCGTGAACGAGAGGACGTCTCTCGCCTGTGGATCAGCGTCGCCGTCTTTGCACTGGGTCTCTTCTCCAAAGTCTCGATCATCGTCCTTCCATTCATTCTCCTTCTCATCGATTGGCTCCAGCGACGCCGATTCTCGCGCGAAGTCTTCGTCGAGAAAATTCCCTACCTTATCCTCTGCATTCTCTTCGGCATCATCGCCGTCATCGGGAAGTCGCGCGTGCTCGCGTCTTCCTCCGCGCTCTTCAGCGCGCTCCTCCCGCTCAAGAGCATTGCGTTCTACCTCGTGAAGCTGGCGCTCCCGTTCGGGCTCTCCGTCATCTATCCGCAGGAGCCAACGCTCGCGTCGACTCTTCCCTGGATCGCCGCCGGCGGGATTGTCCTCCTCGCGACCGTTTCGATCGCGATTGTTTCCCGGATGACCGGCCGCGCGCGGCTCTTCGCGTTCGGACTCCTCTGGCACCTCGTCCTCCTGGTGCCGAGCTTCTCCACGTACTGGAAGAACGGCTTCTTCTACTTCGCCTCCGACCGCTACGCCTACCTTGCGTGCGTCGGCATCTTCCTCGTCGTCGCGTCGCTGCTCGATCGTCTCGATCTGTGGAGTCAGACGCGGAAGTTCGCAATGGAGTTCGGAACAATCCTCGGAGCCCTCTTCGCAATTGCGCTTATCCCGCTCACGATTGCGCAGTCACGCGTGTGGCATGACAGTGCTGCTCTGTATTCGAACGTCATTCGCAACTATCCGGAATCCGCGATGGCGCACAATAACCTCGGCATGGAACTCGATCGATCAGGCAAGAGTGAGGAGGCGATGGCGCAGTTCCGACGCGCGAACGCGCTTGCGCCGGGCAACAGCCTCGCGCTCTTCAATATCGCCGCGGTGGAAGGGAAGAGCGGGAACATCCCGGAAGCGGTCGCCACCTACGAGCGCATCATCGCGATTCTCGGTCCACAGGAGCTGACGATGGCAAACGAGCTCAAGCGCTTCTTCTGGCTCGCGGCGAAGTTCGAGACGCTCGGCAAGCCCGAGGATGCCCTGGCGCTCCTCCCGAAGATCGTCAGCCTCGCGCCGCAGTTCCCGGATGCGCACGGCGAACTCGGTCTCCTCCTCGATCGACTCGGGAAGCACGACGAAGCGATCCCGGAATTCCGGAAGGCCGCGGCTCTCGGCTCACGCGATCCACGCGTGTACGCGCAGATTGGCATCGCCGCCTCCGCTGAGGGAAACTTCCCCGAAGCCAAGCGGATGTTCCAGCACGTCCTCGCGCTCGATCCGGGCAACAGCGATGCAGAGGAGTATCTGAAGGAGATCGAGCGGAGAGGGGGATGAGAGGCGGTTTTGTGGGTTGTTTTGTTTCCTCTATCCCCCGTCCCCTTTCTCCGGGGGAGAAAGGGGGGGCATTGATCATTGGACATTCCCCCCCGCCTGCCCTGAGGAACATCGAAGGGTCGAATGGGTGGAGGAGGGGCCGGGGGTGGAGGGAAAAAACAGAAACAGAAACACTCCCCTCTCCTTCCTCTGATCCTTCAAGAATAATTTCCAGTACCGAAGAAAGGATAACCCAAGAAAAGGAGAGGGGTTGGGGGTGAGGTTAAAAAACAGAAACAACAACAACAAACAGTTCCAAAAAAAGAGCCGTCAGCCTGGGCTGACGGCTCTCTTCAGGATTTCCGGGATGACGTTCACTGCGCTGTATCGCTGCTGCCGGTGTCAGCGTCCATCTGAGTCTCGAGAGCATCGAGCTTATCCAGATTTTGCTGGACCTTCGCAATTTGCTTCCCGATGGCCTTCACGAAGATAACGGTTCTCTTGAGCTGGTTCTTCGTGAGCGTAGTCGTACCCTTGTCGCTCTTTAAGTCATTGATTTGCTTCGACGAGAACTTCAAAGCTCTTACCCAGTTTGTGTCGAGCGAATCGATATCATCCGCAGAAACCACCTTCGAATCCTGGGCACCTTTTAGTGTTTCCAGTGTTGTTTCCAGCTCGGCGAGAGCGTTCTCGAGCTGGTTCCTTGCTGCACCGATCTGGGTCTGTGCCATGTTGTCACTGAAGATGTTCCGCATACCACCTATGAGCTTCTCCATCTTCGCATTCTGTCCCTGTTGACCGAACATTCCACCTTGGCTACCCATGATTGTCGGCATGCCGCTCCCCTGTCCACCGCCGCCCATGTTTGAGAAGCCATCCATCCCAGGACCACCTTGTCCCATGCCACGATCACCGAATCCACCAGGGCCACCCGGTCCGAATCCACCCATCCCAGGACCACCTTGTCCCATGCCACGATCACCGAATCCACCGCCGGGACCACCTGGTCCGCCAGGCCCGAAGTTCCCACCAGGACCACTCGGTCCACCGTAGGGACTGTGACTATCCATCGACCCGAACGGGTGATCCATTCCAGGGTAAGGTCCTCCAGGGTACTGTCCGTTTGAACTCGGAGGAGGCATTCCGCCTGACATCGGTCCACCTGGGAATCCACCGCCTGGGCCTCCCATGAATCCACCGCCGGGACCACCTGGTCCGCCAGGCCCGAAGTTCCCACCAGGACCACTCGGTCCACCGAAGGGGCTACCCATTGGTCCACCCGAGAATCCACCCGGCGCCGTGTTTGTTGGTCCAAAAGGAGGTGGTGACCCACTCGGAGGAGGGGGTTGCGTTACTCCACCCGAAGGGGCATCGCTCGGCGCCGTCGACGGAGGCGGCGGCTGCGATGGCGGAGGACTTGCATCCGCGGGAACGGAAGGAGGAGGGGTCGTTTGCGCCACGAGCCTCCCGGCAGTCGAGACGACTGCGGAAATCCCTGCCGCAACGATTGCCGTCACGATCAGGTGAGGAAGAGTATTGTGCGTACTCATAGAGAAGAAGGGGAAAGAGATTGGAATGTGTTTGATAACATTATAGTATAATTTTATAAATGAAGCAATATCATAATTTTCGCGAAGATAAGCCAAAATTACTTCAATGATGGCATCCTCAGCGCCTTCTTCCGTTGCATGATCGATTCCTGGAGCCGCAGCTGTGCCCGCCCCGCGGAACACGCACGCGCCGTCTTCACGGTGAACGTCGCATCCAGCGCATTGGGAATCCCGTCGCAATCGTCATCGTTCGACGTTGTGATTTCTGCCGGGTAGGGATTCTGTCGCGACACAATCACCATCTCTCCCGCCGACCCGAAGAGCAGGAAGATGAAGCACAGGAGGAGCGTATTCTCCCATCGCGACAATTGCTGGGGGCTGAACGTCATAGATCATGAAGGTGTCGGAAGCGCCTGGCATTTTCCGAAGAAGGAGATCCTGCTGAGATCAAGCTCCGTGTATCCGCCATCGGCAGCGATACTCCAGCGCGGGAAGCCGATGCCGTTCGTCCGCAGATTGACGAAGGTCATCCCATTGCCCGCGAAGTCCTTGCGGGTCACCGCAAAGGGTTCGCATGTTTCGCCCAAGCACCGCCACACGGTCATTGCCTCCACGTCGATGCGCAGCGAGAGCGATCGATCATTCGAATCCAGTGCAAGCGCGCCGCGGGTATCCATTTTTCCCGCGGGACGGCAGAGGAGCTTTTCCGCAAACCGCACGATCGGCACGGAGGGATTGAGTCCGTCATTGAGATTCGGCTGCTCCGGGGAAGGGGAGAGAGAGGGTGACGAGGAGAGAGGCGAGGAGTCCGCCCCAATCGACGTTTGCGTCGAGTTCGCGTTCACTGCGCCGGCAGCGCCGCTGTTGCTCGCATCTCCACGCAGGTTTCCCGTCCCGGAGGACAGCATCCCGATCCCCGTGAGGAGGAGGATCCCCAGGAGAAGCACGTGCGTTGTTTGGACGCGGAAGGCCATACAGCGATGGTAGCGGGGAGACGGGGCACTTCGTCACGAGCTGAGCATCGAATCGAACGCCGTCTGGAAGGTGGCGTAGGGATAGGCGCCGCTGACGAGTTGCGTCTTGCCCTTGGGTCCCTCGATCCAGAAGCCGGGAGTCCCGGTGATGCCCGCAGCCGAGCCGTCGGCCATGTCCTTCTGGATCTGCGCCTGCGTTGTGTGGTTCGTCAGGCAGCGCGCGAAGGTGGCCGCATTCACGCCGGCGTCGGAGGCATAGGTCTTGAACGTCGCAGTGGGATCACTCTGACCGCTCCAGGTGCCCTGATTGCTGAACAACGTGTCGTGCATCTCCCAGAATTTTCCCTGGGCATTCGCGCACATCGCGGCCTCCGCTGCGGCCATGGCGTTTTGGTGGATGCTCGTGAGGGGGAACATGCGAAGCTCGTACTTCACTTTGCCCGCATCGACGTAGTTCTTCTTGATATCGCGGAATGTCTGCTGAAAATGTCGGCTGCAGAACGGACATTGGAAATCCGTGAACTCAACGATCGTCACCGACGCATCCGCCTTCCCGAGCGTGGGACCCACTCCTGTTGCCGGCGCCGTTGCCGCGGGTGGTGTCGGCTGTGCGGGAGCCGTGGGGGCCGTGGGAGCTTGCGCGGTCGGGCTTGGCGCAACATACGCGCTCAAGGACGGATGGACGCCCGCGCCCACCACGTATCCGGCAATCAGGCCGAGCAGCCCGATCGAGAGTGCCATCCACGGATTCGATTTCGCGACGACAGGAGGAGTGTCGGAAGGATGCGCCGCCGCGTCCGTGGTGAACGTGGTGTGGTCTCTCTGTGGCGGCATAGAGGAGTGGGGGAAGGGATGATTCGCGAGCCATGGTACAGGATCGTCGCAGCTCGCTCCACCCCACTTTGGTCACTTCTATGACGTTTTGGAGCCAGAATGGAGAAAGAGGAGACGAAGGACAAGTTACGAATTACGAGTGACGAATTACGAATACATGCCAGGTTTTTCGTAATTCGTAACTCGTAAATCGTAATTCTCCATTGCGTCCAGTACAGTCTCCCCATGCATCGTCGCCATGCGCTCCTCCTCGCCGGCGCAACCGCCGCGGTCCTCGCGGGCACAGGCGTTGCGTGGACGGTCTCCCATCGTCATTCCTCTCTTCCCAAGCCCGGGCCGGTTGTCACGAGGACGTTCCATCCCGATCCGCGCACGAAGAGTGAGCACTGCATCGTCCAAGGGCCCTTCCCCGATCACGCGTGCACGCCGGGCGCGGTGATGACCGGAGCCACGGTCGAGCAGGTGTGCACGCCCGGGTACGCGCGCAGCGTCCGCAATGTTCCTCAGAGCAAGAAGAATGCGGTCTACAAGGAATACGACATCCCCAGCCACGTGCCCGGCCAGTACGAAGTGGATCACGTCATCAGCCTGGAGCTGGGCGGCAGCAACGACATCGCGAATCTGTTCCCCGAAGCCGCTTCTCCGCAGCCCGGCTTCCGCGAGAAGGACAAGGTGGAGAACTACCTCCATCAGCAGGTCTGCGCAGGCGCCGTCTCGCTCCCGGATGCGCAGCGCCAGATCAGCACGGATTGGCTGAGCGTGTACATCAATGAGGTGGCGCCGTGAGGATCACTTTCCCCTCCACGGCGATTCGAGCTTGTCGATGGGGATATCGTCAATGGTCGGTTTCCCTTCCCCGGCTGATTTTCTCCGGAAGAGCCCCATGATCTTCTCGCGCCAGAAGACCCCGAGCAGGAGAGGGATGCCAAAACCCCAGACAATGAAGATCAAGCGATAGTTGATGGGCGGTGCGCCGTTCTCATCCACGCCCGCCGGCGGGGGAGGCAATCCCGGCGGCAGATTGGGCCCCGGGGAGCCGGAAGAACTTCTTGAGGATGATGCAGTGAGCGACGAGGACGCCGCGCTCTTGGCGACGGAGGATGACGATCCCGTTCCGCTCGTTTGCGAGGATGCCGTCGATGATGCGCCGCTCACGGGAACACAGCTCCCCGTTGACGATCGAGCCGCACCGGAGCCCGTCGATGAACCCTCAGAACTGGTGATCGACGAAGTGAATGCAGAAGAAACTGCGGACGACGACGAACTCTCCGGAGGCGTGGGATGGAGAGACGGGCACTTGAGCGTGCATTCCTGGCACCCCGAGTCCCCTTTCTTGCAACTGAAGTAACAGGAATGCGGCGGCGGTGGGAGTTCGATGAAAGAACATCCCGATGCCGAGGAGACATTCTGACTGCTGCTTGAGACCGATGTGCCGGTCCCGCTTCGGGTCGATGATGCGCCCGATCCTGATCCGCTCTTGGTGGATGCGATCGACGATTTCATGGAAGAAGAGAACGTCGATGTGCTCGAGAGACTCGATCCTGTTCCTCCGTGGAGCGTTGCTCCCGAGGAGGATGCGCTCACGCTCGAGGATGACGATCCTCCGACGTCTGCACGGAGCGAGAGACGCGAGAGGCCAGCGCCGAGGAGCACCACCACCAGGCAGGCAACCACTGCAGGGAAGACGTGCCGATTCATAGAATCCCTCCAGTATACCGCAAGAATTGGCTCGCTTGAAGCCAGAATCCTTCCTGATGTCCGTTGTAATTCCCGATTCCCACGCCTAGCGCAGATTGACTTGCCATGTTCTGAACAACTCCTGTATACGTATTGGCCATGCCGGAAGTCTGGTACTTGAAGGAGATACGCGAGAGGGACAAGGAGGTCCGTCGTCTGAAGCA
>JACOTD010000060.1 GCA_016178535.1 Candidatus Peregrinibacteria bacterium
CGTGCTGTCGGTCCCGGTCATGACGGCATGGGCCATATCGGTGACCTCCGCGCGCGTGGGCATGGGGAGCTGGATCATGCTCTCGAGCATCTGGGTCGCCACGATCACGGGTTTGCCGGCAGCGCGGCAGTGCATCACGATATCATCCTGGATCACGGGAACGCTCTCGAAGGGGACCTCCGCACCCAGATCCCCGCGCGCGACCATGATGCCGTCACTGGCAGCGATGATTTCCTCGATGTTGTCGACTCCCTGCCGCGTCTCGATCTTCGCAATCAAATGGACCGCGCTCTTCTTGCTTTTCAGAAACGCGCGCGCTTCTTCCACTTCGCTCGCCTTGCGGATGAAGGAAAGGCCGAGGAAGTCGACCCGCTCCTGCGCCGCGAACGCGATGTCTTCCCAATCCTGCTCGGTGATGGAGGGGAGATCCAGATCGGCGCCGGGGAGGTTCACGTGCCGGCGCGATCCGATTTTTCCGTCCTCCCGCGCGCGCGCGATGACGGTTCCGTTCGCCTCGATGGAGAGGAGATCGAACGTCAGCTCGCCGTTATCGAGGAGGATGCGCTCGACCCCCTTCACATCGTTGACGAATCCCTTATGGTTGACCTGGATCACCTGGCGCTTCTCCTCGGGACGGGGCAGGAAGGAGAACACGACTTCCTCGCCCCTGTGAATGACAAGCGGCTGCTTGACGTCCTCGGTGCGGACTTCGGCGCCGCGGATATCCACCAGGATGCCGATGCAGTGCTTGTATGTCTTGCTCTTCGCTCGCTCAACGTTGAGTTCATTCAGGATGCGGATCGTCGCGCGATGCTCCTCGAGCGTTCCGTGGGCCATGTTGAGCCGCGCGATGTCCATGCCGGCATCGGCAAGATCCGAAATCTGTTCCTTCGTCTTCGTCGCGGGCCCGAGCGTGCAGACGATTTTGGTTCTTCGCATACGGGGAAACTGTAGCGGTATGTTTGAAGGGGATGAAGCACAAATCACTTCGTCGTCACTCGGGGCAACTTCTCATTCTTGAGACGATTGAGGAAATTCTGCGCTTCGAGGGAATCTGCTTGTTCTATTGTGATATCTTTACCATTCTGTTTAATCGTAGCTCCTTTCAACACTTTCTGCACAAGCTCCATAATAGGTTTCGTCTGATCTTTTGAGACGTCCTTTATGGTGAACGCGATTTTGTTGCGATTCTTGTCCTGATTTGCATCCTTGTTCTCTTGCAGTTCAATCTTGTGTCCAATTTGCTTCCCGATCTTTTCCATAAGCTTCAGCAGAGTGCCTGACGAAAGATCTCGCATGGCGTTCTCCCGCTCACCTTTCAAACTATTGCCAATTTCTTTGGCAGTATCTGTGCAACTATCCGTGAACTCTTTAAGACTTTTTTCATATTCCTGTCTCTCGGGGTCATTCGGTGATCTCCTCCGCAACTCTTTTCTGTAGTCGCTTACTTCTCTTTCAAGTCTTTCATGAGCTTGTCTCATCAGTGCAAGTTTTTCGGGGGGCATGTTGCTCTTGCATTCATCGGCACACTGGTTGAGCAAAGCTTCTGTACTCGCTGGCGATGAATAGCCCTCGTCCATCCCTGCAAAAAGCACGTTGAATGCAAAATTTTCTTCACTGAGCTTCATTCCCGTTTTTGCAGTGACGGAATTCTCAAAAGATCGTGCATACTCTGTCATCGCCGTGCGCTCATTCGGCGACAATTTGCTGAGAATGGCGTTGTATGTTTTCTGCAATTCCGGCGACAGCTTACGAGCTTCCATCTTCAAGAATTGATCAGCCTCCTGCTGTTCACGGGTGGAGTATTTGTGTAACTCCATCTTTTTTTCCTCCGATTGGACATTCTCGTTCGATCTCTTATCAGATGGGGCATCCCTTGAATCTTCCTGTTTCTGACTAACTTCCTTATTGCCATATCTTCTATCTCGTTCTCCTTGAACGAATTTCATCAATTCAGGATCAAGGTATGGCTTGAGATGATCAATTATTGCATCGACCGCTTGTTTCTGTGAAGCAGGATTCTTTAAGGCTTCTTCAATCTTCGGTAGAAGTTCTTGCAATTGCTGTCGTTCGATCAGATCTCTTGTTTGTTGAATTCTTGCTTCTGTTTGCTGCTTTATATCTCCTAATGCTTCGTGCATTTGGTTTATCTGACTTCCTTGTTCTTGTAGATTCTGACCAGCTCGTTCTTCAAGGTTTTGAGTCTCCTGAGCGGTATCTTCCAGTATTGTTTTCTGCTTTTGAATATCTTCATTGGCCTTTTCCACAGCTTGTGTCTTTCGAGTGGAAACACTATTCTCATTCTTCTCATCAATCTTTTTCTCAATTCCTTCCGCATGCCCTTCTTTACCTTTAGTCACAGTCTCCTCCATGTTCGGTCGCGCGGGCTCAGGTATCTCGGCACCAAAATGACAGAGACGAGACTCTTGTTCCAAAGAAGAAATCGGCGATCTGGAAAATGTTTTCATGGAGTTGGAGTCGTGATAAGAGATTCCAGTTCATCAAGAGCCGCTGTTTCCTTCTGGCGATCTTTTGCTTCCACGGAACCGAATGCGCTGCGACGATACGATGAAACTTCACCGGCGAGCTGCTGCATGTATGCGGCATATGCGGCTTCGTACGCGGCGTACGCTTTGTTGTATCGCTCCGCACGAACAGCCGCTTGGTCGGGCGTTTCGTTCTTGTATTTCTCTGGAAGGAGCGGGATCTGATCCGTCGTGAGTTCGGGCTCAATCTTGCCCATCAACTCGTTATAGAGTTCCTTTCCCGACGCGGGAATTTTCGGCGGTTGCGGAGCTGCTGTTTGTGGCTGAGCCATCGAAACAGTATAGAGCTTTTCTCTGGAAAGTTCCAGTAGATTTTGGCTCCAGAATATCGAATTCTTTCTGGACATCTTCCTGCCGTCTTCTGCTAGACTCCCCTCGAACATGATGCAGGAACACGCGCAGGGAGAAGACATCATCACCGTCCGGGATCTCCGCAAAACTTTCGGCAATTTGACTGCTGTGGACGGCATCACCTTCCGTGTGAAGCGCGGCGAGATGTTCGCGTTCCTGGGACCAAACGGCGCCGGGAAGACGACGACGATCAAGATGCTCACGACCCTGCTGCATCCCACATCCGGTTCGATGTCGCTCGACGGGCACGATCCCGTGCGCGAGCAGGACGCCGTTCGTCGATCCTTCGGCATCGTGTTCCAGGATCCGAGCTTGGACGACGAACTGACGGCGAGTGAGAACATGGAACTCCACGGCGTCCTCTACAGCGTTCCACGTCAACTCCGGCATGAACGCATGGAACAGCTTTTGAACATTGTCGACCTGTGGGATCGCCGCAATGATCTGGTGAAACACTTCTCCGGGGGCATGAAGCGGCGGCTGGAGATCGGCAGGAGCCTCTTGCACCACCCCACGATCCTCTTCCTCGATGAACCGACGGTGGGTCTCGATCTCCAGACGCGCAATCATCTGTGGGAGTACGTGGGCGAGCTCAACGAGAAAGAGAACGTCACCGTCTTCCTCACGACGCACTACATGGAAGAAGCCGACAGAGTCGCCGACCGCATCGCCGTGATCGACCACGGGAAGATCATCGCGGAGGGCAGCGCGGACGATCTGAAGAAGACGACGAATGCACAGACCCTCGAAGAAGCCTTCCACTCCCTCACCGGGCATGCCATTCGTGAGGAAGAAGCCGGCGCTCTCGACACCATGCGCATGGCGCGGCAGATGTGGAGGGGGAGAGGAAAAGGTCGATAGCCATTCCGACAATCGTCTCATCGGAAATCCCAACGTTCGTATGCGCTCTCTGAACACCATCTCCATTCTCTGGCTCCGCCAGCTCAAGCGCTACTTTCGATCGCGCGCCCGCCTGATCGGATCGCTCGGGCAGCCGATTCTCTTCCTCTTCGCGCTCGGGTTCGGGTTCGGACCCATCTACGCGAAGGCGGGCGGCGGCAATTACTTGGACATCATCGCTCCGGGCGTGATCGCGATGGGCATTCTCTTCACGGCGGTCTTCTCGGGGATCGAAGTGATCTGGGACCGACAGTTTGGATTCTTGAAGGAAACGCTGGTTGCGCCGGTCTCGCGGCTCTCGATCATGATCGGGCGCACTCTGGAGGGTGCCACGGTCGCGTTCATCCAGGGCTTCATCGTGTTCGGGATCACCTTCTTCGCGGGCTTCCGTGTGACGAACCTCGCGATGCTGCCCGTCGCGTTCGTCGTGATGTTCCTCATTGCCCTGATCTTCACGGCGCTCGGCACGGGCATCGCCTCGCTGCTCGAGGACTTCCAGGGCTTCCAGCTCATCATGAACTTCCTCGTGATGCCTCTCTTCTTCCTCTCCGGCGCGCTCTTCCCGCTCACGGATCTCCCGGGCCCCCTCGGCATCATCGTGCGGCTGGATCCGCTCACCTACGGCGTCGATGCGCTGCGCGGCGCGCTCCTGGGATTGAACCACTGGGCCATGCTGACGGACATGACGATCCTTGTTCTGCTCACAGGCGTCCTCCTCGTCATCGGCGCGGCGCTCTTCGCGAGGATTGAGGTGAAAAAATTGAAACGGTCATAGTTTGTGTGTGTTTGTGTTGATGTGTGACCTCACCCCCAACCCCTGCCTGCCGGCAGGCAGGCCTCTCCTTTTCTTGGGCTGTCCTTCCTTCAGGAATGAAAGATATTTTTTGAAGGATCTGAGGAAGGAGAGGGGGGTGTTTGTGTTTGTGTTTTTACCTCCACCCCCGACCCCTCCTCCGGAGGAGGAGGGGAGAATTTCCAATGATCAAGGCCCCCCCTTTCTCCCCCGGAGAAAGGGGACGGGGGATAGAGGGACAAAACAATCTACAAAACATTCCCCTCTCCAGCTCTTCAAAGAGAGCAATGCTTCCACATGCATCGAGACGATCGATGTAAAAGGCTGGAGAGGGGCGAGGGGTGAGGTCACCTACAGAACAACACACAAACACACTTCAAACCCCAAACACCTTTGCTTCATTCCTATGCTCTCCTATCATTAGTATGTGTCATCGAACTCCATCCTCGGCGTCGACGTGGGCGGGACGAAGATCGCGATTGGGCGGTTCGATGCAGCGACCCTCGCGGAAGAAGAATTCACGATGACCCACACGCCGGCGTCCGAAGGGTTTTCTCGTGTCTTGGACGAGGTAATTGGACTGATCGAGAAGATGAAGACGCCTCAGACAACGGCCATGGGCCTCGGATTCCCCGGCTTGATTGATCAGGAAAAAGGAATGCTCCTGCGCGCACCGAATATCCCGGGTTCAGAGAAGTTTCCGCTCCGCTCGGAATTGGAGAGGCGATGCTCGCTTCCGGTGCAAATCGAGAACGATGCCAATTGCTTCGCCCTTGCGGAAGCGAGAATGGGACCTGGAAGAGGGCATTCGGTCTGCATCGGCATCACGCTCGGGACGGGGGTGGGGGGCGGCATCGTCATCGACGGAAAGATCCTCCATGGCGCGCACGGCTACGCAGGGGAAATCGGCCACATGCTCCTCATGCCGGGGAAGCCGCCGTACCGGATCGCGGACGCACGCGGAGACATCGAGCAATTCCTCTCGGGAACGGCCATGGGCAAGCGCTGCGAGGAGGCCAAACGTCCGGAAGATTATCTGAAAGGCGAAGTGTGCAGTTTCCTCCGACCGGAGGTCTTCCGCGAAATCGCCTGGATGTGCACGACACTCAGCCATCTCCTGGATCCTTCCATCATCATCTTCGGCGGAAGCACGGGCAAAGCCCTCAGGCCGCATCTCGCCGCCATCACGAAGGAACTCGAAACGTGGCTGCTCCCGGGAACTCCAGCGCCCATTCTTGCGATTTCGACGGTGAAGAACGCGGGGACGGTGGGAGCCGCGCTGCGCTGCATGAATTGACAATGGAAAATTGAAAATTTTGGAAGCATTGCTCGTCATGAACATTCGATCATGGAAAGAGGCGACAAGACGATATTGCACACCCTTGTCATTGCCGATCGGATAATTCTCAATTCTCAATTTTCAATTTTCAATTCCTCCACTCCACATGGAACGCTCCCTCTTTATCGATCCTCTGGAACGTGTGTGCGCCGAAGAAGTCGCGCTGGGCCTGGATGAGGTTCTGCGGGAGCCTCTTCCTGCGAATTGCATCGGCGTAGGCGAGCGAAGCGGAGAGCGCGGGGACGGGAATACCCGATCCCGTTGCGATCGCGATGAGACGGCGCCAATCGACCTGTCGCTCGCCACGGGCAAGATCCAAAATCTGTGCCTTGAGGCTTTCTTTTTCAGAATCGGGAGCCGCGAACATGTCGCG
The DNA here is from genome assembly GCA_016178535.1 of Candidatus Peregrinibacteria bacterium. Classification (GTDB taxonomy): domain Bacteria; phylum Patescibacteriota; class Gracilibacteria; order Peribacterales; family Peribacteraceae; genus JACOTD01. The sequence goes on from JACOTD010000060.1 coordinate 6,303, forward strand.
GAATCTCGTGAGGAGAGACGAGCGGATGATGCAGCCACCCCCCCAGATCCGCGTGATCTCCGGAAACGAGAGATTCCATTGATACTCCTTTGAGGCCGCCATCAGCATCCCGAACCCCTGACCGTACGTCGCGAGCCACGAGAGGAGGAGGGCGCTTCTGCAGAGTTCCGCGATGCTCTTCTGCTCGGGATACGGCTCGGGGAGGCTCTCGGGGTTCTCTGTGTTGAGCTGTTTGCGTTGGAGCGGATCGGCCGAAAGGATGCGCGCGTCGACGGCCGCGGTGATCGTGGGAATGGCGACGCCGAGATCCATCGCCGCTTCCGTCGTCCACTTGCCCGTTCCCTTCTGTTCTGCGACATCGCTGACGAGGTCGATGAGGGAGTCTCCGGTCTCCGGATCCTTCTTGGCGAAGATCTGCGCGGTAATTTCGATGAGAAAGGATTGCAATTCTGCAGCGTTCCACTCATCGAAAATCTTCGCGAAATCTTCATTGCTCGAATGGCCGATGTTCTTCATCAGATCGTAGCACTCGGCGATGAGCTGCATGAGCCCGTACTCGATGCCGTTATGGACCATCTTCACGAAGTGGCCAGCGCCCCCCCGCCCGAGGTACGAAACGCATTTCCCTCCCGTCCCATCATTCGCTGCCATCTTCTTCAAGAGCGGTTCGATCTTCTTGTACGCATGGTGATCTCCCCCCGGCATCATGCTCGGTCCGTGGAGCGCTCCTTCCTCTCCACCGCTCACTCCGAGCCCGAGGAAGGCAATCCCCTTCTCCGCGAGCTCCTTCTCCCGTCGCTGCGTATCGCGGAAATGGCTGTTGCCGCCATCGAGGAGAATGTCGCCCTTCTCGAGAAACGGGAGGAGTTCCTGCATCACGATGTCGACCGCGTCGCCCGCTTTGACCATCAGAAGGATGGGGCGCGGTTTCTTCAGTGCTTTCACGAAATCTTTCAGCGTGTGAAAGGGAACGAATTCCCCCTCGCTGCCATGGGCGACCATGAACGCATCGACTTTTTCCTTCGTACGATTGAACACGGCGACTTTCGCCTTATTGCGAGCCGCATTTCTCGCGAGGTTCGCACCCATGGTGCCGAGGCCGATGACGCCGAGTTGTAGATTTTGACTTGTCATATGAATGAAAAAGTAAGTGACAGAAAAGATAAACGAGTGTATCCTATCCAAGTGCAGGACCGAGCACGTCTTTAGCGACGGGGGTAGGCCATGCATTGTCAAAGTCTTTTCTCATCGAATAATGAGCATGGAGGAGGAAGATTTCGTACACCCAAATGAGCATGAGCGCACGATAGGGTTACAACAGAAGAAGAAAGATCAGGAAAGGTTCGTAGGAGGAAGCTCATCGATGAACTTCGCA
>JACOTD010000038.1 GCA_016178535.1 Candidatus Peregrinibacteria bacterium
ATACTCAAGGAATGAAGCGCTATCACGTCACAGCCACGAAACGGTACAAAAAGGATTACAAAAGAATCAGAAAATCTGGATTCGACATGGAGAAGCTTGAAAATGTCATCGACCGACTGGCTTCCGGTTTGCCGCTGAACGGGGGGCGCCGTGATCATGCATTGCGAGGGGCGATGCAAGGAACAAGAGCATGTCACATCGCTCCTGATTGGCTCTTGCGATACGGAATCGACGGCAATGAACTGATCCTCATCCTGGTGAGCACGGGCACTCACCGCGATGTTCTCAGCATCGAATAATGCTCTCCATTGTCTCCACCCCCATCGGCCATTCGACGCGGCTCATGGCCTCTTGCAGATAATTCTCTCCGTCACATTCAATGCTTTCCATTGTTGCAACCCCCATCGGAAACCTCGGCGACATCACCCTCCGCGCGATCGAGACCTTCAAACACTGCTCCGCAGTCGTGTGCGAGGACACGCGCGTAACGGGCAATCTGCTCAAGCAACTGGAGATTCCCAAGAAGGAATTGATCAGTCTGCACGGGTACAGTGATCCTCAGAAGATCGAGAGAATCCTCGAACGACTCAGGCGCGGCGAACACCTTGCGCTCGTGAGCGACGCCGGCACGCCGGGCATCAGTGATCCCGGGTACGCCCTCGTCGCGAAGGCAAGAGAATCGAAGCTCGTGATCGAGGCGATCCCCGGACCATCTGCTTTCCTCGCGGCCCTCAGCGTGAGCGGGCTGCCGATCCAACACTTCACGTATCTCGGCTTCCTTCCGCTCAAAAAGGGACGCAAGACGATGCTCGAATCGTTCAAGACGCGTGAGGAGACAATCGTCTTCTACGAATCGGTCCATCGGATCACGAGGACGCTCGAAGAATTGGCAACCGTCTTCCACGATCAACCGAATCGCCCCATTGTCATCGCACGGGAACTGACGAAGCTGCATGAGGAAGTGATCGTGACGACGGTGGGAGAATTATCGATGATCGCGAAGAAACTGACGTTGAGGGGGGAATTTGTGATCGTCATCGGAGGAGCACAATAATCAGAAACCTCTGGGCCGGAGTCGCGGCCATGGTTCGACACGGCTCACCACAAGTGCCCGCTCCTCAGAAAAATATTTCGGGGAAACATCCTGACTTCTCACGGCAACACGCTGATCGGATCGATGTTCACCGCGCTCTGGATCACTTCGAAGTGGAGATGGGGCGCCGTCGTCATGTGTCCGGCGCCATCCGTTCCCGGCTGCCCGCCGCTCTGCCCAATCACCTGACCTTGCGTGACCTCCCGCCCCGGAACCACGGAGACGGAGGAGAGGTGGCCGTAGAGAGTCGCGTAGCCGTCTCTGTGCCCGATGAGGACGTACGTGTAGCCCTCGGGGCCGCCGTCCTTCACGACGAAGACGATCCCCTCGGCCGCACTCACGATCGGCGTGCCCTGTGGGACGACGATGTCGATTCCCTGGTGCTCCATGTGGAAGAATGCGAAGTAGTGGGGATCGTGGAAGCCCGCGGAGATCCGGCCCGTGGCCGGCCACGCGAATTGCCTCGCACCGGCGGCGCGGTCCGCAGCGCCAGTCGCATGTCCGGAACGTAAACCCTTGGCGATGAGTTCGCGCTCGATCTTGCCGCGGATGCGGGCATCGAAGCGCGAGAGCTGGGCCTGGAGCCGCAGCACATCCGCGTGCGCTCGGGCGACTTGCTGCTTGAGCACCAAAAGCTCGGCATCACTGACGACAATCGTCTGTTCGGCATGATCCGCGGCCCGCTGCGCGTCGAGGTATTGCTGCTCGAGGGATGCGAGTTGCTGCTGGAGAATCGGAAGCTCCGCAGCGGCATCCCCGGCGGCGGCGCGCAACCGGAGGACGGAGATCTGCTGGGACTGCTCGGCAACGGCAAGTTGGAGGAAGAGATGCTCCTCCGCGCGCGTGAGGGCCTCTCGCTGCAAGCTCCGATCACGTGACGGAGAAGAGAGGAGACGATGGAGAATCGTGTCTCCCAGATCGGTGCCAAGAGATTCCTTTGCGGAGAAGGCTTGAGCACGCAGGAGCATCGAGCGAAGACGCTGCTGCTGTATCTGTTTCGCGGCCACGGCACGCAGTTCTGCCTCGATCATCACCGGAGTCGCGGTTGCAGCGGTCCCAAGCGTCTTCAGCAATTCCGCGATGCGAAGACGCAGAGCGTTTTTCTGCCGGCCGAGATCCACGAGCGCCTGCTGTGATGCCGAGAGCGTCTTCTTGCTCTGCGCCTCCCGCGACGCGAGCCCGGCGCGTGTGCTGTACTGCGAGGAGGCGCGCCGGAGGGTCTGATCGAAGAGATCCTGCGCCGCTTGACGATCCAAAGTCGCGAGCAACGAGAGCGTGCCGAGGGGCACCAGCACGAGCAGGAGCACGACGAGGAGTCGCAGACGGCGAGCGATGTGCATTTCGCCTCAGTATAGCAGAAGACTGCTGAGCAGTCATTGCATCAGGAGAACGGAGAAAGCATGACCAATGGATGACTCCGGTTCTCTCCCTGCTATACTCCCGCCATGATCGCCCACCTGCGAGGCACCGTGCACAAGCTCGAGACCGGAGAAGTGACGGTGGACGTGCAGGGGGTGGGGTACCGCGCCGCCGTTCCGCTCGACGTGTGGGGAACATTGGACGAAGGACAGCCCGCGATGCTCTGGATTTCAACGTACGTCCGCGAAGATCGTTTCGAGCTGTATGGCTTCGCAGACCGCGCGGGGAGGACGCTCTTCGAGGAATTCCTCAATCTCCCGGGGATCGGACCGCGGATGGCGCTCGAACTCTGCGCGGTGCCGCGTGGTTTCCTCCTCGAGGCCGCGACGTCACGGAATAGCCAAGCCCTGACGAGCATCAAGGGGGTCGGGAAGAAAACGGCGGAGAAGCTCCTCTTGGAACTGCGCTCCCTCCTGGAGAAGAAACCGGATTTGCTCGGGACGGGATCGGACGACACGCGCAGGCATGAATTCGATCAGGACGCCATCGCAACACTTTCGACGCTGGGCTACGATTCCGCGACCATCCTCGCAACGCTGCGCGGGCTGCCGCCGGACCTGAAGACGACCGAGGACCGCGTGGCCGCCGCCCTGCGGAGCTTGTAGGAAAGTAGGAAGGAACTTGTAGGAACTCATGGATGGAAATCGAGATCTGAGTCAAGAATCGACAATGAAGACTACCTACCCACCTACGCTCCTACGTACCTACTTTCCTACTCCCCATGCTCCATCTTGATATTTCCGGCGCCACGGCCAAGACCATCACGTCATCCGCGGGGATTCCGGAGCAGGAACTGGGGGCGCTGCGGACGAGCATGCGCCGCTACATCGAGGATTGGCTGAAGGAACGGTCGAGCAAGGGCATGCACCGCTGGTCGATGGATCCCTACGACAAGAGCGCGATCGAGCGCGTGAAGGAAGCGGCGATCCGTGCCAAGGCCGAGAGCATCCAGACCGTGATCTGGATCGGGATCGGCGGTTCGGGCCTGGGACCGCAGGTGATCAAGGAGATGTTCGAGAGCGCAACGACCGTGCGGTTCATCCTTCTCGACACGATCGATCCCGCGTTCCTGCTCTCGTCCCTCGAGGGAGTGAATTGGAAAACGGCGCTCGTCGTCATCGCGAGCAAATCGGGCGATACCCTGGAACCGATGAGCATCTTCTTCCACTGCTTCGGGCAGCTGAAGACGGTGCGCAAGGGAAAAGCCCATGAACGCGTTCTCGCGATCACGGACCCCGAGAAGGGACACCTCAATCGCTTCTGCCTGGAGAATGCCATCCCGATGCTCCCGATCCACCCGGACGTGGGCGGGCGGTACTCGATCTTCTCCCCCATCGGCCTCCTGCCGCTCGCCCTCCTCGACGCCGATCTCGACCGCTTCATCCGCGGCGCCAAGGAGATGGATACCCAGTGCCAGAAGACGACGCTCGAGGAGAATCCCGCGGCGCTGCTCGCCTCCATGCAGTTCCTCCTGGATACCAAGCGCGATCTCCCCATCCGCGTCATCATGCCCTACGTCCAGCGGCTGCGGTCGATCGCACGGTGGGACCAGCAGCTCATCGCCGAGAGCCTGGGCAAGAACGAAACGAGGAACCCCATTCCCCTCTCAGCTATCGGCACCCAAGACCAGCATTCGCTCCTGCAGCAGTGGATGGCGGGACCGAGGAAATCGTGGCACCTGTTCATCCGCGATCTGGAGCAGCCGAGGCTGGAGGTCCCCAACGACACCGAGGAGTCATTCGCCTTCATCGCGGGGAAGCCCTTCGGGGAACTGCTCGATGCCTGCTATGAGGGGACGAGCCGCGGCCTCATGAGCGTCAAGCGCCCGCACATCACGATTTCGCTCACGCGTCTGGATGCCTATCACCTCGGCCAACTCTTCTTCCTTCTCTGCACCGAAGTCATCATGCTGGGCAAGCTCTACCGCATCGATCCCTACGGCCAGCCGGCGGTGGAGATCGGGAAGAAGATCACGCGGGAGATGTTGATGAGAGGAAGAAAGGAGTAATCGTTGCCCTTCCTCGACCATGTTCCGTTGCTCGATGAAGGACAGAACGAGAGAACGAGCAACCAGAAAACGAGTAACACAACTGGCTTCTTCTTCAGACTTTCATTATACTTTCTCGTACGTTTCCTCATCTTTTTATGCCACAAGCCATCACCGATGCCGAGTTCTCGAAGGAAGCACTCGAAGCGACCTCACCTGTCGTCGTCGACTTCTGGGCTCCCTGGTGCGGTCCGTGCAAGGCAATGCTGCCCGTGGTGGAAGAGTCTGCCGCCGAGTACGGCGACAAGGTGAAATTTGTGAAAATGAACGTGGACGAGAACAGCGAGATCCCGGGGCAATTCGGCGTGATGAGCATCCCGACCTTCATGGTGTTCAAGAACGGCCAAGCCGTGAAGACCTTCGTCGGCGCCAAGACGAAGAAGGATTTCAAGAAGGAAATCGACAGCGCGATTGTTTGAAGAATTCGGTCCTTGAACATTGAGCCATTTGCTTGGCATCTTGGTGCTTATGTGAAATTCATGCCCTGCGGGAACGATCATGCTGCATCGTCGAAGCTCCCTGTGCAGGGGAAGCTCCAAAGATTAGCATTAACCCAACCCTCAGGGACGGAGATTTCACACAGAACGACAAGAACCAATGAAATTCACACAAACATCAACGACCAGAGGCACAATATTGCACGCACCATCCCCAAGGTCTACGCTCATCCCATGACCTACCTCCTTGGCATTCTCTGGATCGTCGGCTCGTTCCTCATGCTTAAGTACAGAGAAACACTCGGCGACACGATCGGGGAAGCGGAATGGATGCGAAAGGTCGGGGGCGTGCAGACGGTGCTCATCTTCGTCTCCATCTTCCTCTTCGTCTGGGGAATCGCCATGCTCACCAACACCACGAGCTTCCTCTTCGGTTGGATCCGCTACATCATTCCAGGTCTCAAACCTTCGGTGCAGCCGGCGGTGCAGACGGGGTTGTGAGAAAACAGAAATGGGAGGAGATTTGATAGACAACCATCATCGCGACATCAAGATTGCAATGAATGCGAAAGGGTCACACTCTTCGCGTAGGTGAATGTCTACCCGTTTCAGCAATAATTCCGAAAAGCTTGGGAGAGCAGCAAACTCTCCAAAGAATAGCGGTGTAGCCCCGCAGACGGGGCGAAGACGTATAGGGCTCAGGGATGGGAGACAAGCGATATCGATCGTCCGACGCGATGCATGTGCCGCAGGATTTCCACGTAGGATCGGATCATGCCGGTTTCGTAGTACGGAATCTGCCGTGTCCTGCAGAAATCCTTGATGATCCGGCGGGCGCTGCGGAGGTTCTTGCGCGGCATCGTGGGGAAGAGGTGATGTTCGATCTGGAAATTGAGGCCCCCATACCAGAAGTCGATGAAGCGATTGCTGCGGACGTTGCGGGCCGTGAGGACCTGTTCGCGCAGGAAGTCGATCTGGGCGTCCTTCGCCAGCACCGGCATGCCCTTGTGATTGGGCGCGAACACCAGGCCGAGGTACAGCCCGAACATGGCCTGATGGGCGAGAATGAAGATGACCGTATGCAGCGGCGAGAGGAGGAGGAACACCAGAGTGAAGTACGCGGCGAAGTGCGCCGCCATCAGGAGGATGTCCAGCCAGGTCTTGACGATGTGTCGCCGCAGGAAATACTGCACGCTCCCCACCCGCAGGCTCACCGAGGTGAAGCAGAGCATGGGGAAGAAGAGCGCCGCCTGGTGCCGCACGATGAAGCGAAAGATGCCTTTCGTTTCCCGCGCCTGGCTCTCGGAGAACGCGAGCATGGGGAAATCGATGTCCGGATCCATGTCGTCGCGGTTGGGGTGCGCGTGGTGTGCGTTGTGCTTTTCGACCCACTGGGCAAAACTCATGCCGAGGATGGATGCGCACGTGTAGCCGACGATCGTATCGATGCGCCCGCTCGCGAAAATTTGCCGGTGTCCGGCATCGTGCCCCAGGAGGCCGATCTGGCCGAAGACGAATGCGGAGAAGGCCGCGGCCAGCAACACGAGCCACAGGTGGTGCACGAAGAAGAGCAGGAGAACGGCCAGCGCCAGCAGCAGCGCATTCACGATGATTTTCACGATGAAGTAGCCCGGCTGACGTCGCAGGAGACCTTGATCGATCAGCATCTGGCGAAGGACTGCGTAATCGTTGGATGGACGGCGGTCGGCGGCAGGAAAGAAGGTCACAGCGCAACTCACTGTAGGGGATGCGCCCCAAAGCGGCAAACGGCAAACGTTCGCTCCCTTCACTGCTTCAGGGTAAACAGGGTCATTTGATTCTCCACGAGAACAATGGAATGGCTTTCCATGAGCGAGTCAGCCGAGGCGGACGAGTCGAATGGTGGAGCATGCCGGATTCGAACCGGCGACCTCCTGCTTGCAACCCCGCACTGTTTGGTGGAGCTGAGGGGATTCGAACCCCTGACCCCCTGCTTGCAAAGCAGGTGCTCTACCACTGAGCTACAGCCCCTTGGACGAAAAGATGCGGGGCTACCAACTGAGCTAATGCCCCAATAAACCTTGAATACTGTACCAAAGAAAACCAGCCTGTGATACTCTTCGACTCTCATGATCCGCTTCCTCAAAAGATTCCTGAAGGCCTCAAAACCGGAAAACCGCTCTGCGAATCAGCGAATGGATCGTGCACGATTTGTGCGCTTCCCGAAGAGGTTGCAAGATCTGGATGAGAGTTACAGTGCCATGATCCGCGAACTTGCGAAACGATGATCCGGTATCTCACGATCGAGGACTGCTGGCAGTTGTACCTGTTCTCCGCGTGATTCTGCAATGCATCGAAATCATCAGCTCTCGCACGGGAGAAGTTGTATACTCGGTCCCATGCCGCCATCCCCGAGCAACGAATGGAAGACTTCCGTGAAGCTGTTCCTCACCGAACTGGAACAGAAGCGGGGCCTGCACTCCGTCAAAGAACTCTGTCGATTCCTCCTCGAACATGAGTGGACGCAGGAGGTCGCGATCGAGTACGTGAAGGATTCGCTGGGCGTTTCGCTCGTGCACTACGAGTTCCACCGCAAGTGGGGGGAGGCCATGGCGAAGACGAAGGATACTCTCGAGCAGGATCAGAAGGAGATGGAGGCAGTGACCGGATTGCTTGAGGCGCTTCAGGAGCAACTTACGTGATGATCTTCTCCAACGCATTCGCGTCAATCGCCGAGCGAATTTCCATGCCGATCCTCTCGCCCATGCTCATCGGCGCGCCGTGGAGGTAGCTCGAGTAGGGGGTCGCAGCGAGGCCGGGCGAGCCGGGAATGCGCAGCGACACATCGAAGATGACGACATCCTCCCTCCCCTCCTCCGCCACCACGGCTCCCTGGAGCGCGAACGGTCCGATGATGCCCTTGCCGGAGGGGTCGAGTTCTCTCGGGAGCGACTGCGTCGCCTTCACGAATTTCTCCCCGAGGTCGAACGCCTTTTCGAGAAGTGATTCTTTGACGGTGCAGGCGATGTGGCCGGCTTCGATCCTTTTCAAAGAAATTTGAGAAGCCCGTGCTTGCTCTTCAGCAGTGAGACGAAGAAAACCATCGAGATTCGTCTGGCGGCGCGTGTCGGTTCCCATGAGCTCGAGTTCGCCCGTGAGCGGCGAGGAGAAGAAGTTGAAATTGACCGGCGCTCCGACGATGAATTCTTCGATCGGAGCTTTGCGCCAATCTGCAGCAATCTTCTTTTCTTTTTCCAAACGCGTTCCTTCCTTCTTCCACGAAACAGCGTCGTGCACGAGGAAGAATCCCCGCTCGTACCCGCGCGCCGCCTCGCTCGCTTTCACGATGCAGAGCCGATCGATGTCCTCGGGGTGATCGAAGATCTTCGGGGTGCGGATGCCGGCTTGCCGGAGGAGATCGTACTGATTGAATTTCTGATCGCCCGTGGTGAGCTTCGTCGAACCACGCTCTTCAAGTTTCAGAAGCGTGCGCGACCCGAAGATGGGAACATTGAAGTCATTCTCCACCTTCGAGAAATCATCAAAATATACCCAGAAGTAACGGCTGTGGACGAAGATCGTGTTCATCGCCCGGAGCTGCTCCTGGATTCTCTCCTCGAGGACATCCTGGAACTTCTTGACCGTGATGACGTCATCGACGCACCCAAGCTCGCCCTGAGACGCATCGAAGGGATCCCCGCGAGTCTTGTAATACTTGCTGTACGTCTGATCCCGCCCCTTCTGCGCCACCGCAACGGTCCTGAACGCCCACTGCTTTGCGCCATGGCACACGTCGAGCGCGCTATGGCCGCCGAGCACGCCGATGGTGAGGTGTTTGGAGTCGTAGCCGGAGAGCAGTTGAGAGGAGTTCATGGAAGAATTATGAATGAAGAATGAGGAATGAGGAACCTTAATTCCTCATTCTTATCCGTTCAACCTAAAACTTCCTCCAGCCTCCCCTCCCCGATCGCCTGCTTGATTTCGCGAGCGATCCTCCTGCCGGTGGACATCGGCACGTCGTACTTGAGATCGGTGTACGGGGAACCGTTGATGTAGGGATTGGTGCCGGCGACGATGCGCGCGCTGATCTCGAAGACGTAGATCTGGAGTTTCCGCGTGATGATCGTCTCGAGGCAGAACGGACCGAACAACCCTTTCCGTTTCCCCGATGCCGTCTTCGGCCCGCAGAGTTTCTGGCTGATTTTGACCACACGCTCGCCCATCTCGAACATCTCGGGGAGGAGCGATTCGCGGACGACGACGGGCATGTTGCCGACGATCGTGTACGAGGTGTGGATGTTCGCCGCCAACTGATCTTCCGCACGAATCCGCCCGATGGAATCCGCATTGCTCTCGTACCGTTTGTCGAAACTCATGATCTCGAGTTCTCCCGTGATCGGGGAATGGAAGTAGTGGATGTAGAGGGGTACCCCGACGATGTATTCCTGGATGACGAAGTCTTTCTCCTTGGGATACTTCTTGCGTTTCACTTCCTCGAATTGCTCCTTCGACTTCACGACGAAGTACCCGAATCCCCCGCCCGCGCCGTGGAACTTCACGATCACGCGGCGATCGATGTCTTCGGGGCGCTTGAAGACTCTCGGCAGAAGCAATCGCGACTGCTCCAGCCACTTGCGTTCTTTGCGGCGGTCGGATTCCCACTCAAGGATCTCCTTGGTGCCGTAGTACATCGCCTTCATGCGCGCGACGCGATTGTGTCCGAGGTACGCGACGAACGAGCCATGCGGAATGACGATGGCGTTGCGCTCCATCAATTCCCTCTCGAGCGCGGCATTCCATCCTTTCTTCCAATCGTCGACGAGGAGCATTGCATCGGCGACCCCGTACGATTGATACGGCCGCTCCATGCCCTTCTGGCAGATGACGAGCGTGCGCATGCCCTCATCGCGCGCGCCCTTGAGAATCTGGAGGGCCGAGTGACTGCCCATGGTCGCGATCACGTAGTCGCGCGGGTTCTGCGACGCCTGCGGCGATTGAGGCTGTTTCATGGTATTTCGATGAATCTAGCGAATGCAGGGTCTGGCGACAACTCATTTATGCAAAAAAGTCGAAGATGCAAGATCCAAAGAAATCCCAGAGGCATCATTGGTTCATTGTTGTATCTTGTATCTTGCATCTTCGTCTCGTGTCTTCTGGAAAAAGGAGCGCCGCGCGCTCCTCATTCATGGAATGATCTTCTCGATCAATTGCCGTCGTATGTGATGCCCCGAGTCTGGAAACCGAGGCACGTCACCTTGCGGGCGCCCGAGTACTGGTTGCATCGATTCTCGACCGTGACTGTGCTCGTCTGCGTGGCAACGGATGCATCCGACGCCGTACCGCAGTACTTCGTGAGGACGCTCTTCATCGTTGCAAGGATCAGAGCCTTGCTTGCATCGAACTTGCGAGCGTCGAAGCTCGTCGCATCGGTGGTCGGCAGTGCTGCCTCGAGCGTTGACGTAAGTTGCCTGTAGAAATCTCCTACGGCTGCGCAGGGCGCGGCGAGCGTGGTTGCATCGGCTTGCGAGGTGGTCGTGACCACGGGTGCGACGCGGTCGCTTCCGGCGGCAGGATGGAGCGTGGCACGATTGTCCCTCCGGTAATTCTCGAGAGCTGCCTGGGGACGTGTGGGAACACCAAATGTGCTGGCGGTCACCGCATCCTGCAGGTGGAGGAGGGCTGCGCCGATCATGATGCCGACGACGATTCCGCAAACACTGATACTGACATCGCGATTTTCCATAGAGAGTTGAGGAAGATGATATGGATGTTTGCTATATAATAGCATTATTTTTATAATAAAGCAATTCCGAATTTCCCGTAATTCCCGATTCCCACGCCTAGCGCAGATTGACTTGCCATGTTCTGAACAACTCCTGTATACGTATTGGCCATGCCGGAAGTCTGGTACTTGAAGGAGATACGCGAGAGGGACAAGGAGGTCCGTCGTCTGAAGCA
>JACOTD010000047.1 GCA_016178535.1 Candidatus Peregrinibacteria bacterium
GATGATGTAGTCGGCAGTATCGACTGCCTGTTGGAGTTTCTCCGCTCCGGGGAAATTGTTCTTGAAGATGGACGTGGCCATGGGGAAGAAAGGAAGAGGGTAGAAGTCCTCATCCTAGACCCACGATCATGGACACTTTTTACGATGTCCTCGTCTTCCATTGTCTAACACAGCAAGAATCTCTCGAAAATACTTTGTTGTAGCGTGCAGATCAGGAGCCCCATCGCCACACAAACAAATGTCTCCTAGACGCCTGAGTATCTTCCAACTGCACCGTCTCCACTCGTCATGTGCCCCCTCTCTGCTGGCGATCTCGATGGCAGAAGAACCCTTCCAAATAAACAATTCAGCGTGCTCGGCGGTGATCGCCCAAGTGAGCAGACGCCTTCCCGATCCTGCCCCATGGCTTCGTTTCAGGTTTTCGAGGCGCCGCATAATCTTGCGAACCTCGTACTCTGAGTACATCAATTTATGGCGATGATCCCAGAGTTCATAGTACGTAGACACACAACCACCCCACGTTGCCGCACTGCTCGAAAACCAGCGTCCATGCAAACGTTTTACAGGCACGCATCGAAAAGCAAACATCTCCTCTCCTTCGTAGTGATGCTGACAAAGATCCGCAGCCCCAGAACTCGCCCACAAGGCGAATTCGGTGCTCTGCTCACACTGAGCAGAGCGCGCTGCGGACCGTGATCGGCAAAGCGCTCCACTCAGGCGGGGGGGCGCCAGCACTCGCTCATGCTGCGGGAGTATGCGACGAAGAACTGCGCGTTCTTCTGTGCGTAGTACCCGGGTTGCAGATCGTGTTCGAGAAGGAGTTCAAGAACTTGCTGTGTGATAGCAGGTGAAAGATCGTCTCGCAGCAAGCAGTCGATGAGAGCCTCTTCCTCCGAATTTTTCTCGACAGATCCGCCGACATTCGCGAGCAAGCCATGCTGTCGCAATGCTCGCGAAACGTCCCTATGGGCTTGTTCGTGGATATTGGCTGCCGCCAGAGCGACGCGGAGGCGTCGGGCAATCTCCTCCATGCGCTCATCGATGAGGCGTAGACGGACGAATGTTTGAGCTCCTTCCTCGTTCACCACGCATTCGATTCGATACGCACGGTCTCGATGCGATGGAACCGCGGCCGACAATGGATGCGATGGGTCCATGGTCGAGCCAGAGAGAAAGGGTGTTCTTCGCCGATGAAGAAGGAAGTGATGAACTCATGTACCGGTACATCATTACACATCCGAACACGACAATGCAAGTGATTTTCTGCGTAACGCTCGATGGCTCATTTCCTGCGCAATCTGCTGAGGAAATGCCGGAATCCCCCACTCCCCTCCTACAGCATCCGCGGCCCGCGCGTGATCTTGCTGATGCTGATCCTGAGCTTCTTGGCGATTTCCCGCTGCGGGGTATCCTTGGCGAGCTCCCGCACGAGCTGCCATCGTTCCGTCACGGATGCGAGCTCGTTGGGCGTGAGAATATCTTTGAGCAGTATCGCCGCCTCCCGCTCGTTCAGCTTCAGGGGACATGATGTTCAGAGGGATATCTGTGTTGCATTTCGAGATGGAAACTAAGTCAAAGGAGTTGGAGGAATCTCTCGATGCTGATATCTGCATCTCGCAGGAGCTTCCGCAGCAAGCCTTTCCCGAGCGCATGATGATCGGGAATCGTGAGCGGCTTGCGCCGGCCGCCATCAGGATGATGCAGACGAATATGACTTCCGCGCTGGCGGACTACCCGGTATCCGAGCCTCTCGAAACAGGAGACGGCTTCTCGGCCGGAGACAATCGGCAATTTGGGATTCACAACGTGACCGTAATAGTCTGAAAACTGATCTCGCCGGGACGATAATTCTGAAGGGTTTCGCGAATATCATCTTCTTCCGAGAGCAACGCGATAACTTCCTGAATATTCTGCAATGCCTCATCGAGTGTCTTTCCTTGTGAATAACAGCCGGAGAGAATCGGACATTCCACCACATAAAAGCCATCCTCGTCTTTCTCAATGACGATGGGTAACCGCGTGCTCTTCTGCTTGGAGGAGTGAGAAACGGACATCAGCGTCACTCTACTCCGCATCGACAATCTTCTCCAGCTTTCCCTTCGCTTTCCATCCTCACTTCTTCAACCCATGCGTCTCCAGCACTTCTTGATACTGATCGGGCTTGTTCATGCGGAGGTAGGTGAGGAGCTTCCTGCGTTGGGCGACCTTGCCGAGGAGACCTCTGCGGGCGGAGTGATCCTTCTTATGTTCTTTCAAGTGATCTGTGAGGAGGCCGATCTCCTTCGTGAGGATCGCGATCTGCACCTGCGGCGAGCCGGTGTCCTTCGCGTGCGTGCGGTGCTTGGAGATCAGATTCTTCTTCGCCGTGCGCTTGAGCGTCATAAGGGATGTTGGGGACAAGGGAAAATCGCTTCTTGCCGGGCCTTGCGGGGCATAGCGCCACCGCGAAGCGCGGACGGAGCATCATTCTACGTATCCTCTGCGAAAAATCAAGGGAAATTCGGCTTTGGCTTCCGCCAGAGAAACGTTCCTCTTCACCATCGAAAGATGATGTGAAATGAAATCAGAGAATCGATTGCGCAAGTGGACAGGCGTTCACCAATCTGTAGGATCAGTTTCCTGTGATGATTCTCACAATTCTCTTGATCGGCATCGCTCTCGTGGCATCGAGCGCGTTCATCAATTGGAAGCTCCTCGCGCGTCGTACGCCCGAGGGAATGCATGATCTGGAGAAGGAGCACGTCCGTCTCCAGCAGGACATGAAGCAAATCCAGAAACAGATCGGCGAGCTGGAAGCCGAACTGGAAAGCGAGAAATCTGAAAAGAACAAGCTCGCCGGATCCAACAGGCAGATGTACGCCGAGGTCGTGGGCCTCAAGGAAGATGCGAAAGGCCTCCAGCGGGAGCGCGATGCATTGAAGAAGCGCGTCGCGGAGTTCGAGGCGGCGGACACGCGGCGGGAGAAGGAATCCGAAGCTCGTTTGGGTCAACTGACGAAAGCGGAGGAAACATTGAAGGAGGAACGCCAACGGGTCATTCGCCAAGACGAAGAAACGCGGAAGAAACGAGAGGAAGAACGGGACCGCATCTGGGCTGAACATGAAATGAGTGTGATCGCCCGCCTGACCGAGCTCTGCAAGCAGCCGCAGTACGCCTTCTCCTCGTTCTCCAACACGAACCTTCCCGACGGCTTCGACGGGAGCTTGAAGCCGGATTTCATGATCGAATTCCTGGATCAGTACGTCATCTTCGATGCCAAAGTTTCCAAGGCGAAGAGTCTGCAAACCTACATCAACGACACCGTGAAAAGCACCGTGCAGAAAGTGAAGAAGAACGCGAAGATCTACTCGCAGATTTTCCTCGTCGTTCCGACCGAAGCGGCCGCAGAACTCAAGTCCCACTACTACCCGCTCGACGGATACACGCTCTTCGTCGTTTCGCCGGAATCTCTCCCCGTGATTCTCGCTTGTTACAAAAGAATCGCCCAATACGATCGCATCGAGGAGCTAGACCCGCAGCAACGGGAGAACATCGTGAACGTGATCGCTGAACTCGACTTCCACGTCAACGTGCGCAACGCCGCCGATGTGATCTTGGCAACGATGGGGACGAACATGCTCCAGAAGGTCCAGAAATTGCAGCCCGATCTCGCCATGGAAGTCGCCGCCAAGAAACAGGAAATGAAACTCCCGAACCTCAACACGTCGGAACTCAAAAAGCTCGCGGGAAGCGTGGCGGCCCAGGTGGAAGCGATCCGAGACCTCGCGACGCCCAAGGCGACGGTGAAGCAGCAGCACCTGGAGCTCGCGAGCGCGGTGATCACGCAGACTCTGCCGTAAGACGTCTCCTATGAATCATGAACTCCAAGCAGTGGTACAACTCGTGGAAGCTGAATTTGAACCATGGGAACTCCCCCGCTTGATACTCAATGCATTGCAATCGGAAAACGCTGTTTCCATGGAAGAGCTTGGCGGATTGCCAGGGATGGTCTTCCCGCCCATGCAAAGGCTCACAGTATCAAACGGATCGTCCGCAACGCTGTTTCATTGTTGAGAGCCGAGGCAACGGAACTCTTTGTTCACGGCAAAAAACAGCGGCTATATTCTTGCGTGGAACGACCAAGGAAATGCATTGTCCTGGCGACGGGACAGATCCTCTGTATTGGAACTGACGCGCAGTTCCGTCTTGGCTGTATTGCGCTGAAAATGTCAGCGAACCGTCTGTGACTTCGCTATTCTGCCGTAGTGAACACCAGCATCCCCCACCCCACCCTCTCCGGCCTCAACTCCGAACAACGCAAGGCCGCCGAGCAGATCCAGGGGCCGTCGCTGATTCTGGCGGGAGCGGGCAGCGGCAAGACCAGAGCGCTGACGCATCGCATCGCGTACTTGATGGCGAACGGCGTGCAGCCCTGGCAGATCCTCGCCGTCACCTTCACGAACAAGGCTGCGACCGAGATGAAGGAGAGAATTAAGAATCTGCTGCATATCATGGAAGGCGGTGATCCTCTCGAAATGGACGCAAATCGTAATTCGCAAATCGTAAATCGTCATTCGCGTCTGCCGACAATGGGAACGTTCCATTCGGTCTGCGTGCGCATCCTCCGCCGCGAGATTGAAAAATTGGGACGCGACCGTCGGTTTGTGATCTACGACGCCGATGATCAGGAGAAACTGATGAAGACCGTTTTGAATGAGATGCTGATCGATGAGAAGGAACTGAAGGCTCGTGCGGTATTGGGATATATCGGGCGCTTCAAGAGCGAAGCGGTGAATCCCAACGAAGCATTCACGCAAGCGACCACCCCTCGCATGCAACAAATCTGCCAGAGCTACCAACACTACCAGGCGGCTCTACGGGAAGCCAACGCGCTCGACTTCGACGATCTGATCCTCGAGACGGTGCGGCTCTTCCATGAATTGCCCGCGGTGCTCAACCGCTACCAGGAGACGTGGCGCTACCTGCACGTCGACGAGTATCAGGACACGAACCACGCGCAGTACCTCTTCATTTCGCTCCTCGCGCAGAAGTACCGGAACCTCTGCGTGATCGGCGACCCGGATCAATCGATCTACGCCTTCCGCGGCGCGGATATCCGCAACATCCTCGAGTTCCGGCACGAGTACCCCGATGCGCTGCAGGTGAAGCTCGAGCAGAACTACCGCTCCACGCAGCCGGTACTGACCGCGGCGAACGCCGTGATCGCGGCGAATCCCGATCGCCCCGAGAAGGAGATGTGGACGCAGCGGAAAGAAGGACCGCGCATTGTCGTGCATGAGCTGCGAGACGAGCGCCTGGAGGCGGAAGAAGCCGTGCGCGCTGCCGTCGAGCTGCAACGCGAGGGATTGCGCCTCAATGATCAAGTGATTCTGTATCGCACCAACGCGCAATCGCGGCTGTTCGAAGAAGCCTGCATGCGAGGCTCCATCCCCTACCGCATCGTCGGGGGCGTGAAGTTCTACGCCCGTAGGGAAGTGAAGGACGTGCTCGCGTACCTCTATGCAATCTTGAACCCGTACGACACGCTCTCGCTGCTTCGCATTCTGAACGTGCCCGCGCGCAAGATCGGCCAGACGACGATCGGGCACCTGCAGGCGCACGCCGCGGAGCACCGTTTATCGCTCTGGAGCGCGTTGAAGGAAGCGGCCAACGTGGAAGCGATCAATGAGCCGACCAAGG
The DNA here is from genome assembly GCA_016178535.1 of Candidatus Peregrinibacteria bacterium. Classification (GTDB taxonomy): domain Bacteria; phylum Patescibacteriota; class Gracilibacteria; order Peribacterales; family Peribacteraceae; genus JACOTD01. Next base: position 5,680 of record JACOTD010000047.1, read on the forward strand.
AGCGCATCGCGAAGTTCACGGCCTTGATCGAACGATTCGCTGAGCGTTCGAAGACGGTGGTTGTTTCACAGCTCACAGATGAGCTCTTGCGCGAGATCGACCTGGAGAAGTGGCTCAAGGACGGAACGGACGAGGGTGAAGAGCGATGGGGCAACGTGCAGGAACTCCTCTCCGTGATGCGCAAGTATGATGCGCTCGATCCCCAGACCTCTCTGACGAGTTTCCTCGAGGAAGCGGCGCTCGTCTCGGAAGTCGATAGTCTGATCGAGGCGAGGGACGACGCGCTCACCCTCATGACACTCCATCTCTGCAAAGGACTGGAGTTCGAGGCCGTGACGATCGCGGGGTGCGAGGAGGGAATCTTCCCGCACAGCACCAGTATGTTCGACAAGGAGCAGCTGGAGGAGGAGCGGCGGCTGATGTACGTTGGGATGACGCGGGCGAAGACACACTTGCGCATGTTCTTCACGCGGAGCCGCATGCTCTGGGGCGAGATGCAAGCGAATGCCCCGAGCCGCTTTCTGGATGACCTGCCGGATGACGTGACTGAACGGAGGAGCGACGAGCTCCTGAGTGCATTCGCCTGGGCCACCGAGAGCGGCCGCGCGAAAGCATACTCTCTCGAGCGTGGCGCGACCGTGGAACCACCTGTGGTGAGCCGTGTCGAACCATTTCGTCAGGAAGACGGGCAGCAACTCAATGCCGAATTCAATCAGGATCTCTCGGCTGATGATGACATGAACCAGGAACTGAGATTCGAGAAGGGCTGCCGCGTCGAGCATCCCGTCTTCGGCAAGGGCATGATCACCGCCAAGCGCGGGGACGTCGTCACGATCGTCTTCGATTCCGGATCGAAGAAAGATTTTGCCCTGAGCATCGCGCCGCTGAAGATGATCTAAAACATCAAGCGACCTGGTCGTGTACGATCGATGATGAAATTCTTTGCCCAGTGACCATGCTACAGATGATACGCAGATGCGCTTCAGACAGAGATGAAATCTTTTGGCGGCAGCCTTCTGCGGAAGAAAATTCCGGCACGCCAGCAATCGAGACGGTCCTCGCACCGTGAGCATAGTGGCGTTCCACGATAGCGGTGATCTCGTCAAGAAGTCTGATACGCTCCAGATCAAGAACAGAAAAAGTCGGTCGTCGTTCCACAGGAAGTTCAGGTGCGGCCAATTCAGGAGAATGAGGATGCATGATGAAGGGTGAGAAGGGAAATGAGAGTTCGTTCGGAACGAAGCTATATCTCGAGCCTGCCCACCGTCGCCAACGTTTTCGCTCTTGGAGGCTTCCAAGAATCACAACAGAGTGAGCACGCTCTTGGTGACAATCTGCATGCGAATCTTGCCCATCCAAATTGTTGTTCGGCGTTCCAACATCAACCGAAGCCGCTTCATCGTGGGAACCTGGAGTAAGAGTATTCATAGAGAGAAGAGAAATGAAGAATCAAAAAAACGCCCTCCCGCCTGCGAAGGGGGAGGGGCTGTGTCAGCAGAATGCGATTACCTCAGACACGCGGCGCCTGCCCCCTTCGTAAAGAAGAAGGAGTAGCCGAGCAGGCCCTGAGAACTGCAAACCTCGAATGGGTATGCGCCGAAGGTCTGAGTGCTGCGAAGCATGTATGCTGAGAGGAATCGAAGTATGTGGACGGAGTGTACTGATGGGGAGGGACGTGTCAAGGACAAACTGGTGCAGTTCACGAGGAAACATCACGTTCGTCCGTTCTGCTCTGCACGGACCTCATCCAAAATGCTCATAATTCTCGAACGAGAACTTGGATCTGCCAACCAGAGATTTTTGACGCCCGCACTTCCTGAATCCGGATCCGTTCTCAATGTTTGAGAAATATCAAAACGCCAGCGCCCGTCATTATGAATGATGATCTGTTTCAATTTCTGCTCCATCTGGCGAGCAACTCTGGCGTTACGCTCGATCTCTTTTGAACGAAGAACACGCATGGGAGACATCAAAAAAACCTCCGCCAAGATTGGGAAGGTCCGCTGATAAGCGAGCATTCGCTCAGCTCATACGGCTCCTTCCCTCTGCGAGGAGGAGAAGCGAGAAGCTGAGAGTGAGTGAACGCGACCGCACGGGCTCACTGTACTTGTGAGCTTTTCCCTGTCAACATTCCGGCGCGAGCATGAAGACTTTTTCGCAGAGAATCGCGCAATTTTGCTCATCGCATGGGCTGAAACTGAACCGTGATTTGGGGCAGCACTTCCTGATCGACGATGAGGCGCTCGCGGGCATCGTGGAAGCGGCGGGCATTCAACCGGAAGATCACGTCGTCGAGATTGGTCCGGGAATCGGCATCCTCACGAGAGAACTTTTGAAATGCGCCAAGCATGTAACAACCATCGAACTTGATTCCAAACTCATTCCCTTGCTCAACAAATACCTGTCGAGTAACGAGCAACCCTTCGACAAGACTCAGAGCAGGCAAGCTAACGAGCTAACAATACTACACGGCAATGCCCTCACGACTCCTCTCCCCGAACATCCCTGCATCATCGTCGCCAACATCCCGTACCACATCACGTCTCCGTTGCTCCGACACATCTTCCTCGAATCCTCCGTACGGCCCAGGAGTCTCACGCTCCTCATCCAACGCGAAGTGGCGGAGAAGATCTGCGATACTGAGCATCGCGGAATTCTCACGATCCTTGTCTCGCTCTTCGGGGCTCCGCATCTGATGTTCACGGTGCCGCCGCAATCTTTCCTGCCACCGCCCAAGGTCGATTCGGCCGTCCTGCATATCGAATGTTTCGCAGAGCCCATTGCCGACCGGGAGACGATCGACAGGATCTTCTCGCTCACGAAGATCGCATTCGGACAAAAACGCAAAATGCTTCGCAATTCCATCGGCACGCTCGAGAGAGGGATGGCGATGCTGAAGCGAGTGGGGATTGATCCGGAGAGGAGGCCGGAGACGCTCACGGTGGAGGAGTGGGTGAAGTTAGCCGAAGAGAGATAGACTTCATTGGAACGCATGTCGCCCTGAGTAGCCCCGCTGGTTGTGCTTCGATACGCTCGGCACTGCGGTGCCTCGCTACTCAGCATGACATTGCGGGGCATATCGAAGGGTGACATGCTTGGTGAGGTTCTGCCCTCCAGAAGAACGTCCTGTTGCTCAAGAGAATGCGGAAAATGGACTCGAGGCCTCTTAAAATCATCCGGATCATCTCGAGAAGCATTCGCGAATGATCGATGATGGGAGCGTGTCCCGTTCCCGTCTCTCCACCGTTTTCTTCTTCTCCTTCCTCACGACAGTCTTCGCGCTGCAGTGGTGGCAGCGATCAAGTTACCCACCCTGGCTCTGGATTCTTCTCTTCGGCGTGGGACTTGCGGGCATTCTCGCTCTTCGAAAGGATCGATGGAGGAAGGGCGCTCTCCTTCTGATTGCGGTCATCATCGGATGTTCCATCGCCTTCCTCACCGTTGCGCACGCTATTCAAGAAACGCATCGAAGCGCGCTTCCAAAGCTCGCCGACTTGGGGACAATGACAATCCACGGACGAATCGTGGAAAATCCGAATACCTTCCCCAGGCGCGCCGATTACACGGTCGCCGTCGATCGCGCGCAGACGGCGAGCGGGAGGATCATCGAGGCGCAGGGCACGCTCCTCGTGACCGATCACAATGAGTGGCCACCGCACGCCTACGGGGATGACATCCTCGCGAAAGGAACAGTGCAACGACTCGCGGATCTCCAGAATCCGAGTTACGAGCACTATCTTCGCGCTCAGGGAATCGATGCCTTGATGACGGCAATGAACATTCGAACAATCGCATTCGTCCGAGGATCATCGGTCTTCGCGTCACTGTATCGCCTCCGCTCCGCGCTGGAAGCGAACATCATCCGGCTCTATCCCGAACCGCATGCCTCGCTCCTCGAGGGGCTGCTGATCGGTGACAGAAACACGATTCCCCAAATCGTGACGGACGCCTTCAAGACGACGGGGCTCACCCACATTCTGGCGATCTCCGGCTACAACATCACGGTGATTCTTTCGGTGCTCGGATCCCTGCTCTTTTGGATGCCGCTCCGGTGGCGATTTGTCCCCTCCATCCTCATCCTCATCGCCTTCACGCTGCTCGTGGGAGCCGAGGCCTCGGTCGTACGCGCGTGCATCATGGGGATTCTGGGGCTCCTCGCCATCCAAGCGGAGCGGATGCAGAGCGCGCGGCTGACCGTGCTCACAACGCTCTTCCTCATGCTCGCATGGAACCCGCTGCAGCTGTGGTACGACGCCGGTTTCCAGCTCTCGTTCCTTGCCCTCATCGGCGTGATGGAATTGCAACCGATCTTGAACGACTGCCTGAAGAAGGTGCCGGCGTTCGCAGGCATCCGCGATGTGTTGATCATGACGATCGCCGCGCAACTGATCGCCTCGCCCTGGATCGTGTTCCTCTTCGGCCAGTTCTCGCTCATAGCCCCGCTCGCCAATCTCCTCGCGGCTCCCGTGGTCCCCTTGGCAATGCTCTTTGGAACGGTGAGTGTCATTGCGGGCATGGTCTCGACGATCCTCGGTCAGATGATCGCGGCGATCGGATGGGTCTTCCTCGGATGGATCGTCGAAACGCCCATGCTGCTTTCCCAGATTCCCATGGCGGCGCTGAAGCTCCGACATGTGGCGACAATCGGGATCGTGCTCTACTACGGAGGACTGGTCTGTGTGATCGTTGCCGTCAGGAGGCGGCGGAAAGGAGAGTGATGAGGGGTGAGTGTTTTGTGTGGAGTGAGGTAAAAAACATAAAAACAACAAACATAAACCCTCACCACCGATACACATGAACATGAACGACCCTGCGTCCCCTCTTCATCTCGATCGTCCGCAACGGCGCTTTGCCGGGGAAACGGAATGCGTGCGTGATGACCGTGGTTCCACTTCGGAGTTCCCGATCGAATTTTCCTTCGAATTTCCCGAGGAGCGATGGTGTCAGGTACAAGAAGAGCACATCGGCATCGCGGAGATCCAGCGACATCGCATCGCGCAGGCGGAAGCGGATGCTCGGTTGACGCAGCCGCGTGCGGATCCATCCCAAGAGCCAAATTGCCGGCACGATTTCGCATCCGATCGCGGTGAGACCGGGGTAGTTCGCCTTCGCGCGCAGGAGGATCTGTCCGTCTCCGGCGCCCAAGTCGTAGACGGTCTCGTTCCCTCGGAGACCAGCCGTTTCGACCATTGCATCGGCGACGTCGCGAGGGGTTGGCACGTAGACGACACCGAGGACGGCGTGCATCACGGCCGTGAGCGCGATACCACCCACGAGCATCACAGCGAAAATGAGGAGAAGAGTGGAAAGCAAAGTGCGCCAAGCCTACACTGCTTCGGTGTCGATACGAACGACATCGATCGGCCTCATCAGTCTTGGATTTTTGCTTGTCTCCTGCGCGAAGAGCGGCATGCCGAAAACGGGAACGGGCGCGCCGCTGAGTGACAAAGCAAAAGCCTCAATTCTCAAGGGAGTTGCTGCGGGCAACGCTATCGCCGAGTTCGAGCTGGGGGCAATGGAGCATGACGGCGACGGCGTTCCCAAGGATCTGGGCAAAGCCTTTGAACTGTTCTCGAAGGCCGCAGCACAAGGCGAGCGCCGCGCGCAGTTCAATTTGGGACTCATGTATGCGCAAGGGGATGGGATTCCACAGGATGAAGGCAAGGCGCGCGAGTGGTTCCAGAAGGCGGCGGATCAGGGGGATGGACGCGCGCAGTTCAATCTCGGCCTCCTGTACTACCAGGGGCAGGGGGTTCCGAGGAGTTTCGCCCAAGCCCTCGAATTCTTCCAGACCGCGGCGAAGAACGGCATCGCCGAAGCACAGGAGAATATCGGCGTGATGAACGTGCGCGGCGAGGGCACTCCGCAGAACATGATCGATGCCTACGCCTGGTTCCTCCTTGCGGCAAAGAGCGGGAGGAGCAGCGCCAAGGAAAGCGCTATGAAACTCGGAGCACACCTGACGGCGGATCAGATCGCCAAGGCAACCAAGCGCGCGGAGGAAATTGGGAAGGAGTTCACGAAGAAAGGGAAGTAGGGATGTTTTGTTTGTTGTTTGTTTTTTACCTCACCCTAACCCTCTCCCCCTTCCAAAGAAGATTCCCCATGCTCTGTTTACATTTTCCTTTCTCTAGAATAGGGGAGAGGGGATGTTTTTGTTTGTTTGTGTTCTTTGCTTCCAATAAACAAAAACAAAACACCCCCCTCTCCTTCCTCTGAAACTTCAAGAATACTTTCCCGTACAGAAGAAAGGAGAATCCAAGAAAAGGAGAGGGGTTGGGGGTGAGGTAAAACACCAACAACAAACAACAAACGTATTTTCTTCCACTGCCTCAATGCTCATGTCCTCCCATCTCTTTCGCGCGGGAAGGTCCCATGCGACCAGCGAAGAAACTTGCGAAGAGATTTGTGAACGGGATCGCAGCCAGGAGGCCGATGCTCCCCACGAGCGTGCGGACGATCTCCGTGGCGAAGGTTTCGCGGTTGACGAGGATGGACCACGGCTCGGCATTCGAGCTGCTCACGAGCAGGAGCAGGAGCGGCAGAGCGACGCCCGCGTAGGCGAGGATGAGGGTATTGATGGCGCCGGCGATGTGATCGCGCCCGATGCGAAGCGCGCTCTGGTTGAGTTCCTTGGACGTGAGCCGCGGATTCGCCGCCTTGAGCTCGAACACGGCGGATGCCTGGGAGATCGTGACGTCGTTGAGCGATCCGAGTGTTCCAATGATGATGCCAGCGAGGAGGAGGCCTCGGGTATCCAAGTGCGGAAAATTCTGGAGGAGGTAGACGGCATTCTCATCCGCGAGACCCAGCAAGTGCGCCAACGAGGAGAAGCTCATGGCGAGCGCGGTTGTCAGCAGAAGACTGAGGAAGGTGCCCAGGAGCGCGCTGCCCATCTTGGCGTTCCAGCCGTGCGTGATGAGGAAGGTGAGCGTCATGATCACACACGATCCGAGGAAGCCGATGAGGAGGGGCGAATCTCCTGCCAGGATGCGCGGCAGCAGGAAGGCGAAGAGGAAGACGAAGCTCACGACCATCCCGAAGAGCGAGCGGACGGAGCTCCATCCGCCAACCAGAATGATGCACCCGACGAAAATGGCGAGGAGGAGATAGAGCGGCATGCGGCGGACGAGATCGGAGAACACGAAGTGCTGCTGGCCGTCGATCGTCTGCGTCTCGAGGAGGATCGACTGTCCGTCCTTGAGCGGAATCGGGCGGCCGCCGACGAAGCTCAGTGGATCCGTGCGGATCGTGATCGCCTTGCCCGCGAGCGGTCCGCTCGTCGCCACGAGATCGATCTGGGAGCACGCATGCCGATCCTGTCCGCACAGCGATGGCGTGATCGCGGTGATCCGCGCCTCGAGCGATTGTTCGGTGTCGCCGGACGCCGCGAAGGTGACGCACGCTGCTGAACCGAGGAGACCGATCACAAACGCGCTCACGAAGATCTTCTGAGAAATAGACATGAACAAAGTGTACCCGAGCATGATTTCGCTTCAGAGGAAAACGACGTCATCGTCGAGCCAGTCTTCTTTCGATTCTTCAAGAACATCTGCTTCATAAAAACAGTGCCGAAAACAATCCCGCTCCACCGAACACGAGCCCGATCCACGCCCCGCGCGTTGGGATCTGGCGGAAGATGAGAATCGAGAGGGTCGGCTCCACCATGCGCTCACTTTCTCACGAAGATGTACTCCCCTTCTTCCGCATTGGGCGCATCGACGATGAGGCGGTTGATGGAGTCGAGTAAAATCCAGTAATTCGTCCCCGTGCCGCTCACCGGCGCCTGCGGGTCGACCGGCAGGGAGGGGACATAGACTCCACCGGCTGTGACGACGTTCAAATCCACGCCGTCTCCGCACAGTGCCCCCGTGACACCGGTTTTGCAGATCTGCTTGAACGAGCCGGAGGGAATGGACGGCGGGAGCGGATGTTTATCGATGAGGTACTGGTAGATGGCATTGCTGATCGTTTGGGTATCGATGCGGCGCTGGGCATTGCGGGCATGCGAGAGATTGCGTTGGGGTGTGATCGCGAGAATCGTGATGAACATGAGCACCGCGATGATCGCGACGACGAGCAGAAGCTCAACGAGCGTGAAGCCGCTGCGAGAAGTGCCGTACGAATGCATAGCGCAAGACGGGAATGCGGGCACATCACCCGCCAATGGATCTGACGATAGCATAGGAGAAGCGGAAGAACGAGCTCCTTATCTTGCCTTCTCTCTCCTCTCGTTTTAGGCTCTCTTCACATCGCTGCGAGCGCATTCGACCTCTCCTCGCAGGCTCTCTCTATGTCTTTCCTCCAGACCACGCTCCTGGGAGCATTCTCGGGATTCACAATCTTCCTCGGGCTTCCGATCGCGCGGCTGCGTGCCCTCTCCAAGAACTCCGTCGCGTTCCTCAATGCGGTCGCGATCGGCATCCTCTTCTTCCTCTTCGTCGACATCGTCTCTGCGGGCATAGAGCCTCTTGGAGTGGCAATCGCGAATGGAGAAGCTTGGGGAATGCTCCTCGTCTTCTTCGCGGGAGGGTTTGCAGTGGGACTCCTGGGGCTCGTCGAATACGGCAGGCAGATCCTCCTGCGACGCGGGAGGGACCATACGGCAACGGAATTGGCCGTGCTCATCGCGGTCGGTATCGGGCTCCATAATTTCTCGGAAGGTCTCGCAATCGGGAGCTCCGCGCACGCGGGACGCCTCTCGCTCGCCCTCCTGCTCTTCGTCGGATTCGCCCTCCACAACGTCACGGAAGCCTTCGGCATCGCAGCTCCTCTGAGCGGGTCACGGGTCAGTTGGAAGTTCCTCATCGCCACGGGCTTCATCGCGGGGGGGCCGAATCTCATCGGGACGATCGTCGGCGAGGTCTGGTACTCTGCCTCTCTTGCCGTCCTCTTCCTCTCAACGGCGGCAGGCGCCATCCTCTACGTCATCGGAGAATTGCTCGCGGCGGGACGGAAGCTGGAAGCGCAGAGTTGGACGGGGCTCGGGCTCTTGATCGGATTCCTGAGTGGCATGACAACGGAGTTGATCCTGGTCGCAATAGGAGTCTAGTGCAGAAGCGGAGGAAGCCTATGGTCTTCAAACCACAGGCGTATACTGCCCGCATGACGTACGAGGATTTCCAGAAGCTCTGTCACGAACGCCGCAGCGTGCGGTACTTCAATCGCAAGCCCGTGACCAAGGAAGAAGTGTTGCAGTTACTCGAGCTCGCCCGTCTCTCCCCGAGCGTCGAGAACACGCAGCCGTGGCATTTTCACGTGATCATGAACGAGATCCTGCGGACGAAGCTCATGGATGCGAGTTGTTACGGCAATTTCGTTGCCGGCGCGGGCGCCTTCATCGTCGTCACGTGCGATCGGATGCGCTCGCCGAGCACCAAAACACTCTGGAATCCTCGGGAACTCGAATACTCCTGCATCGCGGCCATGGAGCACATCCTGCTCGGAGCCGCGGCGATGGGCATCGGCGGATCGTGGATCTCGCTCCACCACGGCCCGGTCCATGCGCTCCTGAAGCTCTCCGCGAGCCAGAGCGTGATCGGGGGCATCATGCTGGGGTGTTTCCGCAGAGGGGAAGAGAAGGCGTCGACCGAACACGACCGTCGGCCGCTCGAGGAAATTTACACCATGCATGACTGACATGCCGACAACCCTCTTCATGGACGTCGAGCCTGCGGATCGTCCGCTCGTCTCCAAGCGCTTCCCCGAAGCGATCTTCGCGGATGCCTCGCTCCGAGATCAGGAGCTGATCCATGCTTGCGATGGTGCCGACGTGATTTCGACGTTCATCACGACTCCATTTCCGCGATCGGTCATCCAGAACGTGCCGAATCTGAAGCTCCTCTGCACCCGCTCCGTCGGCTGCGACCACATCGACCTCGCCGCGTGCAGCGAGCGCGGCATTCTCGTGACCAACGTTCCGGACTACGGCTCGCACGTCATCGCCGAACACGTCTTCGCGTTGCTCTTGAGCACGCTTCGCCACGTTCCGGAAGGCTCGGCGCGCGTCCACGGCGGCGTCTTCGACTACCACGGTCTGCGCGGCATGGCACTGCGAGGCAAAACCATCGGCATCCTGGGGACGGGGCGAATCGGGCGGAAGGTGACGCAGATCGCGCACGGATTCGGGATGAAGATCCTCTGCACGGACCGGTGTCGCACGCTCGAGCTCGAAGATCTCCTCCATGCGCGCTACGTCCCCTTCGCAGAACTGCTGCGGGAGAGCGACATCATCACACTGCACATCCCGGCCCTGCCCGAGACCGAGCACCTGATCGACGCGAAAGCATTTGCAGAAATGAAGCGGGGCGTGATCCTCGTGAACACCGCGCGCGGCTCGCTGATCGATTCCCGTGCGTTGCTCGAAGCATTGAAGAATGGAACGGTGGCCTACGCCCTCCTCGATGTCCTCGAGCACGAGCAGAACTTCGAGGAGAACAAGGAGCTCGTCACGCATCCCAACGTGGTCACCACTCCGCACATCGCCTTCTACGCCGATGATTCGATGCGCGCCATGTTCCTCGATTGCTTCGACTCAATCGAGCAGTGGCGGGAGGGCAAGACGCCCGAGCACCTGGTGAAGCCTCCGACGATCGTGTGCGACTTACCGGGCATCCGACAGCCGCAGAGAATCTGACCTCCTGTTTCGCATGTCCTCCATCCACATCATCTATGCATCGACGAGCGGGCACACGGAGTACGTGGTCAACGTGCTGACGGCTCTCCTGCGCCAACACGGACACGCGGTCACGCTCACGCGAGCGGAAGCTGCGAAGCCCGAGGACCTGCAGAAAGGCGACGTCCTTCTCCTTGGTTCCGGCACATGGAACACCGGCGGCATCGAAGGACAACTCAACCCTCACATGCATGCCTTGCTGTTCGAACGCGCAACGGACGTCTCCTTGCAGAGGAAGCGTGTCGGATTGATCAGCCTGGGGGACGAGCGCTACTACTACACGACGCGCTGCACGGAACATTTCATGCGCTTTCTGAAGGAATGCGGGGCCAAACAATTCCTCCCGCCTCTCATCATCGTGAATGAACCCTACGATCAGGAGGAACGCATCACGACATGGGGGAACGCCGTCGTTACTCGCTTGGCGAAGGGCAATGGAGATCGTCTGCCGAAGATGGGGCAATGAGGAAAAGATGACACCGTGAGACAATGCCCAACCTCTTCGTCTACGGCACATTGATGTTCCCCGAGGTACTGGAGATCGTGCTGGGACATCCGCAGAAAAGCGATTCTGCGTTGCTCGAAGAATACCGGCGCTACGCACTGCGCACCGAGGTGTTCCCCATCATCCGATCAGGGTCGGGGCATCGAGTGAAGGGGCTGATCATCCGAGATCTATCGTCCGAGGACATCGAACGAGTAAACCCCCCTACCCTGTGTCACGGATCTCCGCTATCGCTCCGATCCTGAACACAGGGCATTCACCACACGCCCCTCCTCCATCCCCCATTGCTCGATCTGAGTCTTCTATAAGGTGCCTGCGTCTCGCGTCTGCGCTGCTGTGGCTACGCGCAGCCGCTTGAACGCAGGGCATAGGGAGTGGAATAGTTATTATGTTGTATCTTCCTCATCTCTCCACGGTCCAGAAGATTCTCCGTCGCCCCTTCTACTACGGGATGTTGGAGTTCCGCGGCGAGCTCTGTGAAGGAAAACACGAGCCACTCATTGCCAAAGACCTGTTCGACGAGGTGCAACGGGTAATGGCCAGACGGGGCAAGAAGCAGCGCAGACGCAAACACGAGTTCGCATTCATCGGACTCATGCAATGTGACGTTTGTGGCTGTGCTGTCACTGCGGAGATACAGAAAGGCCATCATTACTACCGCTGCACCAAGAAGAAGGGCAACTGTTCTGAAAGATACCTTCGTGAAGAATCGTTACTTGAGCAGGTGAGGAAGATCGTCGAACGGGTCTCACTGCCCGACGATTGGGCGGAGAACATGCTTTGCAAGCTCGATGAGGAGAAAGATCAAACCCATTCCGACTGTCGGGCAGCCGTTCGCTGTCTTGGTAACGAGAAAAGGCAAATCGAGCACAAGCTGGAGAAATTCCTCGACATGAAATTGGAAGGCATGATCGAGACTGAGGAATACATCCCGAAGAAGAACAAGCTGCTCCAACGAAAAGCGGACCTCGATCAGAGAATCCGAAACAGCGAACGCAACGGCAATGAGTGGCTCGAACCCATGAAGGAGTTCGTTATGCAGAGCAGCCAAGCCAAAAAACTGCTGTCACAGGATGATCCGCAGGAATTTCGCGCATTTCTCAAAACGATCGGCTCGAACGTTCTTCTCAAAGGGCAAACGCTGCGGCCGGAGGCCATGCGAGGGTGGCGCGTTCTGCTGCAAAACCCGCGATTTCGCAATTGGCAGAACGACGGGGTCTGACAACAAATTTTTTGAGTCCCAGACAAGGTTTTTGAGGGGGTCATTTTGAGTATCCCGAAGCCAACGGGTCGGTCGGTCAAATGAGACAAATGAGACAGTACAATAGGGGGTGTCTCATACTGGACAAATTCATTATTTTGGCTTATATAAGCCAATTACAGAGGATTTTGGAGGAAGGTTGACGGATAATAATTATTGTAATCTGCAATCATATATTCATCCGTTTGGAGAATTTTAATGGCAGAACTTAAACGTGAAAAATATTGCCCTCCCATCCGTGAAGAATTCATCCCCCGTAAAGTTCTTACCAACGGTCGGAGAGACAAGCGAAATTTCCTGTTCGCTTGCAATGAATCCTGCCTGTTTCAGATCAGAGACGATGAGGCTTCGCTCGGTATCAATATCGGGAGCGATGGTATGTGTAATGCCACCCCACTTCACCCCTGTATCAAGACTGACGGTGCCCACAAAAAGAGCACCCGAACCTGTGTCGTAGCGAGTCCTCCAGAAGCGGGCATGATGACGAGCACGGACAGTTTGCGTAGGCGTCTCTTTTTCAAAACCGAGATCATGGGGACGCGTATCATAGAAGGAGGGCGTCATGGGAGCCGTGGAATCACCCTGATTGAGAAGAACAGCCTTTGCCGCCTGCTTGAGCGAATGAAAGGAAACAGTATCTGCGAGTGACCAATGAGCACCGGAGAGAGCGTTGATAAGGCACTGCTGAGAAGCGACGACAATGAGGTTGATCGGCTCTTGATGTGTACCAATGAGGGTTTCCGTGTAGAAGGGCAGCGTCCCTTTCTGAAAGAGCGGGAATACGGCACTTGCCTCAATGCGCTCGGTCCTCGGCGTCTGTGCCTTCGTCCACGGAGAAGGGGCAAAGAGAAAGATTAGAACAACAATACAAATCTGCATAGCTCCGATCACGAGCATGGGTGATGAGGGCAAGGACAGCCTTTTTTCTTTCTGCTGCCACAGCAGCCACTCCGTGACGCTGATGGCGAAGATGAGGGCAGTGAGTCCAACGAGGTCTCCCGCCAGCACGTCGCTCAGATAATGGACACCTAGGTAGAGGCGGCTCAAATCGATGAGGAGTACCGCGAGGATGGCAGAGAAGAACGAGCCGACTTTCACGCTCCATGATCGGTGAGTGCGGATGAGCAAGTAAGCGAGAAAGCCATAGAAGGCAGCGGCTGTCGTCGCGTGGCCACTCGGAAAGGAGAAGGAGTCTTCTACAACGGCACGGATGAGTTCATCGGGTCGGAGGCGATGAAAAAGGAGTTTGCCCAGATAGGTCGTGCCTTCGCTGGTGATGAGTGTGAGCCAGAGCGTGAAGACGAAGATGCGCTGACGTTTCCACCAAAGAGCAGCACTCAATAAGACAGCAACGGCGATGATGACGCCAGATTCCGCAAAGAGCGTAATGAAGTAGAAGAAGTGGACGAGCGGCGGCGTGCGGAAGGCGAAAAGGAGATTTGCAATCCTCTTATCCGCCTCAATGAGCGGATCGCTCTCGAGGTAGTCTTGGACGATCCCCAAGAGGAGGCTTACGGTGTAGACGAAGGCGACAGCGAGAATCGTGAACGGCAAACCAAAGAAACTCTTGGTCGAAAATCGCTCTCGGACGAAACGAATGAGCTTCGGATGCCGCTCCACCCAGCCTCGCACGGACGGGTTCTGTCTGACCGTGGTTGCAACCGCCCGACCAATCGAAATCAGTAGCTCGAAGATTGCTTCGCCATTCCGCAGAAACCACCGCCAGAGCCAGACGATGAGGGCGAGGAATAGTACAAGGGCAACGAGGACGAGACCAGCGCGCGATGACCAGAGGAGAGCGAGTTTCCAGAGCGAACCGAAGACGTAGCCGATGGCGAGATGTGTGATCGCCCAAATAATTGCGCTTGAGATATTTGCAAGCTGGAACTGCGAGCGCCGCATATCAGAGACTCCTGCGGCGACCGGCACAGCATGGCGTACGGGGCCGAGAAAATGACCGATGAAGACGCTCTTGCCACCGTGCTTCTCAAAGAAGGACTGGCCTTTGGTGACGTGTTTCCAGAGCCACGGATGGCGCTTGAGGTAGTTTTTTCCGTGCTTCCCGAGTTCGTAGCTCACGGTATTGCCAACGATGGCCGCAAGACTCGTGATGAGCAGAAGCGGCCAGAAATCGTAGACGCCCTGGGCTGCGAGTCCTCCGGCGATGATAACGATGAGAGAGCCGGGAATCGCAAAGCCGATGAAGGCTAGTGATTCGCCAAAGACGAGAAGGGTAATGAGGCCATAGCCCAGCCATCCGCCTAGGTGCAATGCTCCTATGTGTGTGATGAGTGATTCCATTAGGATATGGATGCGGAAAATTGTTCTAAGAACGATTCTTTTTTCTTCGCACAAAATAGACGACGGCCAATATGGCGAGAACGATGACAACTCCAAGAATACTCAGGGAGAGAATGGGATGGCTTTCGGTCGCCACATGCAGCACTTCAAGCTTCTGATGCGCATCGTGGCCGAGGACTTTCTCTTCCGTGGCTTCTATCTGTTGCCTGGTCTGAGTAGTTTGTCCGCTTCCCGATTTGTTTTGCCCTGATTGCTCTTCCTGCTCCTGTTGTGCGGTATGAGCGGCTTCGGCAAGTGAACGCAGCGGGTAAGCGACCCCGAGAACGAGGATGGCCGTAAGTATGGCTCTTTTATACATTTTTCTGAGATCAGTATTGTAAAATGCAATCTTAGGTCAGTCTTTCAGCCAGAACCAGCACTGATTTTTCAACTGCTCCGTGAGCTGGTGAGTGTTCACATGGGAGAGGACACCGAGGTAGGACTGAAGTGAAGATTCAACGGAAATTTCGCTCCCTTTTCCGGCCTTAAAGCTCACCACGCGGAGGTGCAGTTTGCGGAACATCCGATGCCTCGTCCGGGTACGCAACGCACGATGGTGCGGCAGGATGATGTAGCCTAGGAAATCGATTCCCTGACCGAATTTGCGGAGGATAATTTTTCTTGGATGCAGCGAGAGCCGGAGCTTCTCGTGAAGAAAATCGCGCATGGGCGGGAGGAGTTTTTCAAGATCGGACTTGTCGGCGGCGACCATGACGAAATCGTCGGTGTATCGGACGTACTGCTTCACACGAAGTTGCTGTTTCATGAACTGGTCGAACTCGTTCATGTAAAGGTTCGCGAAGAGCTGGGACGTGAGGTTACCGATCGGGATTCCTTTGCATTCGTCATCCAGGCATCCCAGCGTCCGGAAACTTCCGATGATTTCCTTGAGCAGCCAGAGCGCGTCCACGTCCTTGACCGTTCTGCCAAGGATCGAGAGCAGGATGGCATGATCGACCGAGGCGAAGAACTGATGGATGTCGCATTTGAGTGCGAAGCATCGTGATCTGTAGTTCCGGCTCGTCTTCCGCAGGAAATGTTCGAGGGCATCGACCGCCTTGTGCGTCCCTTTTCCCTCGCGGCATGAAAAGGAATGCGCGATGAAGGTCGGCTCGAAGACAGGATTCAGGATTTTGAAGACGGTATGGTGGAGGACACGATCACGGACACTGGCCTTGTGAATCCGACGCTGCTTGGGATCGCAAATCATGAATCCCTCGTATGCCCCGTGCGTGTATTCCCGAGAACTGAGATCCCGGTAGAGGGAGAAAATGTTCTGTTCCAGATTCCACTCGAATTCCTGCACGTCTTGCCGGGCGCTTTTGCCTCTGCGGAACTCCTCCCACGCGAGGAATAAGTTCTCTAGCGAGATGATGCGCTCGAAGATACACTTGTGCACTTTCATGAATTACAGCGTTATGGAAGAACTGGATATTCCGATCTTCAAGAAGGCGTACGAACTTACCAAGAAGCTCTACGAGCTGCGAGGCACCGTGCCCAAGCACGACCGCTATGCCCTCTGGCAGCGCTGCGAGAATCTCATTCTGGAGATCCTCGAGGGCATTCTTCTCGCAAGCCAGCTGCGCAAGCCCCAGAAAGTGGCGCCCTTGGAACAGGTCAGCGCCAAGCTCAATGTGCTCCGAGTCTTCCTGCGCCTCGCCAAAGATCTGAAGATCATGGATCTCAAGAAATACGGTCTGCTCGAGGAGATGGTTGACGAGATCGGGCGCATGCTTGGCGGATGGATCAAATCGAGTCGGGAAGCGTGACCGAAAGGCCTCCTTCGATACAGAAGGCCTCTCGATGACGCGGGAAGGAAGTTCCGGGCGAGGACGACCCCGAGGTTGCCATTCGAGTTGTCAGGTTGATCGTTGTTGACGTTCACGCCGTCACGATCGAAGTTGCCGACGTTGACGAGGTTGCCGTCCGAGCTCTATTGCCCATTCCCGTCCGAGACACCGAGGATCGAGGTTTACTGCCTTGCGGCCTATAGCCTCTCTCCTCTGAATTTGATTTGCCCGCAACCGCCTTGGGAGACGGTACCGAGTCTGAGAATGAGCAAGAAGTTCCTTCACAGTCTTCGCTCGCGCGCTACCGCGCTCCGTAGAGACACGATATTCCGGCGAGCCCCACCTAGCAGAGCATCAGTGGTAACGAAGCTGGGGTGACAGCGAGCCGGAACCGTAATCCCGACTGCATTAGCGGACACCAAACACATTATAAATGGCTATATAGCAATAATGCCACCGAAAAATTTGTAGCCGAAATTCAAGAATTCAAAAAGCTCAAGTCTTCAAGAGCTCAAGGCTCAGAACTTCCGGGCGAGGACGACCCCGAGGTAGCCATCCGAGTCGTCAGGCGGACCGTCGCTGACGTCCACGCCGCCACGAGCGAAGTAGCCGACGCGGACGAGGCGGCCGCCCGAGCTGAGCACTGGCGTCCAGTCGTACATCCCTTCCAAATTGCGCTTGCCGTTCGTTTGGAACGTCACGAGCATGTCATAGAGGACTTCGGTGGGGACGCGACGTGTGAGCTGATTGAGTTTGAGATTCGCAAGTTTTTTTGCCGCTTCCTGCCAGTCGTCATTATCGATCAGGGCGCGAATCGCGTCTTTTTGGGCATCGAGCTCCTTGATGGCGTCCGCATACTCCTGCGGGAGCTTCTTTCCTTGGTACACGGTGTCCCGAAGGTACTCTGCGATCAATTCCGTCTGCTCGAGATAGTCTTTGTCCTCCGAATCGGGAATGATCTCATCCGAGGTGAGGACCCAGCACACATCCGGTCTGGCTGCGAAAAAATCCTCATCCTTGTACCAGTCGGTATCGTAGAGAGCCTTTCCGGCTTTCTTTTGATCGAAGGTCGGCTGCAGGAGTTCCTGCATCCTCTTCATCGATAGGTCACTGCCGCCGGGTACTTTATTCAAGCGCAGACGCAGGCTGTGTCCGAGTTCTTTGGCACGCTTGAGGTCTTCCTTGGAGAACGGGATCGGCGGCAGTTGCTCAGGCCGAAGCTCGGGGATCGACGGAAAGGCCTTCCGCACGGCATCCAATCCGAAGAAGTGGTCGGAACCGATGATCGATTCCGCTTCTCGCAGACTGATTGCTTCTCCCTTTTTCTCCTTTCTCTTTTCTGTACCCGTCGGTGCACCCGTTCCATGCAAGAGGGGTACGACACGTTCATGAAGACCACGGATTTCTTGCTGAAGAATCTCACCGCCGCCCTCTTCCGGCAAGGCAGCGATTCTCCTGACCGTCTCATCGACAACGGTACGTACGCCCACATGGTCTTTGTAGGCGGTACTTTCTTTGAGTTGCCGGATGAACGTCTGGAGGGCTTCGCGTGGCATCGGGGGAGAGAAACGACAGGAGGTGGAAAATCGTCAGTAGCGGATGTTCCAAGGAAAAAGGATTCAAGAAGAATCAAGGATTCAAGTGCGCAAGGTTCGTGGGAACTTCCGGGCGAGGACGACCCCGAGGTAGCCACCCGAGCGGCCAGGGCGAGCGCGGCTGACGCGCACGCCGTCGCGAACGAAGCCGCCGACGCGGACGAGGACGCCGTCCGAGCTTTGGGTTGCTGTCCACGTCCATATTTTTTCCAGTAGCCTCTTGCGGTTGGCCGGATCGCTGTTCCCGAATGTGACCAGAAGATCCTGCACGGTTTCGGCTGGATTGCCTCGCGTGAGCTTGTTTATCTTGAGATTAGCAAGACGTCCAGCAACCTCTTTCCAGTCACTGCCCATGATACGCTGAATTTCTCCTTTTTGTGCTTCAAATTCCTGTATCGCCTCCTGATATTCCTGTGGCAACTGACCTTTCTTGAAAAGAGTCGTGCGCACGTAGTCGACCAACACCTGTGTCTGCTCAAGGTGATTTTTGCTCGTTGAGTTCGGCAGCACCTCGTCGGACGTAAACGCCCAAGCCACTTCCGGCACTTCGTCCGTGTAGAAGGACGATTTGAGTTTCCATTCCGATTCTGGGTTATATAAAACCTCTCCGTCGTTATTCCGCGCGAACGATTCCTGAAGCACCTCGCGCATTTTCGGGATCGTGAACTTCGATCCATCGGGCGCTTTATTCACCCGAAGACGCAGCGTATGCCCCAGCGCCGCATGGCGTTCGATCTCATCGTCTGGAGGAAGATCCGGGATGTCCTTGGGGCCGAACTTGAGTCCGGGAAAAGCTTTCGTCAATTCGTCGGGACCGTAGAAATGCCCCTCGCCGCATCTCTCCAGTATGAGCCGCCGGGCACGTTCTATTTGAGGTTTCTCCGCAGAGCCCATGCGATTGCCCTTCTTTTCCTTCGCGGGAGCCCGCTGATTCAAAACATCCAGTAGCTCTGCGCCGTCCGTCGCGATCACGTCTTCGATACTGACCTCCGGCTGATCAAACTCGACGTCCGAGTCGTCCAATTCATCATCGCAGGAAACGACGAAGGCGAGTTCGGAAGGAAGCAAGTACGGTTTTTCGCCAGGTTTGCGCAGAACTTGAACGTGCAACTCGGCTGCCGTGCTGTCTGCCGTCACCACTCCCTTTAATTTGAGAATTGCGAGCGCGATGTTTCGCTCTTCCTCGACCTCGAATTCCGCGAGGAAGCGCCTGAGTTCGCCGGACATGTAGTCGGCGACGCTCATGCCCTCCGCCCGCTTCTGTTCGTAGGTGTCGAACATCTCCATAAGACGCCCCGGATCGAGGAATTTCTTCGTGAGACGCAGATCCGAGATCCCCGTCATGCTCTTGATCTCACCGAGCGCCTCATCGCCCAGATCGGCAAACGCACGATCGAAGCATTGCTGCGTCATGACGGCTGCGGCCACAAGTTCGCGGATGACTTGCGCTTCGCTCTTTGAGAGATGCAGCACGCCGTTCTCGTCGATGAGCTTCGCGAGGATGATCTGCTCCTGTTCATCTTGCGCCAAGAACGGGACATTCATGCCGCCGAGCACGCGCGTGATACCCGCATCGAATTCCTCCCGATTGCTTGTGCGTTCGTCTTTCGGGTTTGCCGTATATACCTCGGCGTAATTCATCGGAAGCGTGCGCTTCTCGTCGAGGACGGGTACATCGACTTCTTGTCCCGGGCGGCTGTTCCAGAGCTTCTATGATCGTGGCATCTGGACGAGAGCAAATGCTATTGACACGACTACATATGGGAAGGAACAGCGGGTGCAGGTCTGTCGAGGGTGTGGGTGATGAACCCGGGGAAGTCATCGTTGATACGGGGGAGTGAGGA
>JACOTD010000041.1 GCA_016178535.1 Candidatus Peregrinibacteria bacterium
CTTCCTGCGTTCTCTCTCTCCACTGTCATTGCAGAAGTAACGCGGTGGCGAACGGAGGGGAGATCGCTGTTTGAGAAGCAACTGCAGGGAATCCTCGCCAGAGCGCCACCGGGCTAGGCGTGGGAATCGGGAATTACTTCGGCTGAGATGTAGAACCATGAATAAAATTGTGCTATAATCATCTCAAACACACTATGGAGTTCAGCCTGCGAAAGCGCCTCTTCTCCTGGCACCGCGAGCGCCCGCGCGTCCTCACGATCGGATGGATCGCGCTCATCACGAACGTGGTCGTGAGCGCATCGTACACGATCTTCGCGAAGCTCCTCACGGACGGATTCTCGCCGCTCTCCCTCATCTTCATCAGCGAGTCGCTCACGATCTTCTTCACGCTGTTCGTCTTCGGAGCGGTGCCCACCCTGCGCCAACTGGTGCGCGTTCCTCCCTCGTCGGTGTTGCCGCTCCTTTCGATCGGGGCCACCAACGGCATCATCGCTCCGTTCCTGCTCTTCATCGGACTGCGGTACACCAGCGCCGTCAATGCCACCCTCTTGAGCAACGCCGAAATGGTGTTTCTCTTCCTCCTCGCGTTTCTCTTCCTCCGCGAACGGTGCACGTTCGCTCATCTGCTCTCGCTCCTCACGATCGTGGGCGGGATTCTCATCGTCAGTCTCCAGGGATTCGCGAGCGGCCTGCGCTTGCAGAGCGGCGACATCCTCATCCTGCTCGCATGCCTCTCGTTCAGCACAGGGAGCATCGTCTTCCGTCGATTCTTGCATGAGGTCGGTCCGCAAGTCGTCGTCCTCGTTCGTTCGGTCCTGCCAGTGTGCACGTTCTTCCTCCTCGCGCCGTTCTTCGATGTCCCGTTCATCCGGGAACTGCGTATGATGCCGCTCGCGCTCCTTCCGGTGCTGCTCGGCTTCGGATTCCTCTCGCGCTTCATGAACACCTTCACCTTCTACGAAGCCATGGAGCGGCTGCCCGTTTCCACCATCTCGCTCGTGAGCAACCTCGCGGTGGTGGTCGGCATGTTCTTCGCGCACGTCGGACTCGGGGAACCGATCCTGCCCTACCACCTCGTCGGCGGTGCCGCGATCATCATCGGATCGTTGCTCCTCGAAGTGCTCGGCGTCCATCCGAGCGAGGAACACCTGGAATCGCATTTGATACAAAAAAAGAGCTGATAGCGGGAATGACGAATGACGATTTACGAATGACGAATTGCGAATTGCGACTTGCCTGAATTCGTAACTCGTAATTCGTAACTCGTCACTCACCCTTTCATCCCTACTTCCGATACAGCTGCATCGCCAGGCTGAGAATTTTCGCCATCTCCGCGCGATTCACGGGTTGATCGGGACGGAAGAGCGATGCCCCGTCGTCGCTCGTCGGCGGATAGCCTCCGACAATCCCGTCGCGCACGGCGGTGACGATCGCGGGCGCAAACTGGACCGAGGGAGTGACATCGGAGAGAGGCGAGCGCAGCGCAGCTCCGCTGGCATCGAGCGGAATTTGGACGGCAAACCCTTCGAGAACCGTCATGATGACCTCTCCGCGAAGGGCCGGCCGATGGAGATCGACGGTGCCATCGCTGAAGAGCGCCCAGTTTTCCTGCTCGGCGCAGCCGACGTACGGGAGGGACCAGCTCCCGGAGGCCGCGAGATTTTTAGCGGAGACGCCGCAGACGTCGAGGGGGACGCCCGTCGCAGCAACGACCATCTTCGCCATCTCCTGAACGCTGACGCTGCGTTCAGGATGGAATTCTCCGGTCGGATGCCCCTGGAGATCGCGGTACCCCGAGGCGATGCGAAGAGCGACCATGGCGCGCACGTAGGGAGCGAACCACGCCTGGCGCGGGACATCGTGGAACATGACCGTGACGCCGTTCTCCTTGAAGCTGATGAATGGTTCCACGGGAACGCTCGAGCGCAGCGCGCCGGAAGCCGTCGAAAGATCGGGGAAAAGTTCCTTGGAGTCCTCGAGTTTCTGCTCTCGGACCTGGGCGCGCTCATCGTCGACGTCATTCGTGACGGCGATGGAGAAGGTCTCGATTTCCTTGAGGAGAATCGCCGAACTCTTCGCGGCGAACGCAGCGACAGGAACAAAAAGGACTGCGACGACGAGTGACGTGAAAATACGGCGCATGGATCTTCATCACGGTAGGGAGATGCTCCGCTTTCGGCAATTGACACAGAACATCAGAATGCGGCAGCGAGCATTCGTGCATGGAACTGACTTCAATGTCTTTTTTCGAACGCGGCCAATACCCTTCGACTCTGCTCAGGGCAAGCGGCCGCTCCTCTGATTCTCAAAATTTTGCACCATGAGCTTCGTACTACTGCTCGTAACTCGTAAATCGTAACTCGTAACTCGTAAATCGTAATTCCTCAATTTCTCTTTCTCTTTCCTCTCGCCTCATTCCCAGAGTACGCTATCTTCCACGATGAACTTCTCAACTCGCATGCGGGGAATCGTCCTCGCGGTCATCATCGGTGGCGGCGCTCTCCTCGCCGGATTCGAAACGTTCGCGATCCTCCGCTGGGCACGTGGATGGACGGTGCTCGGAGATCAATCGGATACGGCGCAGACATCAGTCGACGCCGTCGCCACGCGGGCCGACGTTCTCCTCTGGGCGAAAGCGCACGGAAAGGATGCATCGTGGATGAACGGCAGCGTGCTCTTCTTGGCGAAGGATGGAATGTATCTCATGACCGATCATCGCAGCGGGATGGGGATCAATCTCCAGGAACTCCCGACGGGACTCACGCCCATGCCCGCAGAGGGTCTCACTTTCAATCACGTCCCTGTCGGTCTCCCCGACGTCCTGCGCACGAGCTTCACGCTCGAACATTTCAGCGCGACATCGCTCAAAGGTCTCTCGAAGGAAATTGCGGGAACGCTGACCGTGAGCGGGAGTGCGCTGACATCTCTCGATGACCTGCCGCAGAAGATCGGGATGCTCAATCTCCTCCATGCAAAACCTCTTCCTCTCCCGCTTGGACGGACGATAGGAAAAGTCATCCTCTCGATCCGCAATCCCGCACCGATCCGCGATGCGCTCGCGAAGCGCTACAACGTCGTGGTGATGCTCGCTCCGGAGGGCACTTCCGCAAAGCCGCTCGGCCTCGAGAAGGAAATTTGGAGCGATCTCTCTTTTGTCGGAGTTGCTGGCGCCGACTCGCTCACCTCGCTCGAGGGATTGCCCGCGATCATCCATGGTTCGCTCACGTTGAACGTCACCGGCATCAACGATCTCCATGGCCTTCCCCATCAGATCGACGGCAGTTTGAATCTGGCGAATTCGGTTGTGCCCTCGCTCCAGGGAATTCCGGCGAAGATTGGAAAAGATCTGAACCTGAGCAGTACCGGCGTCCCCGGCTTGCAACGCATCTCGCGCGAGATCGGCGGCAATCTCATTCTCAAAGACATCCCCGCACCCACGCTTCCCGCAGGATTGAAAATCGGCGGCACCGTGATCGTCTCCTCTCTCGATTCGCCGCTCGCGAAGGATGCGAAGAAGAAGGGGTATGCGGTGACGGATCATTGAAAGGAGAAACGTGATTGCGCGCTCGTTTCATCAAACTCATTCGTCATCGGCAACGCCATGCCGACATGGCGGCGGATTTTGAGGGTGTCCAGGGTGGTGGCCCTGAGATCCTCATCGAGCGCATTCACGTAGGCGGACAGGTCTTGAATGGCTACGGTATTCGCATCGATTTTGAGGCTCATTCCGTCCATTCGCTTGTTGAGACGCTGTTCCATGCCATCCATGTTTTTTTCAAATTTCTTCTCCAGAGCATCAATGCGCGTATCCAAGCGCTGTCCGAGATGCTGCACATGCACGACGACATCCTCGAGCGTGATGCCCTTCGACCGGCCCGCTACGGACTTTTTCTTCGGCATGGGGATGGAGAATAGTCGGACGGTGTGGAGGAGGCAAGATGGGATATGCATCGTTCGATGCGCCACTCGCGAAGGATGCGATGAAGAAGCGGTGCAGGGTGACAGATCGGTGATCATTTCCGGTTGTCATTTCTCTCCGAGTTTGGTATACTCTTCTTGTCATTTCCAATACACACATGAACGATTTTGAATCACCAAAAATAGCGAACGATGCCGAACAAATGCCGGAATCTGCTCCAAGCGCAAACCAAGAGACTCTTGCGGATGACAAAGAAAAATCGCCAAGCTTACCGATGTAATCGACGCCCACCCGATTCTTTGGTCGGCTACAAGGTGGAAAAACGCATCGGATGAAAAAGTAAAAAGCGCAAAGAAAGCCGTCAGGACAGCACTGGGTCTTGATGGTCCACGAATCACTCTGCTCATCCGCGTGAACGGCGATTCAACGGCGAAGGGAGGGGCGAAAGTCGAGGTTGTGAACAGTTTTGATAAATCTGTCTTGAATACTTTTCGATTTACGACGAGCAGAGGCCATGTCGGCAATGTAAAACTGGATTAGAAACACTTGTTCATTGCGAGGAGTAAGGACTGACGAGCAAAAATCTCTCCCTTGCTCAGAAGCATTCGCTCCAGTACTCTCCGCCGGACATGACGCCTGAGCGCACGACCGGCGCCCCGTCGGCCCAAGAGGCCGGAGGGGCTGATTTTTTGAAAATCAACGCCATTCTCCTCCTCGGCTCCGGCGCGTTGAAGATCGGGGAGGCGGGAGAGTTCGACTATTCGGGGAGCCAGGCGATCAAGGCGTTCAAGGATGAAGGGAAGAGAGTGATTCTCATCAATCCCAACATCGCGACGAACCAGACGAGCCGCACTGGAGAGTTCCGGCGTGCTCGCAAAGCACACCATCGAAGTCCTTGGAACCTCCGTTGAGAGCATCAGGAAAACAGAAGACCGGGCGCTCTTTACGAAGGAACTCGCGTCGATCGCTGTCGCCGTACCCCGTTCGGAAGCCTGCGTGTCCATCGCGGACTCGCTCGAAGCGGCCAAGCGCATCGGGTATCCCGTCATCGTGCGCGCGGCGTACGCACTCGGGGGCAAGGGCAGCGGGCGGGCGATGCACGAAGAGGAACTGCGCAAAATTCTCAAGATCGCGTTCGTGGAATCTCCCCAAGTGCTCATCGAAGAAGATCTCACGGGTTGGAAGGAGATTGAGTACGAAGTGGTGCGCGACTGCTTCGATAACTGCATCACGGTGTGCAACATGGAGAACGTCGATCCGCTCGGGATCCACACCGGCGAATCCATCGTCATTGCGCCGAGCCAGACGCTCGACAACACCGAGTACCAGATGCTTCGTTCGATCGCCTTGAAGGTCATTCGCCATCTCGCAATCGTGGGTGAGTGCAACATCCAGTACGCGCTCGATCCGCGCTCGCGCGCCTACCGCGTGATCGAAGTGAACGCGCGCCTCAGCCGCAGCTCCGCACTCGCTTCCAAGGCGACCGGCTACCCGCTCGCCTACGTCGCGGCCAAGCTTGCATTGGGACATGCGCTTCCCTCTCTGCGCAATGCCATCACGCACGTCACGTGCGCGGACTTCGAGCCGTCGCTCGACTACGTGGCCGTGAAGATCCCGCGCTGGGACCTCCAGAAATTCCGCTTCGTCTCCGACCACGTGACGAGCGAGATGAAGTCGGTGGGCGAAGTGATGGCGATCGGTCGGAACTTCGAGGAAGCGCTCCAGAAGGCCATCCGCATGCTGAACATCGGTGCGGAGGGGCTCTTCCCTCCGCCCGTCACCTTCACGGACCTCACACGCGAGGTGAGACGGCCAACTCCCCGCCGGCTCTTCGCTCTCGCGCAGGCGCTGCAGCATGAATGGACGCCGGAGGAGGTGAGCATCGCAACGGGAATCGACTGCTGGTTCCTGCGTCGCATGCAGCGGTGCGGGAAAATCGCCCAAGAAATCTTCACGAACAAACTCTCCGCTCTTTCCTCCGATCTCTTGCGTAAAGCCAAGCGCGCGGGATTCTCCGATCGCGGCATCGCGCTGCTGCGGGACGGCAAACCCGAGCACATCCGCAACCAGCGAATCGCCGCCGGCATCACTCCCGTCATCAAGCAAATTGATACGCTGGCAGGGGAATTCCCGGCGCAGACGAATTACCTGTACCTGACCTATAATGGAACAGAGCATGATGTGTGCATTGCGCGCGGCGAGGGAATTGCGAAGGGCGAAGGGCGAAGGGCGAATGATGAAAGCAATTCGCCACTCGCAATTCGCACTTCGCCACTCGTCTTGGTGCTCGGCGGCGGCCCCTACTCCATCGGCTCCTCGGTGGAATTCGACTGGTGCTGCGTGCAGGCGGCGCACGAACTGCAGCGGCAGGGATTCTCCGTCGCCATGATCAACAGCAATCCCGAGACCGTGAGCACCGATTACGACGAGTGCGACGCACTCTTCTTTGAGGAACTCACGGAGGAACGGGTGCGGGACATCGCGGCATTGCTGCACGTGGAAGGCATCGTCGTCTCCATGGGCGGGCAGATCCCCAATTCCCTTTCGCCGAAGCTCGCCGCTGCGGGCTTGCCGATCATCGGGACGGCTCCCGCGGATATCGACCGCGCCGAAGACCGCCACAAGTTTTCAAACCTCCTCGATGCGCTCGGGGTCGATCAGCCCGAGTGGAAAGAGTTCGCGGAGATCACCTCGGCGCGGAACTTCGCGGAGAGCGTGGGGTATCCCGTGATCGTGCGACCGAGCTACGTGCTCTCGGGAGCGGCGATGGCGGTCGTGCATTCGGGAGCGGACCTGGAGTCGTACATTGAGCAGGCGGCGCTCGTGAGCAAGGAGGCTCCCGTCGTGATCTCCAAGTTCGAAATCGGCGCGAAAGAGATTGAATTCGACGGCGTGGCGCAGGACGGAACGCTCCTCCTCTACGCCGTCTCGGAACATGTCGAGAATGCCGGGGTGCACTCGGGCGACGCGACGATCGTGCTCCCTCCGCAGCGCGTGAACCTCGCAACGCTCCGACAGCTGAAAGACATTGCGAAGAAGGTGACGGCGGGCCTCACGATCTCCGGACCGTTTAACATTCAATTCCTGGCGAAGAATAACCGCCTGAAAGTGATCGAGTGCAATCTGCGCGCGAGCCGCAGCTTCCCCTTCGCGAGCAAGGTGACCGGAGAGAACTTCGCGGTGCTCGCAACGCAGGCGTTGCTGAAACGAGCGCCGACGGGGAAACGCTACCAGACGATCGACCTCGATTACGTGGCAGTGAAGGCCGCGCAGTTCAGCTTCACGCGCTTGAAGGGCGCCGATCCGCGGCTGGGGGTGGAGATGGCGAGCACGGGCGAGGTTGCGTGCTTCGGGCGCAACGCCGAGCAGGCCTTGCTGACGGCGATGCTCGCCGTGGGATTCACGATGCCCAAGAAGAACATCCTCGTGACGATTGGCAGATTGGAGGACAAGATCGACATGTTCCCCGCAATCCAGTCTTTGCAGGAGCGAGGGTTCTCCTTCTGCGCCACCCAACGCACGCACGAGTTTCTCCAGTCGCGCGGCCTTCCCTCGGCGCTGCTCTACAAGATTTCCGAGCCGCGCAGCCCCAACATCCGCGAGTACCTCGAGCAGCGGAGGGTCGATCTCGTCATCAACATCCCCACGCACACGAGCGGCGACGAGCAGACGGACGGCTACTTCATCCGACGCCTTGCGACGGATCACGGTATTGCGCTCATCACGAATGTCCAACTGGCGAAGCGGCTGGCCGAGGCGTTGCTCGCCGGGGACATTGATCATCTCCCGATCCTGCCGTGGCCGGATTTGCTGACGCAGAGCTAGGGCTAGGGTCGTTCTTCCCATTGTTCACATTGACAATTCCTAGCCCCAGCCCCAGCCCTCAAACATCAGTTTCCCAATTGCTTCCTCTCGATCTTCCCTTACAATAGGTCAACATCTCTCCCCTCTTTGCCATGCCCACCGACGATTTCATCACCGATGACGACCAGACGCCCGCCGACACGACCGGATCGGGATTCGTTGGCGACGACGATCAGACGCTCGTGACGAAGGAAGGATTGAAGAAGCTCAAGGATGAGCTGGAGGAATTGAAGACCGTTCGGCGCCAGGAGGTCGCGCAGCGCCTGAAGGAGGCCATCTCGTACGGGGACCTCTCGGAGAATTCCGAGTACGAGGAAGCGAAGAACGAACAGGCATTCGTCGAAGGGCGCATCCTGGAGCTCGAGGGGAAGATCAAGAACGCGAAGATCATCACCGAGAAGAAGGCCGCCACGAAACAGAAGGAAGTGGAGATCGGCTCGACGGTGATCCTCCTCAACACCACCGACCGCGGCGACGAAGAGAAGTACACCATCGTCGGATCGACGGAGGCCGACCCGCTCGATCACAAGATCAGCAACGAATCCCCCATCGGCAAGGCGCTGCTGAGCAGGAAGCGCGGGGACACCGTGCGAATCCACTCGCCTTCCGGCGTGATCTCGTACGAAATTCGCCAAGTGGCATGAGAACTTGTAGGATGATGGTGATGGTGTACCGCACCCTCCTTCGCCATGACTGATCCCATACCTCCGCCGCCGCCTCCCGCCTCAGGGAAGACCTCTGCTCTTGTCATTCCCGACGAGGTGGCTCAGAAGTACCCGGAATTGATCGTCTTGATCAGAGGATCGGAGAGCATGAACGACGAGGAACGGCAGTACTGGATCAACATCCTCCCGATCATGACGCCGGAACAGATCCAGAACCTCAAGGAGATCTTGGACAACGAGGAGAAGCAGCTCGCGGCCATCGACGAGAAGTACGCAAAGGAGATCGAGCGCATCGGGCAGGGTGAGCTCGTGAAGCAGACCGAAGAGCAGCGCAAGAGCCGCCGCAGCGCCCGCGAATCCGCCGAGCAGACGCACAAGCGGGAAGAGGATAGAGCGACGGAAGATCTGCTGAAGAAAATTGAGGAGTGATCTAAAGAATTGCGAAAGGCAAGGGGCGAATTGCGATTGATCATTGATCTCGGTCAATAGATGTTCATTCGCACATCGCCATTCGCAACTCGCAAATCTTCACAATCCCGCACACCTCATGATCAGTCGATCGAGAAGCACGAGAAGTTCCTGCGGGGCCTCTTGCGTTGCGCGATACTGGCCCGTCTTGAGCGCAATCTCTGCATCGACGAGCCACGTGAGGAAAGCGCGGAGATCGCGGAGATCGATCCGGGCGGAGAGACCGACGAGCGTCTTCGCGGTTGGGAACGGCACATGCAGCTCGGAGGCGATCTTCGCGGGGTTGCGCCGGCCTTCGCTGGCCGCCGCACACACGGAGACGAGATGTCGGCACATCCACAGCAACATGTTCCACAGCGCGAAGGGATCCTCTCCTTGCTGCAGGAGTGCGCGCGCGTAGGCGAGCGCCTCATCCGCTTTCCCCCCGGAGAGCAACTGCAGGAGGTGCCACACCTCTTGCTCTCCCGATGGAACCGCCAATGCACGGATGACCTCGCGCGTGATGGGCTGATCGGGCGCAAAGAGACAGAGCTTGAGGAGCTCATTGCAGAGCGTTTCCTCATCCTCACCGCTGAGCGCGATGAGAGAAGCCGCTTCGGTCTCGCCGAGGGAAGATCCCTGGGACTGAGCGACGGCTCGCATCCATGCGGTGAGCTTGGCGCCCCGCAGATGCGGAAACTCTTTCACCGTCGCGCGCTTGAGGAGATCTTTGACCGCCGCGGTGCGCCGATCGGGCTTCGCATCACTCAAGACGAGCACGCAGGCGGGATGGATGTGCCGGAAGACGCCCTCGATCTCCTCGGGAGTGAATTTCGGAATGCCGTCGACGACCACCAGTCGCTTCTCGGCGATGAAGGGGGCGACCCCGATTTCATCGAGAAGAGAACGGTACGTGATCTCCGCAGCACGGAGGAGAAGGAGATTGTCGCTGCCGTGTTTTCGCATGAACTCTCCCAGCCATGTTCGCTTCTCACGCACGAGCGCGAAGGCGTTCTCGCCGATGAAGAGAAAAACCTGGGAGGACACCGCATCATCCTATCAAATGGCGTGAGGGCGTATAGTCGATGAAAGAATGAATTGCGAAGTGCGAATGGCGAGTTGCGAACTATGGAAGGCATTCGCCATTCGCACTTCGCCTTTCGCAATTCTGATACTAGAATATCTATTCCTCATCCATGCAAGTTCACGACAATTGAGAAAACTCCACGTTTGGCCTATACTGGAGGGAAATGACAAAGAAACATCCACGCCGTTTTCTCTCGACAAGGCTCGTGCGCAGCATAGCGCTCGGGACGCTGTGCATCATCGGATCGTTCGCGCTCGGCATCGAAACGACGAAAGAGCACTTGGACACCGCGCTGCGCGCGGATGTCAGCCAAGCGGACGGGCCGGTCGGCGATGTGAATGGGGATGGGACAGTCGATATCAAAGACGTCATCTTGATCCTCGAATTCGAACAGGGTCTCTCCACACCGACAACGGATCAACGCAAACTTGCCGACGTGGATCACGACTACCGTATCACCGTGCAGGACGCGCTGCGCATTGCGCGCGCGATCGCTCTCCGGTAACCCCATGCACAATCGCCTCTCCCACTGGCGCCCCGCACCGACGCGCGCCTTCGTCATTGGCCTGATGCTCCTCTCAAGATTCGCGACGCCATCGTTCGCATTGGCGCAGACAGCGAAGGCCATGCTCCTGCTGCGTCCGCACTGCGAGGATTCGTCATCCGGCGGTTCGCAGGCGAGTGTCGGGGATTTCGCGACGTTCATCCAGGCGGGTGTCGGGTCGTGTCGGAATTTCACCGTGCGCGACCCCAAAACGCAGGAAACGCCCGTGCTCCAGACAGGCAACACGCTCGATATGGACCTCGTGCTCTACAATCCCGACCGGGACAAGATCCACCATGTACGGTCATGGCTCTCGTATGATTCCCAGATCCTGGAGGGATCGTTGATCACGATCGGCGACAGTTTCTCGGTCCCGACCCCGGGAGAGGAAGACTTCGCGCCTGGCGACGGTCTCGTCAAGCTCTCCGCGTCGGCCGAGGAAGGGAAGGAGCCCTCCGAGCAACTCATCGTCATCGCTCGCGTGCAATTTCACGTGCTGCGCTCGCCGATCGGCGGCCGAACTCCGCTCAGCTTCTATGACGTGCAATCCAGTCTGCTGGGCCACACGTTCGCCAGCAACAAGACCGGTCAGCAGGAAACGAATGCGCTCGGGGCCGACGTCCCTTCGCTCATGGTGCTCACCGAAGAGGTGCAAACCCACACCGGCGCAAATTCCTCCGCATCCGACGCGGACGTTTCCTCGTCGTCGGCCTCCGAAGAAGTGAACGCAAGCTCGAACAGTTCCTCCGAGCAACGGACGGCCTTCGTGCTCCTCCAAGTGCAGAACGTGCGAGTGGGGACGGAAGGAAGTTCCGTCTCGGTGGCATGGGATGCGTTCCATTCGTCCGAACTCGGGGGATACAACGTCTACTGGAGCACGCAGGCGGGGCGCTACATCCACCGCCACAGTCTCGGCAGCGATGCGACGAGTTTCATTCTGCGGGGGCTGCCGACGGGGACGGTGTACTACTTCGCCGTGCGTGGGTTCGACACGCAGAACGAAGAGAGCGCGTTCAGCCAGGAAGTCGCCGTCAAGGTCGGCGATCCTTCCACCTCGACGTCGCCGTTGCCCATGCAGCCGGGGCAGGACATGGGACCGCACGGGCAGAATCCTCTGCAAGGGAACGTCGGCGGTGCACGTGTTCCGGGGCAGGCGGGTCTCCCCACGGGAATGTTGTTCTTTCTCGTCTGCTCCGCGACCGCGGGAATGTTCTTCGCATTTCGCCGGCAATGGATCGCGCTGCGCACACATCAATCCTCTTCACGATGAACAACATGCATCCACACTGGCGCTCCACAGAGGATGCAGCTCCCGTACGGGTGGGGAGAATCGATCCAGCACAAGGAACGGGCATTCCTGTCGCCGTCAGCGCAGCCGGCGTCTCTCGCAGGCCAGCGGCGATCACAGGTATCGTCCTCACGCTCACGATGGGCTTCCTCGCGTACGAGGGACTGGGACCCTTTCGGGGACAGGTCGGCGACCTGCCGACGATTGAGGTGCACATCACGAGCACCGGCGTGGTCCCGTCGACTGTGAGTGTGGCTCCCGGCCAGAAGATCACGTGGTACAACGATCAGAACATCCCCCACATCCTCCAGTCCGATACCATCTTCGATCCCGCGGGGAAAGCGCTCTACACGCCCGCCATCTTCCCGGGCATGCAGCAGAGCTTCACGGTGTCGCCGGCGCAGAGCCCCGGCGCGAATACCTACCTCTCGACGACGGCGAAGAACGTCTCGGGACAGATCATCGTGACGGCAAGCACGGGACAGACGAGCTCCCATACCGTTCTCGGCGGGCTCGGGGGATTGGATGACGTGCATATGGGCATCGGGAATGCCCCCTCTCACGGTGCGACCGGCTCATCCTTCTCCTCTTCCGCAATGGCGAACGGCAACGGCGCGCATCTTGGAAACGGGACCGCCGTGACAGCGCAGCAACCATCCCAAGCGCCATCGAACGCGCCCTCCTCAGGGAACGTTCCTCTCATCGGAACCACATCGTCATCGAATCCGTACGATACGACGACCCCTCCATCGCAGGATGCCTTGATCCCCCGGAACCCCTACGCGATCGGGAGCGTTCGGCGAAACTCCACCAATGCACTGCCGGTTCGGGCGGGCAGCCGCGCGCATTCTTCCGTGAGGCGATCGTCAGGGGCCATGCCGGCAACCGGACCGGAGCTTTGGGTCGTCTACGTGCTGTCCGTCATCGCGTGCGCCTGCCTCTCACAGAGCTCGCTCCTTACGTGGGAGAAACGCAAGAGCACGTGAGATCGATGAACGCATGAAAAAGACCCCCGAATGACGGAAGGTCTTCTCTTCACGGTGCACTCAGCGAGTGACCGTAATATTCGTATCCTGTTCGCCGAGCGGCGCCGCCACTCTCACGCGGGAGTTTCCCACGGTACTAATCATGTATCCGGTGTAGCCGGAACCCGCTGGAGTCTTGGGATCCATCGGAATGCTGACCAGATAGGTACCCGAGAGCATGCCGAGACTGACGCAGCCCGCCATGTAGACTCCGTTCTTGCAGATCGCCGTGGCAGTCGCGGAGATTGTGGTTGGAATGCCGTTTTTATCGATCGCGTACTGGTACACCCCATTGACGATCGTGTTGATGTCACTGTGGCGTTGCGCATCGCGGGCATTGCCGAGCTGTCTGGTGGGATTGATGGCCACGATGACGATCGAGGCGAGAATCGCGATGATCGCGATGACGAGGAGCAGCTCGATGAGGGTAAATCCCTTTCGAACCGCAGAAAGTGAGCGGTTGCTCATACGAGAAGAGGGGAAAATAAAATAGAGTTTCAGCGGCAGCAAAACAAGGGTAGCCTGCACACTGCTGATCACGCGCGACTGTACCCTCTCGATGGATCATCGCGATACAGATCTTCTTGCGAAGAATCCTTCTTCCTCACGTTTTACCACATCTTTGCGTTTCCCATCTACGAGAAGATTGCTCCTGTCAATGAGAATCGTGTCGTCGGCAAAGCGCATTGGAGATTCGTATG
The DNA here is from genome assembly GCA_016178535.1 of Candidatus Peregrinibacteria bacterium. Classification (GTDB taxonomy): domain Bacteria; phylum Patescibacteriota; class Gracilibacteria; order Peribacterales; family Peribacteraceae; genus JACOTD01. The sequence goes on from JACOTD010000041.1 coordinate 13,541, forward strand.
CTGAGGATTTTGCCGTCACCGTGCACCCGAGCGACTGGAGGGAATTCTTCAATCTCCGATGCTCGTGATGTCGCACTGCGGCCCCCAAGTACACGCGCACGTTGCGTCGATCGGGGTACGCGGAGATCCATTGCAAGAGAAAAGGGATTTGTGTGTGGGTGTCGCGCGATGGATACACGGAAAATGTTTTGCGGTGATCATGAAAGACATTTCATTCGAGCGAACACATCGAACATAGATTCGCAAAAGCATTGAAGAACCCCGAATCGTTCTCTAGGATTCGCCCAGCCAAAGAATGATCATTTTTTCAGTTGGTCGGTACCGAAGCGGTCAAACGGGGCAGACTGTAAATCTGCTGGCTTTACGCCTTCGCTGGTTCGAGTCCAGCCCGGCCCACCAAGTGCGAAATCCGCGCGATTCTGCAAGGGCGCGCCAGCCGCGCGCGGCTTCCCACTGCACCGCGTTCCCGTTCCAAACGAAGTTCGATCCAATCGATTTCAGGAATGCTGGAAATGCTTCGCTGTTTTCGGAGGAAAGAAGTTTTTTGGCTTCCCGACTGCGAACAATCATGTCTCGCATCGGTTCGATCCAATTGGAGTGGTTCTGTTCAGCATCCTTGAGATCGTGAGTCAGTGAAACTTTGCGAGCAATGAATTTGTTCTTCTTCGCAAGGTATTCTTCAGTATCAAGTGCTCCTTCAAGCCGGAGATCGAGAAGATCACCAAGTTTCTGCTCGACGTTCTCAAGCTGTTTATTGAGGTGCTGAACAGATGCCCGATGATCCGATTTTTCTCCAGTTTTCTCATTATCGAGTTTTCGCAGCATGTTCTCCGACCACTCATCGGGCAAAGACACCTGTTCGACGATTCGTTTCGCTTCATCAAGGATGATCTCCTCTCTCGCATACTTTCGGAGGCTGCAGTCGCCACGCTTGTGTGTGCAGTGGTAGTAGTGATGACCCTTTTGTATTTCTGCTGTGATTGAACAGCCACAAGTCGCGCACTGCAGCCAGCCGATGAAGGGGAATTTATGCTTTCGTCTCCGTTGCGACTTCCCACGTTGTCTGAGGACCTTTTGCACATCGTCGAACAGGTGTTTGCTCACAATTGGATCGAAGGCACCCTGAAACTGTTCGCCGTTCATCTCGATGATCCCACAGTAGACCTTGTACTGCAGCATCCGCTGCAGGTTGGACACTGGCAATTGCTTACCCTTCCTCGTTCGCAGGCCGAGTCGTGTGAGTTCATTTCGGAGCGAGAGAAGTGTGTAGTTGCCCGTGGCATACAGTTCAAATGTCTTGCGAACGAATGATGCTGTTTCCGGATCCGATTCAATGTTCCGTGTCTCTCTGTTGTTCCGGTATCCAAGAGGAGCAGGCCACGTCCACTCGCCTCGGCGTACTTTCTCTCGCTGCCCTCGTTTCACATTCTCAGCGAGGTTGTCTACGTAGTACTTACTCTGTCCAAAGGCAATCGCGAGCATGAACTTCCCCTGCGGCGTTGGCTCAAACCAGAACGTGGGGAACTTCAATGCCTTGAGTTTGCCAGTGTCCAAGAGATGAAGGATATTCCCTCCATCTATGGCATTTCTCGCAAGACGATCAGGGTGCCAAGCCAAGATGCCATCGGCTTCTCCTCGTTCCAGCATTTCCAGCATCCTGCCGTACTCGGCACGGCCGGGTTTTCTGGCTGTTTGGGCCTCGCAGAGCGAGGCAACGATTTCAAGGCGTTCTCGGGCAGCAAACTGTCTCAGCTCAGCAAGCTGAGCAGGAATGGAGAGCGCCTGGCGCTCCTCCTGTTCTGTGGATTTCCGACAGTAGACGATGAACTTCATGCTTGCACCATCCTACCACGACTGAACTGGGCAAAAATTGCTGTTGTTGCCTTGCGTGCTCCGCACGCGAACGGGAACGCGTGCAGTGGCAAGCGGCGCGCGGCTGGCGCGCCCTTGCAGAATCGCGCGGATTTCGCACTTGGTGGTGCGCCTACGAAAAAATCAGAACGCAATTTCGGGGCGGCGCCTGAAAAATTCGGGGGCAGGCGCCGCCCCGCATACCGACGATCGCGCCGGTTCCAACCAAATACCCAGAAAACCCGATGAAATCGATTGGATCGAACTTCGTTTGAAGGCAGCAACAGCAAATTTTTTGAATAGAATCAGTACTGCTGGCGTACTTCCTCCCGATCCGCGTCTGAGGCCTCGGTATCGGCAAACCATCGAACCCGGGCGATAAATTTTTTAATTCCCCCCAGAGCCTTATCGAGATCGACTCCGTGCCAGTCTTCGAAGCTCTTGCCATTTTTTAATCCCTTCACGCTATACAACTCCCGATGAATTTTCGCTAGCGGGCCAAGGACGCTGATAATATTTTCACGAACTTCTTTCACCAAAAACGCGCATTGCGTTTCTAGTTTATACTCCGTCAAGGGCACAACATCGGGATCGATGAGATATTTCAGCTGCTCTATGAGCGAGTTGAGGTGGCGGACGGGCCCCTCGTAGACTTGGTCCAGTCTGACTCTCCCCTCCTTCTTTCCGATCCATTTCTTGTCTTTGCCGTCCCATTCTGCCTCTACAGGCGCGCCATCCTTGATGCCATAGAGATTTGCCTGAATGGGGGCTGCCAGGAATGCAGTGTCAATTGTGTGGCAGATCCAGTCGAGGCCCTTGTCTCCAGAAGAACGGTACGGGTAGGAGGCGGAGAGAAAGGCAACAGCATCACCTTCGTCATGTCTCAGCAAACCCAGTTCCGTCACTTCCGGAGGGAGGGATCGATCCTTTAAGAGGAGGGATCCTAAATGATTATCGCTGCTACTGAGAGTCCATAGTCTTGGGCCGGGAGCGTCGTGCAACAATCGGAAGATTTCGGCGCGACTGAAGAGCATATTTTCAAAGGTATTCGTAGCACAGTCCTCAGTGAAAAACTTCACTGAAGAGGTGTCAAATTGCCGTTTGTTCAAGAGCATTTTGAGATATCGAGTGAATACCTCTCCCTCCCCCCGGTGACCGCTCGCACCTGCAATCAACGTTGTCTTTGGGGCACACGCGTGTAAGACAGGGATGTGTTCAGCGGCTGCTTCGCACCGACGCTCTCCTTCTTGTGTCGCTACTCTTCCCATGAGACCACCAAGGCGTTTCCCCAAGACGATGACAATGATTGATCTGAACCTCTCGATGTGCTCCTCGGTCACCTCACGAGGAAGAGACGAGATCCCCACGAGGGTACGCAACCTTTGCTTGTACTCATCGTAAATCTCGGGGAGTAAAACTTTATTGCCAGGGCAGGATGGATCGTCCTCGAGGATCAGAGGAACGAGAGAAAGTGCTGCTCCTGGCATTCGCGCTATGAGGGAATGGGGCTTTTCCCCACTTTCGTGCGCCACCTGCGAGGGCACCTGCCCCACGGTGGTGAGTTCTCTGGACTCTGAGGTGCCTGTGGGCGACAGCTTGGGTGGCACTGCGCTAGCTAGAAGGGAATGATTGTATGCATGAAATACCTCTCTGTCTATCAAGCGTACTTGACGACCATGAACCCAGAGGTACAGTAAGCCCCCTCCCTATGCCACAGGAGAAAGTAACCATGCTCACTCCCGGCACGCTGCAGGTGAGCCCGCGCACCTGGAAAGCAGCCTATGAACGGCAATTAAGCCACCGTGACCCCGAAGTGGCAAAGGCGCTCGCTGAGACGAAGGGGCATCTCTTTGAAATTCTCCAACTCTCTGACGCCTATGACATCGTCTTCATCAATTCCGGAGGGAGAGACGGTATTGAGGCCGTCATGTCTTCACTCGCACCAAACCGATCCGTATTCATACCCATGCAGGCACGGTGGTCCAATTACATGGCTGGCAGAGTCTACAAGAGTAACCCCGACGTGGTAACCAAGAGGTACGACGGCAACGCTCCTCTCCCTGTGGATGAACTCACACAAGAGATCGCTAGCCAAAGGCCGGACGTTGTTGGTTTTGTCGGTCATGAGACAGAACGCGGGATACCCAATCCTGTGCAGGATATCATCCGTGTCTGCAAGCAACAGAGTTCCACGTAGCCGCTCACTGACCCTGCGGCTCAGGCAGCCTGCCACTTTTGGACAATGGCTCTGTATGCCGCATAGAAGCTGTTCGGCTTCTTCCACCACGTCGTAAAGCAGACGGAGAGAAGAATGCTCATGACATCAGCCCCCTT
>JACOTD010000042.1 GCA_016178535.1 Candidatus Peregrinibacteria bacterium
AGAGTTCCTCGCGGGGTTTGGTTGGAGATTTCGGCATACAAAGGAGAGGAATACAGGACAAATTCTGTATTCATCTCCGCAAAATAGCTCTTGTCAAATTGGCTTGCTGTTGCGGTTTATGAGATCGGGGGGAATTGCTGCGTCCCGACCAAATAATTGACATATATAAATGAATAAACTTTAATATTCTCATGGATCATATTTGTGATTCTTCGGAGAGCGAAAATATTCTTTCAGAAGTTCATTGTGAAAATTTTGGAGATCCCAGTATGAACGTCATGCGGGTGCTATATTGAACGGCCATGTACTGCACCGTCGTCACATCGTCGCGCTTCAAGGGGATCGGCAACGGGCTCACCTACGAACTCGCGGAAGGATCCTTGCAAGCGGGCTCCCCCGTGCGCGTGCCGCTGCGAAACAGATTGACCGAGGGAATCGTGGTCGAAATCCTCGAGAAGCGCGCGAGCGATGAGTTCGATCTCAAGCAGGTGAAGGAAATCCTCGGGAAGGAGCCGCTCCTCACAGAGGCGCACTTGAAGACCGCGCGGTGGATTTCCGAATACTACATCTGCACGCTGCGCCAGGCGCTCGGCCTGTGGCTGCCCGCCCCTCGATGGACGCAGTTGCTCGCGGAATCGGTGATCACGTATCGGATCACGGAGGAAGGCAAGCAGGCTCTCGCGGATGAACGCATCAAAGGGAAAAAGCAGAAGATGATTCTGCAGGCACTGCTCGATCATGATGGCATTGCGAAGAAGGAGTTGTATCAGATGTGCGGTAATATCAGTGATCCTTTGCGTCTGCTTCGAGAGAAAAAATTCGTGCTCGAAGAAAAGAGAGTGGAGGAATCATCAGCTGCATCCGTTCCAGAAATCCGCGCGCATCCGCAATTGACCGAGCCTCAGCAGGCGGTCTACGAACAAATGAAAGGAGACCTGCGTCCCTCGCTCCTCTTCGGCGTCACGGGGAGCGGCAAGACGGAGCTCTATGCCAAGCTGATCGTGGATGCCATGCAAGAAGGCAAACAAGCGATCCTTCTCGTGCCGGAGATTCTCCTCACCGAGCACTCGATCCAGCGCTTCGAGAAGCTCCTCCCGCGCGAGTCCATCGCCGTCATCCATAGTCGACTCACGGCAGGTGAGCGGCGGGCGCAATGGAAGAAAATCCGCAAAGGCGAGATCGCGCTCGTCATCGGATCCCGCAGCGCGCTTTTTTCTCCACTCCCCCGCCTCGGCATCGTGATCATCGACGAAGAGCACGAGTGGACGTACAAGAACGAGCAGACGCCACGCTACCACGCGCGCGAGACGGCGGAGGAGCTCTGCAGGAACGCGGTCGCCAAGCTCGTGATGGGCACGGCGACCCCGTCGCTCGAGGCGTGGGCGCGCGCGAAGCAGGGACGGTATCAACTGGTGACGTTACCGGAACGCTATCAGCGTCAACCGCTCCCCTCCGTCGGGATCATCGATCTCGGTTCCGCGCAATTCGGTTCCCTGTACCCGTTCTCTCTCCCGCTGCTCACGGCGATCGGCGAGCGGCTCGAGCGAAAGGAACAAGCGGTGCTCTTCCTCAACCGGAGAGGGGTGGCGAGCGCTTTGCTCTGTCGGGAATGCCGGCGGCGCGTGATCTCCCCGGATTCGCAGTTGCCGTTCAGCGTCCACCATGATCGAACCGGCCGTCCGTTTCTCGTCGACCACACGACCGGGGTCACGGCGAACGTGCCGAGTCACTGCCCTCATTGTCGAAGCCCTCGTTTGATGGAAATCGGCGCGGGGACGCAGAAGGTGGAACAGATTTTGAAAAAGCAATTCCACTCCGCCCGGTTGATTCGCATGGACAGCGATACCATTCGTGACCCAAGCGAGATGCGCATTCAGCTCGAAAAAATGCAGAAACGCGAGGCGGACATCCTGCTCGGAACGCAATCAGTGGTGAAGGGACTCGATCTCCCGCACGTGACGCTCGCCGCGGTGCTGCTCGCGGATATCGGCCTTTCGCTCCCCCACTTCCGCGCGGGCGAGCGCATCTTCCAACTGCTGACGCAGTTGACCGGAAGGAGTGGACGCGCGAGACCGGGGGAAGTCATCATCCAGACATTCCGGCCCGACGCACCGGAAGTGATCTTCGCCTCCCGGCATCAGACCGAGCAGTACCTGGAGAGTGAATTACAGCTGCGGATCCATGCAGGCTATCCCCCCGCAACGCAGATGGTGCGGCTCCTCTTCCGCGGGGAGAAGGCGGAAGCGAATGCGCGGCGGTCACAGCGATCGCTCTTGGAACTCGTGACGAAGGAAGGAAACGACATTCGCGTCCACTGCGCTCCCGCCTTCTTCGGCGCCGGTCGGCAGTGGCACGTGCTCCTGCGGGGAAGTGCGCCTCGAACATTGCTCGCGAAGATCGATCTGGATCAGTGCATTGTCGACATTGATCCGATGGAGACGATGTGAGAGAGAATGCCATTGCATCATAGAATTCGCTCAAATCCACACCATCTGATCCTGCGGAAGAGTTACGATACGGTGACTTTCCCCTCTGCCATGGATTTTCGACGCTACGCAGCCGAATTGATCGGGACGTTCACGCTCACGCTCGTCGTGTGGCTCTCCATCGGCTTTGCGATGCCGATCGCAACTCCCGTCGCAGCAAGTCTCACGCTCTGCCTTTTCGTCTACACGATAGGAACCATCAGCGGCGCACACATCAATCCCGCAGTGACCGTGGGGCTCCTCAGCATCAACAAGATCAAGGCGAAAGACGCGGTCTTCTACGTGATCGCGCAGCTCCTCGGGGCTCTCCTCGCCATGAACTTCGGGCATCTGCTCAATGGAGGAACGTCGGTGATCGGTCATGAGGAATCTCTCTCGGTCGGCATCATGGAAGCGCTTGGCGCGTTCTTCCTCGTCTTCGGCATCTGCGCGGTGGTCTACAAGAAGGTGCACGCGGCGGCGGCGGGCATCGTCATTGGAGGATCCTTGCTGCTCGGCATCGATGTCGCCTCGCCCGTGAGCAACGCCGTTCTCAACCCCGCGGTGGCACTGGGCATCGGATCGTTTGGACCGATGTACATCCTTGGACCAATCGTCGGAGCCGTCTTTGCGGCGTGGTTGTACACGTTCGTCGCTGGGGAAAAAGTCGAGTTCTAGCTTCTTTCTTTGAAGTTTCTCATTGTTTCCGTTTCGCTTGAGGCGTTGCTTGTTAGCTCGTTTTCTCGTTCCTGACGTTATCGAGCAACGAGAAAACGAGACAACCAGAAAACAGTTTTACCGTTCACATCGCAGTGCATACAGAGCAATCCCGACCGCTACCGCGACATTCAACGATTCTTTCTTGCCGAGCATCGGGATTTGGATCGTGACGTCGCAGAGTGAGAGAAGTTCCCATGGCACTCCCGTGAGTTCATGCCCGACGACGATGCAGATGGTGGATTCCGGATGAAATTCCTTGAGTGGGACGGCATCCCGTGTACCCGCTCAGGTAGATTCGTTCAACACGGAACGCATCGGATGTCCGAAAGAACGAGCCGACGTTCCACAGTGAACGGACGTCGTGTGCGAGGAGCGCGATGCGACAATCGGCATTTTCTTTCTTCATGCAAATCGTTCGAGAATGCTCGCATGTGGATTCGCGAAAATCTCCTGGAGCTCGCTTCGACGAAACTCGTCCTCATTCGTTCCTGAGCAAACGTAGCAGATTCCGGTTTGGCCGCCTTCGCCGAGCAAGGCACTCGGCATTTCGGATTCGTCCCTGCGCAGGAATGCAATGCTCTTCGCAAAAAAATCGTCGGAAGATTCCTCGGACTTCGCCTCGCTGTTCCAGCGCGTCACCGATGTTCCGCGCCGCACGTACGCGACTTCCTTGTGCGGGTTGAAGAAAGAAACGTGCGTGAGAACATCCCGAACCTCGCGGTCGCGCAGTCGCGCGTAGCGCAATTGCTTGAGCTTCACGCTCGGGACGAGGCGTCGCAACGCCTGCTCCACCGTTCGCTCCTCGTTATTCACGATGATGGTATCGATGAAGATCTCCGTGCCGGATCGCTCTCGAATTGGGATCGAGATTTCACCGTATGAGGACGGAACCTTCGCGGGAGCCTTCCTCGACCAAGGATGCGTCTCGATCCAGCGGCGGAGCGAGTGAACGTACGGATCACCGTTTGGTGTCCGCTCCGGGTGCGGCATGAGCGCAACCACGTTGCCCGCGGGATTGCAGATGCCGGCGATGGCGTACTCCGAGCCATTGGGTGTGACAATCGGGTCCGTTGAAATGGTTCTCGATGCGTCGCAGTACGAAAACGCGAGCTGATCGTTCCTCCGCAATTCCCCGATGACGTCGCGATCCTTGGTGGTGAACCTGCCCTCGCCGTGAGCAATCGGAATGTGCATGGCACCGGACCAGTCGGCAGTGGCGCAGCGATCGCGTTTGCATGTCGGGGTGATCCAGACCCACTCGTTCAGGAATCCCGGGGACGACCAGCTGTTCTCCGTTCGGATTGCATTGCGCGCGAGGCTCATCCGAAGACCGGAATCGAGCGGAATGAGTCCGCTCTCGACGAGGATTTGCGCGCCGTTGCAATTGCCGATCACGGCCTTGCCGCAGGCCGCTTCCTCCACCATGAACTGCATGAGCGGATCTCTGGCCGCGATCATTCCGGAGCGCCCGCGATCTTCGTACGAGAATCCCGCACCGAAGAAGTAGCCATCAATGTCCTGAAGTTTTTCACGATCCTCGTTCCACAGGAACACGAACGCCTCGATGCCGCAGCGCTGCAGCGCGCGGAGATTCTCGGTGTCTCCATTGGTGCCGGGGAAGGAGATGACGGCAATACGTGGACGCGGCATGGACGAAGAATACCAAACAAGGAAGGGGCCTCAAAAGGATCTGTGTGTGTTGTATTGTTGGTGTTTTCCTCCACCCCCAACCCCTCCTCCGATGGAGGAGGGGAGCATTGGCACAATGGAACATTTCTCCCCCTCTCCACCGGAGAGGGGGCCGGGGGAGAGGATTGGAACAATCACACCTTCATCACCTCCTCTTCCTTCTTCTTCGCCGCCTCGGCGACCTTCGCATTCGCATCATCCACTGCTTTCTGAAGGGATTCCACGAGCGTCTCGCGCACGTCCTCGTCTTTCTCGTCCTTGATGACGTCATGCACTTCTTGGCGATGCTTCCGAAGCGTTATCCTCGATTCCTCCGCGAATTGATGGACGATCTTCGTGAGTTGCGCTCTCCGCTCAGCAGTCATCGGCGGCAGGTTGATGCGGATCATCGTGCCGTCATTGACCGGATTCGTACCGAGGTTCGCCTGCTGGAGGGCTTTCTCGATATTCTGCAAAATGGAACGATCCCACGCCTGGATTTGGATGGAACGCGCATCCGAGACGGTAATGCCCGCGACGTTGCGCAGCGGCTGGCGTGTTCCATACGCTTCGACTTCGACGTGCTCGACGAGCGACGCATTGGCCCGCCCGGTCTGGAGCTTGGCGAATTCGCCGTGGAGATGTTTGAGAACTTTCTCGACTTCGGAATGAAAACGTTCGATGTGTGCGTCAGCCATACGACATAGGAAGAAATACCCAGAAATTGTCCATTGTCCGTTGTCCATTGTCAATTCTCTACGCGTGCACCACCGTCCCGATCTTCTCCCCCCTCGCCGCGCGCAGCAGCCCCTCTTTTTCAGAAAAGTTGAAGACGACGATCGGCAGCTTCTGATCCTGGCAAAGGCTGAACGCCGCCTGATCCATAACATTGAGATGCTTTTCGAGCGCCTGCGCGTAGGTGAGATCGTCGAATTTGACTGCATCAGAGTGCTGATGCGGATCCTTGTCGTAGATGCCGTCGACGTTCGTCGCTTTGAGGAGCACGTCGCACGAGAGCTCGAGCGCGCGCAACGCCGCCGCCGAGTCGGTGGTGAAGTACGGATTCCCCGTCCCACCGGCGCAGAGAACAACGCGCCCCTTCTCCACGTGCCGAAGGGCACGACGTTTAATGAACGGCTCCGCAAGCTCCGGAATGGCGATCGCGGAGAGCACCCGGGTCTCCACTCCCTGGCTCTCGAGAGCAGATTGGAGCGCAACGCTGTTCATGATCGTCGCGAGCATACCCATCGCATCGCTGACGGTGCGCTCAATGCCGCTCTCGGTCGTGTCACGGTACCGCCAGATGTTCCCGCCGCCGACCACGACCACGACTTCTAAAGGAAGCTTCGCCACCTGCGCGATCTGCCGCGCAACGGCATCGAGGGTCGGCTTATCGATGCCGTAGTCCTGCGCTCCGCAGAAGACTTCGCCCGAGAGCTTGATCATGATGCGTTTGTAGGCCATGAGTTCAGGAGGGAAGGTCCTTGGGAAGAATACCGGCTGAAGAGTTCCCCGCGAAGGAAGATGAAGGGGAGGAAGTTTGTGCGATTGGTGGTGACGAGGCAGGGGCGACGTCGATGACGGACGCAGGAGTCATCTTCTTTCGCTTCGCGCGCAAGGCGCGTATCACGCGAACGATCAACGCAATCATCGTGAATCCGAGAAGAATCTGCTTGAGCGCCGGCACAACATGACCGCGCGAGAGAGGACCGATCACCGGGACTTCCTTCCACTGCCGCGCCGCCGCGAGGAGAAATCCGCACGCAACGGCAGCCAAGATCAGAAGCTCAAGAATTTTTCCGACGACGGGGATAACCCAGAAAGCAATCGCGAGGAGCGAGAGCGCAATCCCCTGCCGCCCATGGAATCGCACGAATCCCGATTGTCGCCTGGCGATGATGAGGAAGAACGCGAGGAGCGGCACGTAACACAGCGCAGCAATGTCTCCGTTCTGCTCCGCATCGAGCTTTTGAGATTCGGTGGGTGGAGAGAAGCTCGGAGACTGCATGGGGATGGTGATGAGTATTTCTGATCTCAGTATAGCGGAAAGGGCTTGGAGATGCGATGCGTTGTGCCAACGGAGCCTGGGAGGGAGTTCTGAATTCTGGCAGGTTTGTGGAAGGGAAATTATTCTGGTACCCCCGGCAGGACTCGAACCTGCGACCAACAGGTTAGAAACCTGCTGCTCTATCCAACTGAGCTACGGGGGCATGGAGTGAACGAAAGACCAGATTGAACGATACTACTCCTCTCCCGCCCACCGAAATTCCGCAGAGCGTAGGTGGGAGCTACGGGGGCTCGTGATGAGAACAGATCAATCGCTTCCAGAATTCTGAACTTGAAAACGCGGCTCTACAAGATGAACATATCCGCTCGAATCCCAGGGAAGCAAGGAAAGAATTGCGAGCGGCGAGAGAAGAGAGACAGCTCGCGGACGAAGAGGCGTGACAATGAACGAGAAGAAGAATTCGAGAATCCGAGAATGTGCGAACGCGATGAGGAGGCGATTGCGCGGAAGCAGAGGACGAGAACCAGGAGCGAAAGAAAAGCACCGAAAATCCGAAGGCAATATTTTCGAAAACGTTCCGTCTTCATGGAGAAGAGTATGCGTGCATCGATCGCACGCGTCCACTGCGCGACTTTCGACTATACTGTCGGCGTCCACTCGCAGACCATGACCAACAGCTGGCTCGGAACGTTCCTGACAATCGGCATTCTCTACATGGGTCTCGGGGCGTTCCTGAGCCGTTTTCTCCACTCCCGCTTCCGGAATCATCCCCTCGCGTGGCTCTTCCTCACGATCATCCTCCTGCCCCCTTTGATCGAACTGGAGATGTTCGTCCTCCCGCTGCCGCATCAGGCGATCGTGCTCGAGAGTGCGCTCTTCCTCCTCCTTGCATTGCTCGTTGATCGGACGCTCAAGCGTCTATGGTTGTTTTCCGTTCATCCTGAGACCAACACGGTCACGCGCTGGGAATGGATTGGCTATGTTCTCCTCCTCACGCTCTTCTTCGCGGGCCTCGTCATTCCCAAGCTCTCGCTTCTCCGCGCGAGCCTGCCGACCGTCGCGGATGATTTCTGGAGGGTGCAGTACGTGCTCTCCACAGGATACGACCTGGCGCATCCGGTGCACTTCCACTTCCCAAGCGCGCCGTTCTCCTACTACTACAGCGACTACCTGCTCCCCGGGATCGTCTTCCGCACGACTGCGCTCTCCGCGCAAGCGAGCCTCTTGATCCACAATCTTCTCGAGGAGGCCGCGATCCTCGCATTCGTACTCTACGTTTCCTGCATGGTTCTCCATCGAGTTCTTGCTCGGACGTTCTTGCTGCTGTCCATGACATTCCTCGGCGGCCTGGATTTCTTCGTCTACGTCTACGCGCACGTTCGCTATGCCACGGGTTTTCCCTCGCACCTGGAATGGTGGAAGCAGGCGCTCCCGCTCACGCACCGTCTGGTGTTTCAGGTCCCCTCTTTCTACACGCTCTTCCTCTGGGTCCCGCATCATCTCCTCGCGGGGATGATGTTCCTGCTCATTTTCCTCCTGAGCCTCCACCGCAGCCGCTCGCACGCCATCGCGATCGGTGTGCTGTTGGGTGCGATGTTCGGATTCTCCACATTCGTCTTCTGCACCGCAGCAGTGTCTTATGCGCTCATTCGCTGGTTCGAGACAGTACGCATGCGTTCGATCGACAGGAACGACGTCTGGACAATCGTCATTGCAGCGTTGGTCGCGCTTCCGATGGCGCGGGTGCTGTGGGGACGGGGCGGCGTGATTCGCTTCCATCCGCTGGTCATCCCGTTCTTCTCTCCGCCATCGAGTACGGTCGGTTCGATGCTGATCAGGACATTCGATTTTCTCCTCACCATGCCCTTCATCCTCGCGATCGATCTGGGCATCGTCGTCGTCCTCGCGCTCGCGCTTCTTCCCATTGCCCGGAGGCGACGACTGAACGAGGAGCACACGCGACTCGCAAGCATGCTCGCGGCGACCGTGATCGGTACGTTCCTCGTGATCACCTTCCTGCGCAGCGCCGTGACGAACGATCTTTTCATGCGCGGCATTCTCCCCGCGGAAATTGCCATCGTTCTCGCCGCTTCGCTCATGCTCGAGTACCTTCCCGGACAGGGTCGACTGTTTCTGTGGATCCTCGCTCCCATCTTCCTCGCGCAGATGACGAACTTCGCGTGGGAATTCACCCATCGCTCCCTGTACGCAACGGCGCAGCCTGATCCGTTCTCCTCGTTCATTCGAGGGCATCTTCCGAAGGACGCCATCGTCACTGCGACGTTTCCCGCCTGCCTCGCCGTGACGTACGCGGGCAATCGCATCTGCGCCACGCCGCCATGGGAGCTCTTGGGGCCCGACTGGATCAGTTTGCGCAAGGATGCGATCGACGCGCTGTCTGTCGACGCCATGAAAACGTTCCTCGGGCGATCGAACCTCTACGTCGTCACACACGAACGCGTGGGAGGCACGGGTGCGAGGCTCCTCGAGCGTGAAGACGATTTGCTCCTCCTGCACCTCACCCCATGAAACGCCGCAGATACCGCCGATGGCTTCGCCGCAGCTTCCGTGACGGATGCGCGCTGGTCATGGTCTACGCGATCGTCGCGTACATTCTGCTTCCCGTCATCTGGGAACACTACGATTACCGCCCCATCCTCCTCGAAGCGCCCAAGACGACCGAGAACCGCTACGGCTTCCCGGGCGATCCGCTGAATATCGCGCTCATCGGCTCGCAAGGGGAAGTGGTGCGCTCACTCCTGCTGGCCGGTTGGCGCCCCGCGGATCCTCTCTCGGTACGCACGAGCATCTCGATCGCGACGAGCATTCTCTTCCATCGCGCGTACCCCACCGCGCCCGTGAGCACACTCTACTTGTGGGGTCGGCGGCAGGACATCGCCTTCGAGGAGCCAATCGGCAAGACGCCGTCCTCGCGCCATCACGTGCGCCTCTGGCAATCTTCGTACGCGGGAGGCGACGGCAGACCGCTGTGGATCGGCGCGGCGACGCTCGATCGCAGTATCGGCTTCGATCGGTACACCGGACAATTGACGCACCACATCGACGGCGATGTGGACGGCGAGCGCACGTCGATCATCAAAAACTTGATGGATGCGAAGCAGCTGACGCAGACGTATCAAGTAAGCGGGGTCGGCCCCACGATCACGGGACGGAATGCCGAAGGCGACTGGTATTACACCGACGGCGAACTCACCGTCGGGGTCATTGCATCCGGGAACAGCACGAACCATCCTCCGACGAAGATCCTCCCCAACCCCATCGCGATCGACGTGAAGAACCAGGGCTGGATGTGGATCAGGGACATCCTGCGACAGACGCAATGGACGCCGGGGGAACGGAAGGTGGGACGCTCATGAAGCTCCACCAACTGACGATTTCGGTTTCATGCGCAACACCTGCGCGTTGCGCTCGCGGAATCCGCCGTAGCATATCTGCAGAATATTGCGCATTCCTTGGCTGCCTCACGACAATGATCTCCTGCGAAGGCGGATGAAAAAGCCCGGCTCTCACCGGGCTCGTCTTTCTTTGGAGAAGATCAGACTGCATTCTTCGCGCTGCCGAAGCCGACGATGAGACACACTGCCGCGATGGCGAGATGCAGGAAGTTATCTGCCGGGTTCACGGCAATGAGCTGAAGGACGTTGTCGCCCTGCACGAAGCCGAGAACGGCGACGAGGCCGTACACGACTCCGAAGACCATGAGATAGGTTCGCGAATACGCGCTGCTCGTTGCGGCCGCGCCGAGCGCGATGACGCCGCTCAAGAGGTGGATGACGTTGTGAATCGAATCCACGGCAAAGAGGCTGAGGAGTGGGCTCGACATCACGAAACCGAGGAGACCCACGAGCGTCAGCACAAGGCCGAGGATCCACGTGAGGGGCTTGACTGCTTGGTCCATAGAGAGCAGGGGGAAGGAGATACATTGAAGGAAGTGTAGCATACGCGAAGTGCGAATGGCGAATTGCGATGTACGAATGAAAGATTCAATGTCTCATTCCCCATTCGCAATTCGCCCTTCGCAATTCACAATTTCGTCTTCTACGATAGATCCATGCAACGTCCCGATCCATTGTCGTCACAGCCTTTTCCTCTCAGCCGCACCAAGCTCGAGCTCTTCCTCCGCTGCCCGCGCTGCTTCTTCCTCGATCGTCGCTTCGGCATTGCTCCGCCAAGCGGTCCGCCGTTCACCTTGAATTCCGCGGTTGATGCATTGCTCAAGAAGGAATTCGATGCGTTTCGGATCCGAGGCGAACCGCATCCGTTGATGAAGAACTGCTCAATCGACGCCGTACCCTTTCGGCATCCAAGCATCGAGGAATGGCGAAATGTCCGTCGGGGCATTCGCGCGCTCCACGAAGATTCGAACTTCCTCTTCTTCGGCGCGATCGACGATCTCTGGATCAATCCGGAAGGATCCTTGCACATCGTCGACTACAAAGCGACCTCCTTCGACGGCGAGGTTTTGCTGGAGGGACCATGGAAGGACGGCTACAAGAGGCAACTCGAGATGTATCAGTGGCTCTTTCGGAAGAATGGGTTCGCGGTCTCGCCGATCGGTTACTTCGTCTACGTCAACGCGGATCGCAATCGCGCATCGTTTGAAGGATCGCTCCACTTCACGATGAGCATCCTCCCCCACCGCGGCGATGATTCTTGGGTGGATGATGCGCTGCGCGAAACGCGCCTGTGCCTGGAACGAGAGCAGTTGCCGCTCGCGAATAGCGAGTGCGAGGTGTGCGCGTACCGAAAGGCTGCGAATGACACTGAACTGATGATGAGACCTTCCTCTTTGAATGGAGTCGTCTCGCGTAGTCAGCCTAGGCTGACGAAGCCAAATGGCGGAGAGGGAGGGATTTGAACCCTCGATACGGGTTTAATACCGTATACCACATTAGCAGTGTGGCGCTTTCGACCACTCAGCCACCTCTCCTGGCCGGGAGAAGTATAGCGAGGGGCGTGACGAAAGCGAGAAACGTATCCACGGGAGTTCGCGATTTCCGATTCTCTCAGGTGCCGTGAACTATCTCCGCAATCTTCGCCTGCGCTTCTCCCTCATTCGCCATCACCCAGACTTTCACATCGTGATCGTCTTGTTCAAAGGTGTCTCGGAAGAGATCGATCGACTCCGTTCCCATCGCGACGCATCCATAGGTTTTGAAGCGTTCGTCGTCGGGAAGTTGCATCCAGCGTTCACTCGCCTCGACATCGTGAATGCCATAGGGTGTGGGCTTCCCATCGCGGAAGAGCCGCCAGAACTCCCCCGTCTTCCCGAACGTGATGCGATCGCCTTTCTTCTCGTGCTTCTGAGCTTCCCAGTATCCCAGCGGCGTCGTCGCATCGTACGTTCGTCCGAGGTAGTGGACGATGCGCTGCCGTCCCGTCGCGAGGGGGAAGTGCAGGACGAATCCATTGCGGTGGACGAAGTAGCCCCAATTCTCCCCGCGGTTGACGACGACTTGATCGCCGCGGAGAGGCACCCACCGCTCGGGAGGCACGAGCGCTTGCGCATGCGCGACGGACACGGATGCGATGAGCCCGAACAGGATTGTTCTTGGACGCAAAGCATATCAATCTACTGAATCGCCCATTCCTGTCAATGCTTTGGAATAGCTTACAGAAGCCAAATATAAAGAATCATTCTGAACGATCATTCGTTCTCGATCATCTTTTGTATACAGAAAATCGAATTGGTCGATCCGAGAACGATTGCTGGTGTTCCATCCCTGCGTACACTGCATGATTGTCATCCTCGATGGAGAAGCTTCATCACCTGCCGGTCCTTCACCATGCGTTCATGCTTCCGTCGGGAGAGGGAAGCCCGACGGTGTACTCCATTCTCGATCCGCATCCGGGAGACACGGTGATTGATCTGACGCTGGGGCTCGGCGGACATGCGGCGGGGTTCCTCGAGCGCGTCGGAGTGACTGGGAAACTCATCGGTATCGATGCGGACGCGGAGAATATCCGCCTCACAGAATCGAGACTGGAACCATGGAAACATCAGACACACATCATCCATGCGAACTTCCGTGATCTCGCCTCTCTCGATCTCCCGCCTGCCGACATCCTCTTCGCCGATCTCGGCCTCAGCTCTCCGCATGTCGATGATCCCGCTCGAGGATTCACCTTCCGTGAGGACGGCCCGCTCGATCTGCGATTCGATCGAACGCAGGGCAACACTGCCGCCAAACTTCTCGAGGATGCTTCCGAGCGATTGCTCTCAACGATCTTCCGCGAATACGGGGAGCTCCGGGAGCATCGCAGAATCGCCTCCGCGATTGTCCGTGCGATCCATCGCGACGGGCGCGATTTTTCGACCAACACGTCGCTGCGATCGTTGATCGAAAAAACCTTCGGCTACCGAGCGCCTCAACTACTGCCGCAAATCTTCCAGGCGCTGCGGATCGCCGTGAATGACGAGCTCGGCGCGCTGGCTTCGCTTCTCGAGCACGGACCCTCTCTCCTCAAACCGGGCGGAAGAATGGGGATCATCAGCTACCACTCGCTCGAGGATCGGATGGTCAAGCAGAAATTCCGCGCCCTCTCGACAGGAACGAAAGATGAGTGGACCGGTGGCATCGCGACTCCCGCATCATTCAAGCTCCTGACGAAGAAGGGCGTTTCTCCCTCGTCGGGGGAAGTCGCAAGGAATCCCCGCTCCCGCAGCGCGAAGTTCCGGGCCATGACAAAACTCAAGATACAAGAAACAAGATACAAAAAATGACCAACATTCGAAGGTTCAATTCGACAACATTTGTATCTTGTATCTTGTATCTTGTATCTTTTCCTCATGCTTTCTCTCCTCCAGCCATCGTCAGACATGCCGCGCAGGGCCTCGCTCGGGAGGCTCGTGAGCCAGAGCACAACACTCCTGATGTCCGTCATCGGAACGCTGATCCTGCTCCTCGCGCTCCTCATCCTCTTCCACGAAAACACGAACGCGACGAACGGTTACCAACTGCGTGGACTCGAAACCGAACGGTCGGTGCTGCTGCTGAAGCAAGAAGTATTGAACATGCAAATCGCGCAGGCTCAGGCACTGGAGCACCTGAAACAAGACCCGGAGATCGTCGGGATGGCGCCGATCGAGAAGCCGCAGTACGTGAAGACGGATGAGTCGACCACGGCGAGCTCATCGATGGGATCATCGGAATCTTCGTCATCGTTGTAAAAACTGTACAGAAGGTTTTTGTTGGTTTTGTTTTTTTATTGTTTTCACCTCACCCCCAACCCCTCTCCTTCTTCCAAAGAGGAACTGATGAATGTTCGGCTCATTCTTGATGCATCGAATCGAGGAGGGGGCTGGGGTGAGGTCAAAAAAACAACATACAAAAACATACAAGGCCGCGGGGCACGAGACTGACTTTTTCGAACATCCCTCAATCAATCATCCGCACCTGGATCGTGTTGACTGTCCTCGAGCGGACGCGCGCATCGGAGACGAGAATGATGCCATCGCCGGAAGAGAGGAGTCCGAGTGACTTGGCCTTTGTCATAGACGCATCGACTGTCTGCTCCGGATCGTCGTCGAGGGGAAGCTGCAGAGGGATGAGACCGTAGCTCAGCTGCAGGAAACGTTGTACGCCGGTGGTATCCGTGCAGGCGATGACGGGGAGTGACGGGCGGAAACGCGCGACATCGAGCGCAGTTTTGCCTGTCCTCGTGATCACGAGGATCGCCTTGGCGGAGGTGGAGACGGCGAGGCTCACGGCCGCTTCGGCGCGGGCATCTCGTTCAGTCGTGAGGCTCTGGTTCTCCATGCGTTTCGATTCCGCGAGGTGCGATTCGGTCGAAGAGAGCACGCGGTCCATCGCGTCCACGGCGGCGAGCGGATGGCGGCCGTTGGCCGTTTCCCCCGAGAGCATCGTGCTGTCGGTCCCGGTCATGACGGCATGGGCCATATCGGTGACCTCCGCGCGCGTGGGCATGGGGAGCTGGATCATGCTCTCGAGCATCTGGGTCGCCACGATCACGGGTTTGCCGGCAGCGCGGCAGTGCATCACGAT
>JACOTD010000050.1 GCA_016178535.1 Candidatus Peregrinibacteria bacterium
ACCCCTGCCTGCCGGCAGGCAGGCCTCTCCTTTTCTTGGATTCTCCTTTCTTCTGTACGTGACACTATTCTTGAAGAATCAGAGGAAGGAGAGGGGGGTGTTTGTGTTTTTACCTCCACCCCCGACCCCTCCTCCGATGGAGGAGGGGAGAATTTCCAATGATCAAGGCCCCCTTTCTCCCCCGGAGAAAGGGGACGGGGGATAGAGGACACAAGACAACACACAAAACATTCCCCTCTCCAGCTCTTCGAAAAGAGTACCGCTTCCTCCTCTGTCGAGGCGATCGATGCAAAAGGCTGGAGAGGGGTGAGGGGTGAGGTCACCTACAAAACAGAAAAACATACAACATACTGTGCTATCCCTTGAACCTCTGTCCTCTGTACACTCCGCGTCATGTCAGCGCAGAAATCGTCCCTTTGGACGATGCACACGTTCCTCTTCCTCGGATTCGTCATCCTCCTCTCGTACCTCACGTACTTCCACCACTACTGGGAGCCGCAGGCGGTCTTTTGGGATGAAAACTACCACGTCGCGAGCGCGCAGAAGTACTTGAACGGCGTGTACTTCATGGAGCAGCACCCGCCTCTGGGAAAACTCCTCATCGCGGCGGGAGAGAAGATTCTCCACCCAAACGCCCGCGCGGATCAGTACATCGGAACCGACTACGCCACGAACTTTCCCACGGATTTCTCCTTCGCGGGATACCGCTTCTTCTCCGCGTTCCTCGGGTGGTGGACCGCCTCACTGCTCTTCCTCATTTTCCTGCTGATCACACGCAATCCATTGCTCTCCTCGTTCCTGAGCTTCTTCTACATCTTCGATAATGCCCTCATCGTGCACATCCGCGGCGCCATGCTCGAGGGGCCGCTCGAATTCTTCTGCACGGCGATGATCCTCGTCTTCCTCTTCCTCCTCGAGTACCGCGAGCGTCAGCGGCTCTTCTTCCTCTGGAGCGTGCTCTTCGGCGTCGTCTTCGCGCTCATCATGACGACCAAGATTCTCGGGCTCATCTTCATCCTGCTCGTTCCCTCGATCCTGTGGCAGCTCCTCCCAAACTGGCGGAAGATCGGCCGCTTCCTCCTCTGCTTCGCCCTTGGCTTCCTCGTCGTCTACATCACGGTCTGGCAGATTCACTTTGCGCTTGGGAAGAAGATCGTGAGCAGCCTCCCCGACAACGGGTACTACCAGGCATCTCCCGAGTACAAGCAGATCCTCGCGACGGGCCGCTCGAGTTCGCTCCTCGCGTTCCCCATCATGCTCCGGGATTCGTACGGCTACATTGCGCACTACAATCGCGGGACGCCGCGGCTGGATCTCTGCAAGCCCGACGAGAACGGCAGTCCCTTCTTCGATTGGCCGATCGGCGCGCGCGCGATCAATTACCGCTGGGAGACGCCGGATGGAAACACGTACCGTTATTTGTATCTCCAATCGAACCCCGTCGTGTGGCTTACGACGTTCGCCGCGGTCATCCTCGCGATCTGCCTCCTGGTTGGCTCCTTCCTCGCCCCGCCCCGCCCGCCCCTCACGCACCGCTTTCTCCTCCTGGTCTTCACCGGACTCTACGTCAGCTTCTTCGTCGCCATCAGCAGGATCACGCGCGTGCTCTACCTCTACCACTACTTCATCCCGCTCCTCCTCGGCTTCGTGATCGCGGCGATCGTTCTGATGGAAGTGAAGAAGGTCGGCCGATGGAACATCACCGAGCACGCCCAGACATTCGGCCTCCTGGTCCTCGCAGGTCTCATCTTCGTGAGCTTCCAATTCTACCGTCCCCTCACGTACTACGAACCGCTCACCGACGCCCAGTTCGCCCGTCGCGCCATTCTCCCCGTATGGGAACTCTCGAGTGTCCACGGCACGAGAACGAATGCGCTGGCAGTCGCGAAGACGTGTGGAAATTGAGAAATGGGAAATTGAAAATTGACTGCATCGCTGATCTTTTCGGTTGAAGGAGAACGCGATGGATGATCGCTTCCCAACCGTCCCTGAACATACTCACCCTCGACCCCGGCGCCGCAGTCCGCGGAGTTCTCCGAACATCCGGATGATCACCGAGAGCTTGGCGCCCGTGGGCGTCCCCGCGCGACGCGGGTAGTGCGGAACATCGATCGTTGCCCAGCGGGTGCCGTTCTCCTGCATGCGCAGGAACATTTCGGTGTTGAAGAGTTTCTCGACCCCGTGCGTGGGACGGATCGCTGTCCAGAGATCCCGACGGAAGATTTTCATGCCGCAGTTCACGTCGCGCACCCACAGCCCGAGCACGATCCAGTTCATCAATCCCAGCACCTTTCCCAGCATGTTCCGCGTGAACGAGTCCGCGCGCCTGTGCCTCCTCCCGGCGACGAAGGGGAAATCTCGGAGGGATGGTAGCAGGAGATCCAGGTCCGATGCGCGGAACTGTCCGTCGCTGTCCATGAACGCGACCAGTGAGGTCTGCGCCGCATCGATGCCGCTGCGCACGGCGAGGCCGTAGCCTTGGTTGCGTTCGTGCCTCACCACGTGAAGTGACGGGATCTTCGTGCGCAGTTGCTCGAGGATGGCGTGCGTGCCGTCAGTCGATCCATCGTCCACGGCGATGATCTCGCCCGAGATTGTCCGTTGCTGCATCCACCCCGCGCAGTCGTGCACGCTCCGTTCAACGCTCCCTTCCTCGTTGAAGCAGGGGAGGATGATTGAGAGAGGAGTTCCGTCCATCGCGCAGAGCATCGGGGGTCGCCGCGTCATCGTCAATGGTTGGATGGCTGGACGGTCGGTACACTCATCACCATGTCCGTCCGGAGAAGCACGGCACTCATGCTTGCAGGGCTCGCCACATTCTTCGTCGTGGTGCTCTGGTCGAGTGCCATCATTGCCGGAGCGCAAGACATCGGCGTCTATGCCAGCATCGGGGAGGAGATGCGGCAGATCGTGATCGGCGCGAAGAGCACCGTCACGCAGGGATACTACCCGCCGCTCGCCTCGATGCTCTTCCTCCTGCTCCAGGCGAATCCATTCCACCTCCCGTTTGCGACGGCGTGGGTGCTTCTTCTCTTTCTGATGGTGGCCGCCACGGTGTACTGCTTGCATCTGGTCGGTGATGGCGAAGGCGCAGTTGCATTTCCCTTCCTCCTCGCGCTTGCCGCCTTGCTCCTGGGCGCAGATGTTGTCCTCGCGCGTGAAGCTGTCGTCGTACTCCTGCCACTCGTTCTCAGTGCGAGGGCATGGGCACGGAAACGGTACGACTGGAGCATGGCTTCCTTTGCGGTTGCAGCCTCCCTCGCGCCCGCCGCATTCTTGCTCGTACCGATGGCAGCGCTTCTCCTCCCGCGAACCGACCGATGGAGGGCCGTGAGGGCCTTTCTGCTCTCCCTCGGGATTTGTTTGATCATCCCATGGGTGCTCTTGGGATCCCAAGGTATGGGAAAGATCGTCGTCTCGCTCCTGCACGTTCCTCCCGTACTCTCCAGCTTCGGCCCGACCGATGTCGGAGGATCCTGGCTCACCGGCGTGCGCGTGGCGAGCATCGTCATTCTCGTCATCATCGGTGCCATGAGCGTCTTCCCTGTTGCATCGCTCTCGCGACGTGTCCGCGTTCCGCCGCGCATCTGCGTGCTCGGAATGATCTGCATCGCCGGGTTACTCCTTCGCCTCAGCCTGGCTCCGTTGCCAGGGAACGGAGGGGATATGCAGATCGAGAAAGGATGGGCTCACAGCGCCGTGGGACTTGGTATTGTCCCGTCCTACGGCCGTCAGTTGGACGGAGTGATGCTCCCCAATTACCCTCCGCTCTCCATGGAGATCTTCGCGTTCACGGGGCACGCGTACCGGCTCCTTGTTTCGCCGACGTACCGGATGGATCTTCCGGCGTATCACGTGTTCATCAAGCTGCCGGGGATCATCGCGGATATCCTGACCAGCATCCTTCTCTACATCCTGCTACGGAGGACTCGCGGGGCGTCCACCGCACTCATCGGGGCGTTCATCTACACCGTTCACCCAGCAGTACTCTACGATTCGGCGGTGTGGGGACAGACGGACGCGGTGTACACTCTCTTCGTCGTTGGCTGTCTCGTGGCCATCACGAGTGAGCGAATTCTCCTGGCTGGCGCGCTCCTCGCGGCTGCCTTGCTCACGAAAACCCAGGGCATCTTTCTCCTGCCGCTCGTGGCGGTGTTGTTGCTCTTCCATCCTCGCTGGGTGACGAGATTCTTCGCCGCGGCTACCGTCACAGCATCGGTGATCGTGTCGCCGTTCTGGCTCGCCGGAGCAGGGGGGATCGTCCTACGCGTGTACCGGGATTCGGTCGGGTACTACACGGCAGTGACGATGAATGCCTACAACCTCTGGTGGGCCTTCTTCCCGGGATCGGCAGGGCACAGCGATCTCGACAGGCTTGCCGACATTCTTCCCTACCGGTGGATCGGGTACTGCCTTTTCGCGATCAGCGCCATTGTTGTGCTGTTGCTCCTGCAACCCTCCGTGTGGAGAAAAGTCACCGATCCCAAGCGGTCGTTCTTACTGTTCCCCATCGCCGCACTCCTCGCGTATGCGTTCTTCCTTTTCCTGACGGAAATGCACGAGCGGTACCTCTTTCCCGCCATGGCTCTGGGCCTGCCGCTCCTCTTCACCGGCATCGTCGGAGCAGCGCTCTACACGCTCGTCTCCATCGGGTATCTGCTGAATCTGCTCGGCACCGTCTCATTCGAGGCCTGGGATCGTGCGCTCTTCGCGGCGCTCCCCAGTCTTGCCCGCATCGTGGCCGTCGTTCACATCATCGTGTTCGTCCTCTGTGTGCTCGAGGTCGGGAGGCTTTCCGGTCGCTTCTCCCTGGAATCGGCTCTTTCTTGTCTGCGGTGGCTCTCACGTCGGCTCGTACCCGCGCCACTCTCGAGCAGGCCAAAGAACGTCCGAGCGGATGCGCCCGCCGCCGCGAAGCGCCCGCGGCGTGACCGCTATGTGCGGACGAATGCTGTATAGAGAGGGAAGGAGTACTCCTGCATGTCTGTGTTCTTCTGGAATGCTGCCGCTTCGCCCTTGTCGAGCACGTAGGCGGACATGTGCGAGGGGTCGCACCGCGAGAGCCCGAAGGTGTAACGATCGAAGGCGAGCACGCGGTCGAACTCCGCATGAGGATCCTCGTAACGCACCGTGCGGAGGAAGACGCGAGGGTCAACCCGTTCACGGTAGAGCACGAAGATGTAGGGCATATTCACGTGATCGGTGATGCAGATCGGGCCTGCCGTGCGCGAGGCCGCAGCGTCGACCGCATCCATGAACGATGCAAAGAACGGAGGGCCGATCATGGCGGGGTAGTCACGGAAGTAGGAGAGCGAGAAGAGAACAAATGCGATCGTGTACCCTGCAACGATCCCTGCGGCTGCTGCGCGTGTGGACATCAGCGAACGCAGGCCCATTGCGAGAAAGAAGATCAGAGGGAAGAAGATGATGTTGATCCGGTTGATATTGACCGAAAGAACGGCGCCGAGGACGATTGCAGAGAGCAACCACGCGAGGAAAAAGATCGAGAGGTCGTCATGCAGGCGCACGGAACGTTCGACGCACGCCGCGATGCCCAGGAGCACGAATGGCGTGCTGAAGAGGTACAGGGTTCCGAATCCCGGGATGGCGTTCCACGGGAGTCCGTCGTCCTGCGTCCACACCAGGCGCCAGAGGTCTCTCAGGTTGTGTAACAGGGTAGCGAAGAGCGAGCTTGCGTGACCGCCCATCACGCTGACGGTAGCGAACCGGGGAACGCCGGGGAGCTTGGGTATACTGAAGAAGGGCGTCTCGACAGATGGAAATCCATAGGTATTCACGAGGACGTACCACGCGATCGGCAGAGCCACGACTGCAAAAAGACAGAGCGGAAGGACGAATTGGCGCATGCGGACGTGCTGACGCACCAGTAGCACGAACGATGAGAGAAAGAGGAAGACGGGCACCGTCAGGAACGCCGTGCCGTACGCGTAGAGCGAGAGTGCGAAGAGAATGGCGGAAGCCGCGAGCCAGGAGGAAGACCGCATGCCACGGACGAGGCAGTACACCCCGCAGAGGAAGAGCAGCGGGAAGAAATTGGGGTCCAAGCCCCACCGTGAGATCATGATATGCCACGGGTTGATGACGAGCAGAAATAAGGCGAGGAGAGCAGCGCGCCGGTCGACTGTACGCCACACCAGTAGTGGGAAGACGATGAGGGCGAGGAGACCGGCGAGCAAATGTGGGATGCGCGCCGCGACGATCGTGGGACCGAGGAGCGCGATCGAGGGAATGGCGAAGTAGGAAGCGATCGCATCCATTCCCGATCCCCACGCCACGAGCATGACTGGCAGATGATGGCCCGTGCGGTCGATGCCCGCGTGCAGGAGAGCGTATGCATCATAGGCCGTCGACGCTTCATCCTGGTTGAAGCCCGCAGGAATCGCGCCGAATTGAAGGATGCGCACGAGCGCCCCGACAAGGAACAGCACGATCCATGACCATGGACGCAAGAGCCATCCATCGATCTTCCGAATCAACAAGAGTGCCCGTGGAGGGGGTTGTTTTCCCATCGGTGTCGTCTTCCAAGGGTATACACGATTCTTCGGCTCAGGCGCCAGGGCAACTCCACCGTCCGCAGTATGGTCGCGACTTTCTGCTTTCATCTGTACACTCTCCGACAAGCTGTAGACCAGTGAGCGTCTTTTGCCTGATTCTCTTCTTTCGTCTATGAAGAAGCCGCCGCGTCTGGATGATCAGTACAACGAGTACGTCAAAGATTTCTACCGCAAAATCGAGGACTACGATTGGAACACGGTCGCCGATCAGCGCATCGGTCTGGAATCGCATCTGCACCGCGCGCGGGAGAAGAGGATGAAGAACCTCATTCAGCGGTACGGACGCGGGGAGCGGTACCTCGATGTCGGCTGCGGCACGGGGCTCATTCTGCGCCACCTGCTGCCGAACACCGTCGGGATCGATCTCAACCCCCGTCATCTGGAACGCGCCCGGACGTACAATCCCGCCGCGCACTTCCAGATCGCCGACGCCGAACAGTTGCCCTTCGAGGACGCCTGCTTCTCCACCGTCGTGTGCACCGAGGTGCTCGAGCATCTCGTCCATCCCGAGCTGGCCGTGGCCGGCATCCACCGCGTCCTCGAGCGCGGCGGGCGCTTCATCGGCTCCACGCCGCGGAGTTCCCTCCTGTGGCGCTTCCGCTTCCTCTCCTCCACGCACTACCACAACGAGCCGTTCCACAACGAGTTCGCCACGGAGGAACTCCGGTCCCTCCTCTCGCCCTTCCGCATTCTCCTCCTCACGACGGGATTCTTCCGGTCGATGTTCTTCTTCGTGGGGGAGAAGGAGTGAAATTGTTTGTATTTTTTGTGTGATGGTTCTGTTTTTGTTTGACCTCACCCCCAACCCCTCTCCTTTTCTTGGATTCTCCTTTCTTCTGTATTGGAGAGCATTCTTGAAGGATCAGAGGAAGGAGAGGGGAGTGTTTGTGTTTGTGTTTTTTGCTGCCACCAAACAAGACAACCTACAAAACACCCCCCTCTCCAGCTCTTCGAAAAGAGTAACGCATTTTCCTCTTTCGAGACGATCGATGCAAAAGGCTGGAGAGGGGTTGGGGGTGAGGTCACCAACAACAACAGCAAACAAAACCACAACACCGCGTTTCAAAAACTTTCTTTCGATTGGATGACTCCCCTCACTTCCCCGCGCTGTACCCCGCCGCCCTTGCCTCGGCCTCCGTCGCGAAGTAGATGCGTCGCTCCGGCGCGATCCGTTCCCCCGCGGTGGAGAGAACGGGGTAGTAGTGTTTCCCCTTCCTGGAGGCGACGAATCGCATGCCGGACGGAACCGTCACCGTGACGTCCGTCGACCACGTGGGAAGAATGATCCGAAAGGAGCCGCTCGCATCAGGGATGATCTCATGCGATCCTGCGAACATTCTCACGGTGCCGGTGATCTGTCCCCGGACGTCGTTGCCGAGCCTTCCGATCGTCACGACGGGAATCGTTGGAGTTGATGAAGCCGAAGAGAGCGTCAGAGATTCCCGCGGCGGACGGAGCCGAACGGTCACGACGCTTCCGACCAGCATGCCGATGAGTAACGTCAGAAGGAACGCGCCGATGAATGGAAGCAATTGGCGGAGTCCGGACATGGTGCTTCATTGTAAGAGGAACTGTAGAAATTGAAAATTGAGAATTCCCGCCTGCCGGACGGGCAGGGAAAATTGATAATGTTGGGAGCACTTCTCAAGTCTGGTTGGGTGGCAAATTGATTGCGAAATGAACCTCCAAGCCCGATCAATCATCGCTGCCATAATTTTCAATTATCAATTATGATCCGTCCATGATTTCTCCCGATCAGCTCCGTCCCTTCCTCGCGACGACGCTCCAGGAGACGAACTTCCTTTCGCTTGGGAAGAAGTACGCCGGCAAGGTCCGTGACGTCTATCAACAGCCTGACCGCAACATCCTCATCGCCACCGACCGCCAGTCGGCGTTCGATCATGCCTGGTGCACGATCCCGCTCAAGGGTCAGGTGCTCAATCAGCTCAGCGCGTGGTGGTTCGAGCGCATCGCGGACGCGATGCCCACGCACGTCATCGCCGTGCCGGATCCCAACGCCATGGTCGTGCGCACGGTTCAGATCCTCAAAATCGAGATCGTCGTCCGTGCCTACCTCACCGGATCCACCGGGACGTCAGCGTGGGTCAATTACCACAAGGGTATCAGAAACTTCTGCGGCAACCTCCTCCCGGAGGGGATGGTCAAGAACCAGAAGTTCGCCTCCCCCATCATCACGCCCACGACGAAGGCCGAAGAGGATGAGCTCATCGACCCAGCCGGGATCATTCAGCGAGGGTTTTCAACCAGCGATCAATGGGAGGAGATCGCGGATCGCGCCCTCGCGCTCTTCAAGCGCGGCCAGGAAATCGCCGCGTCCCGAGGGCTCATCCTCGTCGACACCAAGTACGAGATGGGCATCGATCGCGAGGGCATCCTCACCATCGCCGATGAAGTCCACACGCCGGATTCCTCGCGCTACTGGGTGGCTGCGACGTACGAGGAACGCTTCGCGGAGGGCAAGGAACCCGAGAGCCTCGACAAGGAATTCTTCCGCTTGTGGCTGAGCGGACAGGGCATCGACCCCTACGATGCACCCAAGCGCGATCTCCTGCGTTCCCGCATCACCGACGACGTCCGCCTCATGCTCGCGGCCAAGTACATCGATCTCTACGAGCGGATGACCGGTGCGGACTTCCAGGTTCCCAGGGATGCGGATGTGGTGGGAAGAATGGAGAGAAATCTTGAGAAATGGAAACAGGGTGTGTGAATGGGTTTTGTGTAGATTGTTTTTGTAAGGCGACCTCACCCCCAACCCCTCTCCTTTTCTTGGATTCTCCTTTCTTCTGTATTGGAGAGCATTCTTGAAGGATCAGAGGAAGGAGAGGGGAGTGTTTGTGTTTGTGTTTTTACCTCCACCCCCGACCCCTCCTCCGATGGAGGAGGGGAGAATTTCCAATGATCAAGGCCCCCCTTTCTCCCCCGGAGAAAGGGGACGGGGGATAGAGGACACAAAACAACACACAAAACATTCCCCTCTCCAGCTTTTCGCACGAAAAAGAGTCTTGCGAAAACTTCGAGACGGCCAACAATCAAAGGCTGGAGAGGGGCGAGGGGTGAGGTCACCAACAACAAACAAAACACCCTCCAAACTTTCTCCATTTTCCCGCATGCTTCCCGCGCATTCCACTGCTATACTTCCATTCCATGGTTACCAGCTCCCGTCCCCCCCAGCGCAGCCGTTCCCAGTGGCTCCTGAGCCTGCTCCTCTTCTGCGGGCTCGTGCTGCTCTCGTTCTTCTTCCTCCTCAATCCGCAGCGAGATAAGGAGAAGCAGTTCGCGAATGCGTCGGAAGTTCCCTTGAGCGAGATCACGCAAGGCTACGCGCAGAATGCGTACAACGAGATCCTCATCCGCGACAGCAAGGTTTTCGCCACCCTCAAGGACGGGAAAACCATCCAATCGTACAAAGAGGGGAGTGACACCGTGAGCCGACTGGGATGGAACGATCCCAAGAACAAGACCGTCGTGCGCGTGGAGAACCGCGAAACGACGAACCTGTTCCTCTCGGTCCTCCCCGATCTCGTCTTCTTCCTCCTCGTCCTCGGGGGCATCGTCTGGCTCTTCCGCGGGATCGCGCGCAGTCAATCGACCGCCCTCTCCTTCGGCAAGTCGCGCGCGCGCATCGCCGACGCCAAGCAGGTGAAGACGCGCTTCCACGACGTCGCGGGAGCGGAGGAGGCGAAGGAAGATTTGGTCGAGGTGGTCGACTTCCTCAAGAACCCCAAGAAGTACACCTCGATCGGCGCCAAAATCCCCAAGGGCGTGCTCCTCGTGGGCGCGCCGGGAACGGGGAAGACGCTCCTCGCGCGCGCGGTGGCCGGCGAGGCCGGCGTTCCCTTCTTCTCCATCGCCGGCTCGGAGTTCGTCGAGATGTTCGTCGGGGTCGGTGCGAGCAGGGTCCGTGACCTCTTCACGAAGGCCAAGCGCAACGCGCCGTGCATCATCTTCATCGACGAGATCGACGCCGTCGGTCGTCAACGAGGAGGTGCGGGATTCGGCGGCGGGCACGATGAGCGCGAGCAGACGCTCAATCAAATCCTCACGGAAATGGACGGCTTCGAGCAGGAGACGAACGTCATCGTGATGGCGGCCACCAATCGACCGGACGTCCTCGATATTGCGCTCCTCCGCCCGGGGCGCTTCGACCGGCGCATCTTCATCGACAAACCCGACCTGGCGGCGCGTCACCAAATCCTGGAAGTCCACGCGCGCAATAAGAAGATGACGAAGAACGTCCACTTCGACGATGTCGCGAAGCAGACGGTGGGCATGACCGGCGCGGACCTGGAGAACATCATGAACGAGTCGGCGATCTTCGCCGCCAAGCGCAAGCATCCCGCCGTCACGCAGCGGGACCTCGTCGATGCCGTGGAGAAGGTGGCGATCGGCGCGGAGAAGAAGTCCCGCAAGCTCACGCCCCACGAGAAGGACATCACCGCCTACCATGAGCTGGGCCACGCCATCGTCGGGCACCTGTGCCCGGATTCCGATCCGCTCCACAAGATCTCCATCGTTTCGCGCGGCTCCACGCTGGGCGTCACGTGGTTCCTGCCGCAGGAGGACCAGTACACGACGAGCAAGAGCAAGTTCATCGACGAGATCTGCGGGCTCCTCGGCGGCAGGGCCGCGGAGGAACTCGTCTTCAACGAGATCACGACGGGCGCAAGTAACGACATCGAGCGCGCTTCCCTCATCGCCCGCAACATGGCCATGCGCTACGGCATGGGGGACGATTCTCTCGGGCTCGTTGCGTACGGGGAACACCAGGGATCCACGTTCCTCGGGGTCGATCCTTCCGTCGTGCGTAACTACTCCGATGAGATGGCGCGCGCGATCGACACCTTCGTGCGCGAAACCATTGCCGCACAGTACGAGCGCGCGAAGAGCTTCCTCCATCAACACAAGAAGAAGCTCGAGGAGCTCGCGAGCATCAACACAAGAAGAAGCTCGAGGAGCTCGCGAGCATCCTCCTCCAGAAGGAGACGATGAGTGTTGCGGAATTTCTGGAGATCTTCGAGGGAAGCCCCACTTCGCTCTCGGAGCTTCGAGGGGCAGGAAAACCGAAGAAAGGGGAGGAGGAGAATGCGACGGAGGAAATCGCGGAGGAATGAACGGGAGGCGATGGAGGAATATTTTTTGTTTTGTAGGCGACCTCACCCCTCGCCCCTCAAAACAACACAACACACAACAAACACCCCACACCAACAACCAGGGCGCCGCGCGCCCCGTTCCAATCTCGAATGGCAGACGTTCAGCGCTGCCCTGCGGAAGTCGGCTGCGCAGGTGGTTTCGCCGCGGGAGCGGTCGGGGCGGCGGCGGGAGGAGTCGGAGGATTCCCCGCCTGGGCGGGCGGCTGGATCGAGACCGGCACCACGTCCACGATCATGTTGCGCGCCGGGTCGTAGAGGATCGCCCGTTCCGTCGTGATGACGAGGTGGTAGCCGTTCTCCGCCTTGTCGTAGAAGTGGTTCTGCTTCCGCAGCGCCGTGACGTCGACGATCGTGGCGACCGTCGGCTCGATGCCCTCCGGAAGCGCGTAGAGCTTGCGCACCGCATCGGTGACTCTGCGCGCCGCCTCCTTGTTGGTGGAGGGATTCCCGCCCGTGAGTTCCTGGAGTTTCATCGTGAGCGTCTTGAGCTGGTGCTCGGCGGCCCGCCGCTTCATGTCGATCGCGATGACGAGGATAACGAGCACGATGACGAGGAGCACTGCGAGGAGCCGGCCGAGGGAACCGCGCGTCGGGGGGGCCGGGGTGGGGGAAGGATTCATCGCATCCATAGGAGAAGAGGGGGAAAGACAACGACGTCATCCTATGGAAAAGATTCCCTCGCTGCAATGTACCGGCCGGTTCTCGATTTAATGCAATTGAATTTTATTCTGTCAATGATCTGCCGATGGCTCCGTACAAAGATTACTGACTACTTGACGATCCTCCATCCGACAGAATTTGAAGAGGATCGGAGGGAATCCCGGCATCATTGCTCGCGGTGGAATTCGCGCTCGATACCTCGGAGCTCGCTGCACTGCTTGAGGAATTCATGGAAGAAGAGTTCGGCGATGTCGGGGAGGATGTGCTGCTCGAGCCGGTTCCCGTCGCGGAGACGGAACTCGAGGAACTCACGGAGCTGATGCTGCTCGAGGACGACGATGCCCAGGAACCGCTCGCAGTCGCCTCATGCGAAGAGGAAGAGGAGCTTGTCTGCGTGGTCACGGTCTGCAGGGGGTAGCCCGTCGGCTCGTTGTCTCGTTGTCTCGTTGTCTCGTTTGTCCTGAGAATCGTCGAAGAGTTGCTCGTTGCCCCCGTCTGCGTCACAGGCCCATCGACGCCGAGTGAGAGCCAGGAGAAGGTGATCGCGGTCTTCGCGGGTTCCGCGAGCGTGATCATGAAGCCCGTGCCCGTCGCCTTCGTGACTGCGTAGAGCACGGGAGTGTCCGGGGAGGCGGTGACGATCGGCTGATGCATCATCACTCCCGATCCGAAGGACACAGACACCGCCGTCGCGCCCGTCCCCACCGTCGCGTACCCCGCCTGGCGGTTGCTGACCGTCAGCTGGCCGTGCACCGAAACATCGCCCAGGAAAATCGCGAGCCCCTGGATCGTCACGGGACCGAGCACCTGGAGCGCGCCGCGGACGAGCATATCCTGCGCCGTCAGCATCGAGCCGCTGCCCAGGATCACCTGGCTGCGATCGCCCAGAGCGAGGATGCTGCCGCTTGCAAGCTCCAGGCGGCCCCGCACCTTCAGCGTCCCGTTCACCTGCGAGCCGCTGCCCGCGAGCAGCTGATCGGCCTTGAGCAGGCCGCCGACCGTGGTGCCGCCGTCGATGCGCATCCCACCCGGAACGAAGAGCGAGCCGACCTTGAGCATGCCCTCCAGGTACAAGTCGCCGCCGATGCGCGCATCCTTGCTCACCGTCAGCGTGTTCTCGGATGTGAGCGAATCGGCATCGATGCCACCTGCCGCGTGGAGGGAACCGGAGAGAGTGACATTTCCTCCATCCCCGGCCCTTCCTCCGAGGGAGGAAGGGAGTCCCCCTCCTCCTCCGGAGGAGGGGTTAGGGTTGGAGGAAATGGCTCCACTGAGCGCCTTCACTTCCGCCTGCAACGCCCGCACGGCATCCTGCAGCTTCTGCATCTCCGTCTCCTGCATGGTCTTCGTCGCCTGGAGCACGGCTCCGGTCAGGTTCAGGCTCGCGAGGCCCTTCTGCATGCTGAGCGCGATCTCGTCATCGATCTTGAGCGCGGCGACGTTCTCTCTCACTCTCTGTTCCACCGCTTCCGTAGTCAGAGACTTGTTGCTCCGCGCGATCAAGACCTTGATGACGCCGAATTGCGAATGGCGAATGGCGAGTTGCGAACCAGTCCCACTGTCCGTTGTTCCGAAGCCTTCCAGAGCGACTCCCACGGTCGGCTCTCCGGCATTCGCCCTCCGTGCGTAGCCGGGAATGCTCGCGCTCGTCAGGGAATCTCCGGGGCGAACCGGTCCATTCTCATCGGTGACCTTCGCCGGAATCTGCCCGAGGAGACCGACGAGGACATTCCCCAGACGTTGCATCGCCTCGGCCGGAAGCGGCCCGATGGTGCTCTCGTTGCCGACGATCGAGGGGTTCGAGGAGACGATGCCCATCACGTTCGGATCCGCGGCATTCTCGCACTTCTTGACGCTATTGGGAGCCGTGACGTCCACGCACACGAGTTCCCCGGGCTGCAGATTTTTCTCTGAACCGTTGAACTCTGAACTCTGAACTCTGACCCTAAACCACTCCGCGTAGTCCGCCCCCCCGCTGTGGAATGCGCCCTTGG
This sequence comes from Candidatus Peregrinibacteria bacterium, assembly GCA_016178535.1. Lineage (GTDB taxonomy): Bacteria > Patescibacteriota > Gracilibacteria > Peribacterales > Peribacteraceae > JACOTD01. The sequence continues at coordinate 14,401 of JACOTD010000050.1, forward strand.
CGTACACATCTCCGTTGCCCTGCACGCGGAACACGTTCCCGCTCGCGGAGAGAATCTTCAGCACGTCGCCCGTCTCCGTCTGCGCTCCGGCATCGATCGTAAGGTTCTGCTTGATGAGAGCGCCGCTCTGGACGACGAGCGTCCCGCTCATCGCGAGGTCGCCGCGGTCATTGATGTGCAGGATGGAAGTCCTCGGCGAGCGGATTTGGAAGGCATCGTGCGCGCCGCTGCCGGTGACGATCGTCATGCTCTGCTCGATCACCGCCCCGCTCTCGACCGTGAGCGCCCCGCGCATCCAGAGATCGCCGTCCTTGGAGATCTTGAGCGTCGTCGCGCTTCCTGAGCGCACCGAGAGCACATCCGACGATCCTGTTCCCGCGAGGAGGGTCAGGGAATTCTCGATCGTCGCGCCGCCCTTGATCGTCAATGTACCGCTCATCGCGAGGTCTCCGCTGCCCGTCATCTTCAGCACCGGTCCGTGCCGGTTGCGCACGCGGAACACCTCATGCTCGTCGTCTCCGGCAATCAGCGTGACGGCGTCCTTGAGTGTCGTCTGCTTCTCCACCGTGAGCGCGCCCGTGAGCGTGAGGTCTCGACCCTTCAGCAGCGCGCCGCTCTCCAGAGCCCCCACGCGCGCATCCGTTTCCTGCAATCCCCGCAGGAGAATCGCCGTCAGGTTCTCGTACTTCACGCCGCGCGGCGTCGTTCCATCGTTCTCGTAGAACACGATCCGCGGATCGATCGCCTGCACGTCCTCCGCGATCAATCCCACATTCACGACATCGTTGCCGTTGTCCCGGTACTGGACCGGCCGCATCTGCCGGATTTCCTGGAGCGCCGTTTGTATCGTTTGGATGTCATGCTTGAATCGCACAGAGGAAACGGTGCACGTGGCTGCGGAATTCACGAGGACGGTTCCCGTCGCCGTGACACAGAGCGCATTTTGCGTGGTTGCCTCGGAGGCCAGACCGGAAAGGGTCAGTTGCGAGCCGGACATGCGACCTACCACATCCAACGCGCTCAACCCCGTTGTCTTCCCAATCGCCAATCTCCCCTGCACATATCCTCCGCTCTGTACCAGGATCGTATTGCCCGACATGCTCTTCGTGAACGCCCCCGATCCGTACACGGCGAGCGCGGCCTTCGCCGTCCCAACCGTTCCGGCGATCTCTCCATGGATGAGAACGTTCGCTCCCGAACCCAGCACGACGATATTGCCCTGCGCCGCTTTCGCCTTATAACCAATTACCGTGACATTGTTGAGAGTCGCCACCGTCGCATCCGCAAGTCGCCCGAGGAAACTATTGAACGATCCGGTCGTAATGGTAGAACCGGCAGATGATCCAACAGCCGTATCGGCTGTTCCAGACGTTAAACTGCTCAAAACAGAAGATCCTATTCCAGAGTTTGCCGCACCAGTTGCCACACTACCGGCCGATGTTCCAACAAAAACATTGTTCTGACTTGTTTCCGCCGCACCGGCATAGTATCCGACGAACGTGTTATTGCTCGCCGTCGCCTTCAGACCGGCTCCCCATCCCATGAAAGTGTCATTGATTGATGTCGTCAGAGACATTCCCGCCCCCGATCCGAACATTTCATTGAAGGAACCCGTGCTTTTTCCTGTGAAAATCTTGCTGAATTCCCCACGTTGATTCACGCGAGCGAGAATCGTACTGCCGGAGTTCCATTCCTGCATGTCGGCGCCGATCCCGCGAAGATTGGGCACATTGATGATGAAGGCCGTGGAACCGGTTGTGGTTTTCTTGATCACCAACGAGGAACCGGTCATGGTTCCTTGGATGAAGAGCCCAGCTCCCGAGAGCGTCCCCGTGAACGCCCCCGATCCGTACACCGTCAGCCTCCCCTTGCTCGTCGTCGCTCCCAGTGAGAGATTTCCCAGTGCATAGCTGAGTCCTCCAGGATTCAGCAATGTCAGTGCCGACCCTGACATCGTCCCCACGACTTCCAGGCTGCTGAGCACGGTCAGCCCGTAGACGGCGGAGCCGGTGGAGGTGGTGTTGATCGTGGCGCCCCCGTTCACGGCGAGCCCTCGCCCCACTCCCAGCCCCCCGCGGATATCCGCATCGCCTGCCTGCAGGAGATTGCGGATGCTCACTCCCGCCGCTTCAACGCTGCCTGCCTCCACGTTCTGAATATAACTGCCCCCGATATCATAGACCGAGAGATTACTGGCAAGGTTGCTCGTGACGTAGGCGTAGCGCCCCTGCACCACGATCGCGTTCGGCTGCGCTGCCGTTGTCACCGTCCCGAGCGACACGGGATTGTGAGGATTGCTCACATCGAGCGCCTGGAGGTTATTCACCGATCCCGAGTTCGTAACGTAGGCCACTCTTCCTTGGACGTAGACGCTGTAAGGAGTCGCGCTTGTCACCCCCGTGCCCGTGAAGACGGGGCTCACCGGGTTCTTGATGTCGAAGATCTGCATTGCGGATTCCCCGCGCAGCCCGATGTACGCGTAGCGGCCCTGGATGAAGATGGACGAGGGATTCGTTCCGACACTGGTATTGCTGAGCGACTTCGGTGCCGCAGGGTTGGCGATATCGATGATCTCCATCCTGTAGGTTGTTCCGGTGTACACGACGGAATAGAGATACCGTCCCTGGACAGTGATGTAGTGCGTTCCGGCGTTCGACCAGGCCAGCGACGCAATGACGGCAGGCGACGTGGGATTGGTGACGTCGACGATCTTGAGTATCCCGCTGCATGCCGCATAGACGTACCGCCCCTGCACAGTCATATTCCACGCACCATTCCCCGCACACGATGTTCCCGTGGTGCTGCCAATGTTCTGCGGAGACGCCGGGTTGCTCATGTCATTGACGTAGAAGACCGTGTTGCTCCAGCTATACACGTAGCGACCCTGGACGACGCTGTGGATGATGTTTGATCCCAGTGTGAGCGTCGACACCGAGACGGACTTTGAGGGATTCGAGATGTCGAATGTCTCCAGTTTGAATGATACTTCGGTCAGGTAGAGGTACCGGCCTTGGATGGCTATCCCGTTATCCCTCGGCGCGGTGCCCGTCTTCCCCGATCCGGTGAAGCTGATCGGCATCCTCCCCGTCACATACAGCTGCGCCGCCAGCGATCCCGTCCCGCCGTAATCTCCATTGATCGATCCGCTCCCCATCACGATCATCCCCCGCGAGAGGTTCGTCGTGAGGAGGGGACTCGTGCTCGCACCCGTTCCGGAAATGTGCAGAGAGCGCCCGCTCATCGTCCCCGCCACGTTCAGCCTCGCGACGTTATTCACCGTCCCAACCCCGAGATTGCCGAGGATGTAGTTCGCTCCATTGCTCCCAGCATTGATCGTGAGGAGCGCACCGGAGATGGCGCCGGAGACATCCAACGCCGTCAGCGCCCCCGTCTTCCCGATCGCCAGTCTTCCTCTCACGTACCCTCCGCTCTGCACCAGAAGCGTATTCCCCGACATCGATTCCGTGAACGCTCCACTCCCCACAACGACGAACTTCGCCTTCGGACTCGCCGTCCCAATCCCGAGCTGACTCGTCGTATTGTTCCAGAAGAACTGCGCATTGCTCTGGCTCAACGCTCCATTGCTTCCCGCGAACAAAACGGATCCCTGGGTCAACCCTGTCACGTTCAGACTCGTGACGTTCAGCGCTGATCCCGAGATCGTTCCCTGCACTTCCAATGCCGTCCTTGCCGTATTCCTCCCAATCCCCAGATTCCCCAGCACGTATCCTCCGCTCTGGAACGTCAGGGTATTCCCCGACAAGTTCTTCGTGAACGCCCCCGATCCGTACACCGTCAGCCTCCCCTTGCTCGTCGTCGCTCCCAGTGAGAGATTTCCCAGTGCATAGCTGAGTCCTCCAGGATTCAGCAATGTCAGTGCCGACCCTGACATCGTCCCCACGACTTCCAG
>JACOTD010000051.1 GCA_016178535.1 Candidatus Peregrinibacteria bacterium
TGCTTCAGACGACGGACCTCCTTGTCCCTCTCGCGTATCTCCTTCAAGTACCAGACTTCCGGCATGGCCAATACGTATACAGGAGTTGTTCAGAACATGGCAAGTCAATCTGCGCTAGGCGTGGGAATCGGGAATTACAACCCGAATCACCTACCTCCCCCATCGCTTTTCTGCTATAATAAGACGAATTTCCTGTACCGTGCCCACGCGGAAATTGTGCCATCTTGCCCTCCGTGACTCTCCTGCTGCGTCTCCTCTTCTGGCCCATCATCCTCCTCTCGATCTCGCTCGGGGGGTACCTCCTGCACCTGAACATCTGGTTGGTCCTGCTCGACTGGGCATTCAGCGATTTCCCGAAGTCCACCATCGAAGCTGTCCTGACGATCATCACGGCAATCCTGGTCATCAAGTACGCGATCTACAACACGCGTTTCTGGTACGCGTGGTGGCAGGGAAGGTACCTGGTCTCCATGAAGGTGCTCCTTCCCAGGAGTGACAGCAAGATCGACCAGGAGAAGCGCACGGAGAAGGACTTCAAGGAGAAGGTCGCGGTGATGGAGCAGCTCTACCGCGCGCTGTGGGAGGTGAAGCACCTCACCTTCTGGCAGTTCATGCACTTCTGGATCTTCCGGTACGCGACGATCAGCTTCGAGCTCTTCGTGGAGCACGGCGAGCTCACGTTCTACGTGCTCACCCAGCCGAGCCTCGTTTCGATTGTCGAGAAGCAGATCACCGCGTTCTACGCGGATGCCGAAGTCTCGTTGCAACCCACCCCGGACGTCTGGCCCAAGGGCTACAAGCTGGTAGGGTACAACATGGTCACCAAGAAGAAGTTCTTCTTCCCCATCCGCTTCTACGAGGAGATGCAGGACGATCCGCTCAATGACGTCGCCAACGTTCTCAGCAAAATGGACATCGACGAGACCGCAGCCATCCAGCTCATCATCACGCCGACGTTCTCCGATGCCTGGAGCAAGCGTGTCAAGCGCTTCGCGAGCCTCAAATTCAAGGGCAAAGACGACAGCTGGGCCGCGCACATTCCCCTCGTCTCGACGATGGTGCGCATTCTCGGCGGCATCGCTGCGGGTGAGGACAAGAACGAGACCTACGCTCCCGGCGCCACGCACGGGGATGCCTTCGTCCGCATGATCCAGCCGGAGGAGGATCTGTACAAGCGCATGGGCCAGAAGGCGGGCATGAGCGGCTTCCACGCGAGCCTGCGCATCCTCGCGGCGGCCAAGACGTGGAGGCGGGCGCTGGATCTCACCAACGGCATCGAGGTCGCGTTCAACGTCTTCAAGGACATCTACGGCAACTGGTTCATGAACCGCCGGATGTTCGTGGACTTCTGCCCGCTCGCGTTCAACGCGCCGATCATGTACTGGCTCTGGAAGTACCGCATCAACGGGTTCCTGCACAAGCGCGACCTCCTCGTCGAACGGGAGCTCGCGGGCCTCTACCACTTCCCCGACAGCCGCTACAACAAAATCCCGATCGTGCAGTGGATCACGTACCGAGTCCTGCCGCCACCGCCGAATGTCCCGAAGGAAGGAGTGCTCATCGGCATCAACCGCCACCGCGCCGTCGAAACGCCCATCCACTTCCTCGACACCGACCGCACCCGCCACCAGTACATCATCGGGAAATCCGGCTCGGGGAAATCCGCACTCCTCAATTTCCAGGCCCGGCAGGATATCGCGAGGGGGGCGGGACTCTGCGTGGTCGACCCGCACGGCGACCTCATCGAGGACATCCTCGCGCACGTGCCCAAGGAGCGGGCGAAGGATGTGGTCGTGTTCGATCCCTCCGACGGGGAGCGCCCGATGGGGCTCAACCTTCTCGAGGCTCACACCGACGAAGAGAAGGACCGCGCCTCGCTCGACGCGATGGAGATCTTCATCAAGCTCTTCGGCAACGAGATCTTCGGGCCCCGTATCCAGCACTACTTCCGCAACGGTTGCCTCACGCTCATGGACGATGAAGAGGAAGGCGCCACCCTCATCGACGTGCCGCGACTCTTCGTGGACGACGAATTCCAGCGCTACAAGGTCAGCAAGTGCAAGAACGTGGTCGTCCGCAGCTTCTGGGAGCACGAGATCGCCAAGACCGGAGCGCGCGAGAAGGAGGAGATGATCCCGTACTTCTCGGCCAAGTTCGGACCCTTCGTCACCAACACGACCATGCGCAACATCATCGGGCAGCCCAAGAGCGCCTTCACCATCCGGCAGATCATGGATAGCGGCACGATCCTCCTCGTGAACCTGAGCAAGGGGAAGATCGGCGACGTGAACGCCCAGCTCCTCGGCCTCATCTTCGTCAACAAGGTGAACATGGCCGCGCTCTCGCGCGCCGACGTGCCCCAGCGCGATCGCCGCCGCTTCTACCTCTACGTCGACGAGTTCCAGAACTTCGTCACCGACGCCTTCGCGACGATCCTCAGCGAAGCCCGCAAGTACGAGCTCGGCCTCATCATGGCGCACCAGTACATCGGGCAGCTGGTGGGCAAGACCGAGGAGTACGGCCAGGCCTCCACCAAGATGCGCGACGCCGTCTTCGGCAACGTGGGCACCATCCTCAGCTTCAAGATCGGCGCGGAAGACGCCGAGTACATGGCCAAGGAAATGGCGCCGGTCCTGAGCGAGCAGGACGTGATCGGCATCCCGAACTTCCACTGCTACGTGAAGCTCAACATCAACAACACGACGTCGCGGCCCTTCAGCATGGCGACGATCTACGACGAATCCGACCGCAACGAAAAGCTCGCGGCGCTCATCAAAGAGTACAGCCGCATGAAGTTCGGGAGGAAGAAGATTTTCGTGAACCAAGAGATCGAAGACAGAATTGGGATCACCCGCTGAAAGAACAATCTGCCATCACGAAGCCTGTCGGCCCCCATTCCTGAGAAAATGTCGAAAACATTTCAGTTCTGGTACAAGGTCGATTTCACCGTCGCATCCGGATACTCCGCCCACGTGAAGCTCGAGGTCGTTGCCGAACCGTTGTCCTGATCGATCCATGCGAAGTGGCTCTTCGTGGCTCCAAAGGTCGTGAGCGCTGCGTCGTTAAAATTTTGGAGAGAGACCTGCAGCGTGGAATTTGCGGAGGCGGAAATCTTGGGATTCGTGATGCTCATGCGCACCACGAACGTCGCGTCCGTTCCCTGGTCGATCGCGACAGTGACCGAACTGCCGTTGAAATCCGTGCAGCTTGCGAGGAAGGAGCCGCTGATCGTCGCCGCGACGATCTTCACGCCGCCCGTCGTGTGCGGGACACACGTCTTCGTGCTGGTGGAGTCGACCTTGTTGTAGAAGCGAAGGCTCGTCGCGTCGATCTCGACATTCGCGGCATTCACCGTGAGCAGCACGCCCGAGAGGACCACTTTGTTCAAGCCGTTTTGCGAATTGTCGTGCGCCGCGGCGGCGATGGTGAACTGTCCGATGTCCGCAACGCCTGTTGGCATCACGCCCGTGTCCGAACCGGCGTTCGTGATCGAAGTGATTTTCGAGAGGACGGACACGTGCTTCAATCCCACGATATCCTTGTTCTTTCCGCCATCGGTGTTGCCGATCATCACCTCTCCTTCATTCACGATTCCATTCTCATTGCTCGCACTGAGCGAATTCGACGATTGAACTCCCCTGGCCCTCACCGCGCCTTCGCCCGTTGTGTCATTCGAGACAGCCTTGCCCGCAATGTACAACTGAATCTTTTCTCCGGAAATCGCTCCGTTCACGTCGGTCTTCATGAAAGGCCTGACGAGCACGTTCACGTCCGTGCCCTTTCCAATCACGAGCTCCTGATTCTGCATCTTCGCGCAGCGCGTGTTCGCGGGAACCTTGTCACTCCCACAGGTGCCGATGGTCGCGAGTGTGAATGGCGTCGTGGCTCCATCGTTGTAGAGTTCCAAATGGTCGACCGATGAAGCCGTCGAGCCGGTCGCCGTTATCTGGAGATTGGTGACATCAATATCTTCATTTTCCGCATGGAATTGGAGACTCAGAGCGGGAGCGCCGAGAACTCCGCCGAGGAACTGGTGCCGGCCGGTCGGGACGGCATCTTGCGTGACGTAGAGATCCCCCTGATTCACCAGTCTGTATGCTTCGGACGCAGTCGTCGTGACGATGATGTCGCAGCTGCTGGCACAGACACCGTCTGTCTTGATGCCCGAGAGGGATGCGCCGGTCACGACATTCTCCGCTTCAACGTAGTGCGTGTTGCTAGTCGCGAACTTCAATTGGAGCCAATGATTCGTCAGTGACGCGGCGATATCCGCATGCACCTCGAGCGTCACACGCCTGTCCTTGGGGAACACGAAGCCGCTGCCAGTGAGCTTCCCGAAGGTCACCTCTCCGTTTTGAGCGGAGACTCCTTCCTGGAGGATCGTATCGACCTTGCCGTCGTTATCCGTATCAACCCGGAGCGTGTAGTTCTCTCCATTGTTCAGTGAACCGGATGCCGAGCTGAACACGAACTGCGTGGCCAGAATATCTTTGACGGTTGCCTGTCCGTCGAAGCGCAGGAGATTCACGTTCTTCTGATTCTTCACGGCAGTGCCGAGAGTGCCGATGGATTTCTGTTCAAGAGTGAGCGTCGGGTTGGCGATGATCTGAGCATTCCCCGAGACCGTCCCGCCCGGTTTCACGTCGGTGATCGTGATTCCCGTCGCGTGGTTCTCGGCTTGCAACTGGTACGCGATGTTGCTCGCGATGAGTCCTGCGAACGTGCATCCCTTCGTATTCGAACCGGTTGGCAACTGCGTCGATTCCGTGCAGATGTGGATTTTGAATTGATCGCCGTCCATCGGGCTCTTTGCCGACCCATTGTCATCGAAGTCCACGTTGAACTGAAATGCATTCGATCCTTCGTTCAGCGAGACGTCGTTCAAGAGGTAGATTTGGTAGGTTCCTATGCTTGCAACCTCTCCCTTGTCGCTCCCACCCGTCAGACGAACGGCGTCGATGCTTTTGCCGGTCACGGAATTCCTGAGTGACACATGCGTCAGCACTTCCGCGATTTCATCCGTCTGGCTGTCATTCGCGCTCGAGAGCGGTTGCCCGTCTTTCGTGCTCGCTTGAATAGCAACGTACATCCTTCGCACGTCGATCTTCGCTCCCTTTGCACTCAGCGTGATGTCTCCCAAATCGGCCTCGCTCTGACCGCGCGGATATTGCTGGCTGGCAGGGCCGTCGATGGAGACGTTGAGAGAAGGGCAAATGACCGCAGCGACGATTGTCTTTCCATTATTCGCCGGAGCCGGATCCGCTTCGCTCGATGAGAAGCGCACGGTGTAGCTCACGGTCGGTGAGCAGGGCGCGTTCGGATCGGGGATGAGACTGATGGTGATATCCGTATTCGACGGCACGCCTGCGCACGAAATGCTCTGATTGGTTTGTACGCAATGATTGTCGGAATTCGCCGCATCGAAGAGCAGGCCTTTCGGAATCGTGTCGACCGAGAGGGCAAAAGAATCGGCCGGATCCACACCGAGATTGTTGAAGGATTGCGTGAAGAGAACGTTCGTTGTTTTGGTCTTGGATTTCACGCTGAGAAGCGCGATGTCCGCTGATGCGGGAATGCGGATCACCTTGATCGCATCGGCGACCACTGTGTCTTTCTCCATGGCCGGCAGCTCGACGCGAAAGGTCCCGCTATGCACCTGCACACTCGGCAGCGCGATAGCCCAGCGTTGGACGTTCAGGGCTTGCGGAGGATCCTGGGTTTCGTCGATGGTGAAGCTCCCGGCAGATGCCGCACCATCGAAGGCAGAGAACAATGCTTTCGTCGAGGCATTCGGCACTCCTCCTTTCCAGGAAACCCACACACGGTACGTGCCATCGGGCAGTCCCTGGAATACCCATATCGCCTTTTGAGCGGGAAGACCTTTGAGGAGAGGACCATGCATGAGGTAATTGTTGTGATATCCCCCACCGCCTCCCGCGGACCAGCCGGGCCCTTGCGTCGAAAACCCCGGATCGCCGTTATCGATGGTGACATCGGGTGATGCGGCGAAGGTGGCGCTGCCGCCGCCCAGAAAAATGCTCACAGCGATCAACAAGAGCCCTGCGAGAAGAACGACATGCTTCCGGAGAGTCTGCATAGAAGCAAAATGGGGGAAACTGATGCAGTATAGGGCAGTGTTGACAGATGTCAATAGTATTTTGTGTGACAAAATCACCTTGGAGGCATTTCAGAGATGTTCTCAGCAAAGAGGGTGTTGTAGAACTCGCGAACGTGCCACTCTTTCTCATGACCCTCCTCTCCGCTAAAATTCCCACATGATCTCCTTCTCCAAAGCCAAGGACATGTTCCGCCTACAGCGCGAGGCGAAGAAGATCAAGAAGGAACTGCGCAACATCCACGTGGAAGCCGAAGCGCATGGTTCGACTGCCCTCACCACAGGCGGCGTAAAGGTCGTCGTCTCCGCCGAGATGGAAGTGATCAGCGTCACCATTGCTCCGGAGGTTCCGCAGGGAAGTATCCCTGCGTTGTTAATCGATGCGCTCAATCGCGCACTCAAGAAGGCGCAGGTCGTCTCCTCGCAAAAGATGCAGGGCGTGTCTGCACTGTACACTTTCGTCGTGCGCCGCTTGCCGCGACTCATCATCGGTCTGCTCATCTTGGCGCTCGTCGGCGTCCTGTGGTATCGCTTGGAATTGCGCCCCGTGAACGCGAGTGATCAGGCGGGCATCCTCGTCTCCATTCCCACGGGATCATCGGTGCAGGGGATCGGGACGATCTTGCGGAGCAAGTCGCTCATTCGTTCGGGGCCGGTCTTCGACCTCTACGCACGTCTCCATCATTTGCAAGGTTCCCTCAAGGCGGGAACGTTCTACCTGCGTCCGTCCATGAGCATGCCGGAGATCGCGCAGGCGCTCGTTCGAGGCTATTCGGAGGCGGCGGTCGTCACCATTCCGGAAGGTTTCACCGTCAAGGAGATCGACGGATTGCTCGCCGGCAAAGGTCTCGTGAAATCGGGCGAACTCCTCGCGTGTGCGCAAGCATGTGATTTTTCCGCGTTCTCCTTCCTTCCTCAGCGAAAAGAGAGGCTTGCACTGAGAGGCCGCAGCCTCGAAGGGTACCTGTTTCCCGACACGTACTTCGTCGTCCACGACACGCTCACTCCGCGGTCGTTCCTCGAGCGATTGCTCTCGACGTTTCAGAAGCGCGTGGTGGATGGACTCAAGACGGATCTCGCGGGGTCGAAGCATTCCCTCGATCAGATCGTCACGATGGCCTCGCTCATCGAGAAGGAGACGAAGACGGATGTGGAACGTCCCATCGTCGCGGGCATCCTCTGGAAGCGTCTGGATGCGAAGATGGGTTTGGGGGCGGACGCCTCCATTCGCTACGCAATCGGCAAGCCCAACGACCCGCTCACCGAGAGCGATCTCGCCATCGATTCACCGTACAATCTCCGGAAGTTCAGAGATTTCCCTCCCACGCCGATCGGCAACCCCGGCCTCGCGAGCATCCAGGCGGCGCTCCATCCCAACGAGAGTCCGTACTTCTATTATCTTCATGACTCGAATGGCGTCATTCATTACGCGATGACGAATGAGGAGCAGAATCTGAACAGGGCGAAGTATTTGCGATGATGACTAGAGTTCAGAGTTCAGAGTTCAGAGTTCAGAGTTCAGAGTTTTGCTCTGGAAGTCCGCAGGCTTGCTGCGAGCATGCGAATGATCTCTTGAAGATCGGGAAAGAATGCGTCGACTTGTGCGGATGAAGCGATGCCTGCATCTCTGATGATACGTAACCAGTAGCGTGTCTCGTGAGCTTCTTTGAGAGCAATGGAGAGTTTCGAGATGAAATCATTTCTGCTCTGTCCCTGTGTCGCCTCTGCGATATTCGCCCCGATACTCGTGCCGGAACGCAGGAGTTGCTTCGTGAGAACGTATTCCTTCTGTTTCGTCTGAATTTCGCGGCAGAAGATCGCAATGCGGACAGCGAAATCGTAGCTCTTTTCCAATAGTGGAGAATGCCATTCCATAGAGGAGAGGCACTCTTGCGAATTGCAATGCATTTGTCAACGACCGCATAGTTCAAAAAACATTTTTTGTGCTATAATACCCAGATGCTTTCACGACGATTTCATCGCTACAATATCTGCAATTTCTCGAAATCACTGCACTCTGAATTCTGAGTTCTGAACTCTTCTCTCAATGCCCCACAACCACCGTCTCAAAATCGGCGTGATGGGATCGGCTTCCGGGCCGCAGACGGAGGATCCGGTCGCGCGGACGAAGGCGAGGGAGCTCGGGCGGCAGATCGCCAAGCGCGGATACATCTTCATCAATGGCGCGTGCCCGGGTTTGCCCAACGATGCGCTCCTCGGCGCCAAGGAATGCAATGGCTTCACGATCGGCGTCTCGCCGGCCTTCTCCGAGTACGAGCACATCAACGAGTACCTCTCGCCGCACGATCACGATGTGATCCTCTACACGGGGATGGGATTCATGGAGCGCGATATCATCAATATCCGCTCCGCCGACGCCATCGTCCTCATCGGCGGCGGCATCGGCACGCTCAACGAGTTCACCATCGCCTACGACGAAGGCCGCCCCATCGGCGTCGTCACCAACTCCGGCGGCATCAGCAACTCCATCCCCCACATCGTCAAAGAACTCTGCAAGCGGGAGCTCCCCCCGAACCTCGTCATGGATGACGACCCCTCGATCCTCCTCGACAAGCTTGAGGTGGTCATCAAGGCGTTCCCTCTGCCCATTCGCGAAGATGGAAGAGTGAGGGATAAGAGGAAGGGACGAGGATGAGGAATTGAGAATCATCGAATCAATGGGGTTTCGATACGCCCCGCTGTGTCAGTGTGAGTAGGCCGAACCGCAGTGAGGCCGTATCGAACACGACCAGCGGGGCTACTCAGCCTGACATCTCCATTTTTCTTCGTATTGTAGATTTCGTTACCCACCGCACCGGCGTTCCCTGGAAGTCGAATGTCTCGCGCAGGCGATTCTCCAGGTAGCGCAATTGGCTCAGCTGCACCTGCTTGGGGTTCTTCACGAAGAGCACGAAGGTCGGCGGAATCTCATCCGCTTGCGTGATGTGCTTGGCGGTCTGCAGTGATGCCATGGGTTGCGATTCGACGGCGTTCTCGTACCAGCGGTGCAGCTCCTTCGTCGGGATGCGTCGCGCGCGGTTCCTCTGGATCATCGCAAGCAGATCGAACATTTTCAGGAGCCCGTCCTTCGTCAGCGTGGAAACGCCGAGTACCGGTGCGAAGCGGCAGAAGGGCAATGCGGCCGCCACTTCCTTGTACGTGAGTTTCTTCGCATCGCTCTTCAGGAGATCGAATTTATTCAGGAGGATCAGGAGTCCTTTGCCCGCATCCGCCGCCATCCCCGCGATCCGCTTATCCTGGTGACTGACCGGTTGCGTGGCGTCGAGCATCACAATCGCCGTGTCGCACTCCTCGAGCGCGCGGATCGTGCGCAGCATGGCGTAGTGCTCGATGCCTTCCTCCGTCTTCGCATGCCGCTTGAGCCCCGCGGTATCGAGGAAGAGGAATTCCTGGTCGTGGTACGTGATGACCGTGTCGGTGGTGTCCCTCGTCGTTCCCGGAATGTCGCTGACGAGCCTTGGCGAGATTTTCCTCTGCGGCTCGGACATCAGGGCATTGATGAGGGAACTCTTGCCGACATTCGGTTTCCCAATGACGGCAATTCTGGTGAGTTGCGATTTGCGATTTGCGATTTGCGATTTTTTTTTGAAGTGAAGATCTCGGAGATGCTTCTCAATTGATTCCTCCAATTCCGCAATCCCGAGCCCATGGAACGCGCTCACGATCACGATGCTCTCCGCGATGCCGAGTCCAAGATACTCGTGCTGCAGATGGTCGGCGGCCTGGGGATTATCGCACTTGGTGATGACGAGGAGGACCGGGACGCGGCGCTTCTTGTTCTTGCGGAGGATCGTGACGATCGTGTGGTCGCTCTTCGTCAGTTCCTCTCTGCCGTCGATCGTGAAGAGGATCACGTCCGCCGCCTCGAGCGCAAGGAGCGACTGCGCGTGCACGTCATCTTCGAAGCTTTTATCGTCCGTCCCCCCGCCCATCCCGCCCGTGTCCACGAGCAGGTAGTCGAGTTCATCCGTCTCCACTTTCCGCACGATGTGGTCTCGCGTCGTGCCGGGCACCTCGCTCACGATCGCTCTACGCTCACCGATCATCCGATTGAAGAGCGTCGACTTGCCGGTGTTGGGGCGGCCGATGATGGCGACGAGAGGGAGGCGGGACATGGATCAGTGAAAGAGGAATGGAGCAATCTCGCCCTGCCTGCCCACCGAAGTCAGCCGAGGCTGACGAAGGTGGGAGCGACGAGTCCTTCGACGGCTCTCATGGTAAACGAAGCGAGGAGTCGAAGGGTGATCGCGACAAGTGGAAGATGGGCCATGCTGGAATTGTATTCTCGTTTCACCGTTGGGTCAGTTCTTCTCGGGCACGTCGCTCACGATCGGCAATCAGGCTCGCTTCAGCGGTATGTTCGCATGCAGATCGCCAAGACTCAAACATTCTTGCGAATGGCTCGAGAGAAGCTGTGAGAGGATTTCCGAAACGTTTCGCCAGTTCTCCCAGCCGAGAAATTCGATGCGTTGTTCTACGATCCCTGCGCCACTCTTATTGATCTGGACCGACTGCCCCGCGATTTGTTCGGTTTCGACCCTCGGAGGCAACGAGGGATGGTCAATCTTTTTCGTAGCGAAGAATCCCAAACGCACTTCTTCCCTTTGACGGCTGTTGTTCCGTACTGCAGCTTGAACGTTCAGGCTTCTGAAGGACGTGACCAGTTTTTTCACATCAATGTCATTTGAAGGAATGTTCAAGATGTCGCATGCCCACGTCTGCGCCATTGAGGGAATCCATGAGGGGGCCGTGGCGGTGCCGACGTCATGCTTTAAGGAGGTTGGTCGAAGGTAGGCGCCATTGACGGAGCTATCCGTGTCCCCGATCTTTCCCAAGCCGCATATTATTTTCCGGATCAATGCTATTTCTTTGGCGAGGAGGTAGAGTGCTCGTACTGTAGCGATCTGTCCTTGGAAATCGTGAAAAGTTACACCAGTATCCTTCCAGCGGTCATCAAAATCCTTGCGCAGTTGTCCTGCGAGCGGGTCGCGCTTCTGCATGCCATCATCGATGAGATTCGTGACGGTATCGGCTATTGGATCGCATACGCTTTTGAAATGATTATTGGCCTCTATGGGACCGGCTCTGCTTATTGTCGAGAGAGCGGATACGAGAGGCGGCTCTATTTGATCCAGTGTTTTGAGCAAGGTAGTCATCAGTTTTCGACCGGGCATCGATGACCGGCAGAATGCCATAGCTTTCTCGTTTCCTATTGTCATCCAAAATTGTCGAACCTCTCACGCCTGTTCGCAGGCCACTGAAAGGCATACACTGCATTCAATGAATTCACCGTATACCCCATCCTCCGTCGAACCCAAATGGCAAAAAAAATGGGCCGATGCGAAGGCCTTCGATTTTGATCTCGGGAAGGCAAAAGGTCCCTTCTATCTGCTCGTCATGTTTCCGTATCCGAGCGGAGCGCGATTGCATGTCGGCCATTGGTTTCAGTATTCGATCCCCGATTCGTACGGACGGTTTCTCACAATGAAAGGCAAGGACGTCTTTCACCCGATGGGGTTCGATGCCTTTGGATTGCCCGCCGAGAACTACGCGATCACGTCAGGCATTCATCCGGCGAAGTCGACGCAGGACAATGTCGACAACATGATCGAGCAGTTCAAGCGCATGGGAGTCATGTTCGATTGGCAGTACAGTCTCGATACGTCGAAACCGGAATACTACCGCTTCACGCAGTGGCTCTTCCTCCAGATGTACAAGCACGGCCTCGCCTACAAGAAGCTCGGGAACGTGAACTACTGCCCCAAAGACAAGACGGTGCTCGCCAACGAACAGGTGTGGGAGGGCAAGTGCGAACGCTGCGGATCCGACGTCGTCCAGAAGCCGCTCGAACAATGGTACTGGAAGATCACCGATTACGCGCAGGAACTCCTCGAGAGCCTCGACACGCTCGATTGGCCGGAGAAGACCAAGGCCATGCAGAGGAACTGGATCGGGAGAAAGGAAGGAATTGAAATTCATTACGATGTGCTCAATGCTCAGCGCGATCTCATTGGGCCAATGAATTGGTCCGTCAATGATCAAACGTTAGCCGGCGGTTTCAACCGTCGGCTGACGGATGAATGGAAGAGGCGAATTTATTCGCCTCGTACGGTGCATCTCGTGTTCACGCCGCACAGCCGACGGCCGGCGTTTCAAGAATCAAGCGAAGCAGCGCGCATTCTCCGTATCCTGGATGTGGTTGCAGAGAGGCATGACATTGCTCTCCATGACGCATGCGCCATGCCGGACCACCTCCATCTTCTCGTGTCTTTTGATGCAGCAAGGCATCTTGAGCGAGATATCGTAAAGAAACTGAAGGGTGCAAGTGCTCGCGAATTCCTCATGGCCTTTCATGGAGATCCACCTCACCTTTGGGGCGAGGGAATGCATTTTGAAGAAGTTTCCTCTCTCGAGCAATTTCAGGTCACCATTCGATACATTCAACAGAATCCAGAAGAAGCTTCTCTTCCCGATGCCGGTCGGATCTTGTCAAAGCTTCCCCGACAAATCACCGTCTTCACAACGCGACCGGACACGAACTTCGGAGCGACGTTTATCGTTCTTGCGCCGGAACATCCATTCGCCCAGGACGTTGCATCGGGCGCGCTTGCTTCCCAACAGCAACAAGAAGTGAAGACATACATCCATGCTGTATCCAAGAAGACCGAGCGCGAGCGTCAGTCCGAAGGACGGAAGAAGACGGGCGTGTTCACGGGCTACGTCGCCATGAATAATTTGAACGGCCGTGAGATGCCGATCTGGATTTCGGATTTCGTCCTCGCGGGCTTCGGCACGGGCGCCGTCGTGGGCGTGCCGGGACATGACATGCGTGATTTCGAGTTCGCGCAAGCGTTCCGACTCCCGATTCTTCGCGTGGTCGTTGGACCAAATGGCGACACGTCGGAAATCGAGCGCGCGGATCAGGTGCAGGAGAAATCCGGGACGATGGTGAATTCAGGGTTCCTCAATGGTCTTTCGATCTCGGACGCAACGCAGCGGATGATGGATCGTCTCGAGAGCAAGAGGTGGGGCAAGCGGATCGTCACCTACCGTCTTCGCGACTGGCTCCTCTCGCGCCAGCGGTACTGGGGCGCGCCGATTCCGATCGTCTACGATCCCGAAGGCAAGGCCCATGCGATCCCCGAGGAACATCTGCCGTGGCTGCTTCCCACGGACGTCGAGTTTAAGCCGACGGGAGAATCGCCGCTCGTGCATTCCAAGGAATTCAAAGCGCGTACGGAGAAGATCTTCGGGAAAGGGTGGAGGCCGGAGTATGACACGATGGACACGTTCGTCTGTTCGAGCTTCTATTATCTGAGGTATTTGGGAGCTGAGGATCACTTTGATGATTTACGATTTACGAGTGACGATTTACGAATTGCGAAGAAAAAAAACCGCAAATCGCAAATCGCAAATCGTCATTTCTCCGTGGTCGATCCTTCCATTGAGAAGAAGTGGCTTCCTGTCTCCATGTACATCGGCGGTCCCGAGCACGCGTGCATGCACCTGATCTACGCGCGATTCGTGATGAAGGCACTCAAGGATTTCGGCTTCGTGTCGCACGATGAACCGTTCCAGAAATTAGTTCATCAGGGACTCATCACGAACAAAGGGGCCAAGATGAGCAAGAGCAAGGGGAACGTCGTGAGTCCCGACGGCTTCGTCGAGCGTCACGGCTCGGACGTCTTCCGCATGTACCTGATGTTCATGGGACCCTTCACCGAAGGCGGGGATTGGAACGATACCGGCATCAGGGGCATCGATCGCTTCGTCCAGCGCGTGTGGACTGTCCTGATCGAAAAGACGAAGAGGAGCGAACGGGGAAGAAACAAGACTACAACTCAGGATGCCTCGATCGTCGCCGCTCTCCACAGAACGATCCAGCGCGTGACCGAGAGCCTGGAGCGCCTCCACTTCAACACGGCCATCAGCGCGCTCATGGAGTTCCTGAACCTGCTCGAGAAGAAGGAAGGCGTTTCCGCGGAGACCGCCCAAACGTTCGCTCTGCTTCTCGGTCCTCTCGCACCGCATCTGGCCGAGGAACTCTGGGAAGCGCTCGATGGGAGCGGATTCGTCATCGATCAAGAGTGGCCGACCTTCGATCCCGCGCTCACCAAGTCGCAGACGATGACGATCGTCGTGCAAGTGAACGGCAAAGTTCGCGCGAGCATGGAGCTTCCCGTCGAGACAAGTGAGACGGACATTCTCGCGCGCGCGAAGGAGCAGGAGAACGTGAAGCGGCACCTGGAGGGGAAGGCGATCAGGAAGGAGATCTACGTCAAAGGAAGGATCGTAAGTGTGGTTACCTAACCCTTGTTCTATCACAGGAAGATTCCGTTCCAAGAAGGACTTATTGGCGAGGGGGATTCCAGCAGCTTGGCTTCGTATCCCATGATCCAAGGTAGTAGGGAGCGCAATCCAAATTGGGGTCGCAGCATCGCATCGTCTTTTCGACAATTCCATCGTTGAGGAGCACCCCGCATGTCTCTCCAACCCCTGCGCATGCAGATGAAGAAGAAGAGCTTCTGCGCGATGAAGAAGATGACCTTTGTGTGGGCGGATTTGCGTCCCTGCTGCACGCTGCTTCGCAAGCAGGAAAGTTTCCAACATAATACTGCTTCTCGTTGATTGCAGTGCACGGATTGTTGTCGTCTACAAGAGTGCAATGAATGGGTTGTACCGTGGGGTTGCAGCAGAACGGATTATTTTCGCGAGGAAACGGAACTGGCGGCCGATTTCCGATGGCAGCACATGCTACGACACAGTTTTCCGGCGTTGTTTCAGAGAAGACCATCTCTGCTCCATTATTGCAGGGCGGCCGACCATTGATAATTTCATTGCACTGATACGGTGTGATCGTTGGGTTACAGCAAAACTTTTTTGGCTGAGCATTGGGTTCACCCAAGGGAGTGAGCTGCATTCGCGTGAACCTGCCGCCAAGATGGCTGTAAAGCCAGAAGAAAAGTGCCAGAGCGACCGCGACAGCAATGACCGCGATCCAAAGAGTCCGAGGGGAAATTTTCAACATACTGAATCAGGAGATTGAAGCATTTCGACTCTACCATCGTGATTGGCAAAAGAAAATTTAAAGTCTTCTCCCATACAAGATGAGCATGGACCGTACACCCGATTCTCATGCAAATGAGCATGAGGAGAGATGACGAATTATCATGCAAGATGAGCATGGAAAGGAGGAAGAACGCCGCTCACTTCCGTGAGCCGTTTTTA
>JACOTD010000052.1 GCA_016178535.1 Candidatus Peregrinibacteria bacterium
TGTGGGAAGGCATTGCTGATCGCACGATTGATTGCATCGCGAGCGATCACGCGCCGCATGCACTCGAGGAGAAAAATGAAGGCAGGCCGCTCGACGCACCCAGTGGAGTCCCAGGTGTCGAAACGCTGCTGCCATTACTGCTCTCTGTCGCGCATCCGCATACCGCACTCACGCGACGGCCTCATCCGATGTATACCGATACTGATACTTGCATCACGCATGCCGATATTCTTCGTCTCTGCTTCGACAATCCCAATCGCATTTTCAGACTTGGGAAGCAAGGCATTGTGGAAGGTGCGCCGGCTGATTTCATTCTCGTCGATTCGAACATAGAATGGACGATCCGTGGGAAAGATCTCCATGCCAAGTGCGGATGGACGCCGTACGAAGGGTGGAGGGTGAAGGGGAAGGTGGTGCGGGGGTTCTGCCCTGAGTTGAGGCATTTTAAGCAACTGGGGAGCGGCCTTACTGGCCGCGTTTGTTGATCAATATTCCTCTCCCAAGCTCATCACATCCCACTTTCCCGAAGCAGAAGACCAGGGATACTCGTGAGGTTCGTTGCAAAACCCTGCTCTCACGGGATTGAGATGGACGTATCGCAGGACAGCCATGGGATTCTTCGGAATGATCAGGTGGAATCGTGATTGCCACAGGGGGCCTCTCCCGATGGCGAAGGTGACCGCTCGTTTATACGAACCGATTGTTTTCGAGATTGATCCTCCTTCCGGGATTCGCATCAGGAAATGGGTATGGTCGTGCATGATGACGAATCCGAAGAGAAAAAATGGATAGTATCCTTGGATGTCGTACAGGGTCTCAACGGCAATGCGGGCGCAGGCTGGATCACGGAACACGGATTTTCGCTGATCGGTATTCGTTGTGATGAACATACAGCAGCCATATTGGACAGGGTGTCTCTGGAACATGGATTCATCCTAGACAACCGCGGCCAGTAAGGCCGCTCCTCTGGTGATGGATTTTTCTTGGAACCACCAACTTTCCTCAGCACGAAGAGCTTTATTCGGTTCTTGTACAGGGCAGAACGTCCTTTGTTCGCATCAGAACCTCTCCCGTCGCACACTGCTCTTGTGTTGATGCGGCTTGAAGGCGGAAAGGCGCTCGACGGGGCAGGGGAGATCGTCCATCGAGACGCTCGGAGGGAGTTTTTGATCGTAACCCAGAAGAATCTTATTCGGGGCGATGGCGCGGACGGGTTCCAGAAAATCCTCCGGATCTCCAAGGATGACGTGCGCTTCCGGAAAGGCCTCTTCGAGCGATTGCTTGCGCTCCTCTTCCCTCTGATCGGGCAGACGCCCCTTGATGCGCCGAACGTTTGCATCGCGCGCGACGACGACCCAGAGCTCCCCCCGAGACATCGCGGCTTCCAGGAGAAAGCGGTGGCCGGGGTGGAGGCGATCGAAGGTTCCGAAGACGAGGATGCGCATGGAGTACGGGAGTATTCGAGTACTGGAGTACTGGGGGAAATCTCAGAGAAATGGTTTCCATCATGACGCAACCGAGTCCCGCTATTCCAGTATTCCAGTCCCCAGTATCCCCATCTACTTCTTCGTCACATCCGCCACGTACAAGCGCTTGTCGTCCATCACGTAGAGATGCGTCTCATCCTGATCCACGGAGAGACTTTGGAGCTTCCCCAACTGATCGCCCTCGAAGACGTACTGCTTGACGTACGAGGCGTCTCCGGAAGCGCCGCCGTCGGCGAAGACGATCACGCGATTGTGCACCGGATCGAGGAAGTAGAAGTTGCTGCCGGGGACCTTGAAGATCTTCGTGATGTTCTGCAGGACGCCGTCGGGCGCGTTGTGAAACTGGAATGGCTGCGTCTCTCCCCGCAGCAGCTTCACGATCGCCCCTTTCTCCTTGAGGACGTACACGTTCCCGTCGATCGCCATGTCGATCGCATTGCTCAAATCTCCGTTGACGTTGTACTGGACCGACGGTCCGTAACGATTGCTCAGTCGCTCGTACTTGTAGATCCGGTTATCTGACGAGAGGATGTAGAGGTAGCGCAAGTACGTCTCCGCGTCCTTGCCCGTGGCCCAACCGCTCGGATCCTCCGTCTTCATGGGGGTCGGCTGGTTGGCGAGCAACTCGACGACGCCGTTGCCGGTCGTGAGGAAGACCTGCGATTTGTACCGGTTAAAATTCGTGCCGTCGAGGATCAGGTCTTCATCCGCGAGCCGCTTGCCGTCTTCGACGCCGTTCAGGAGAACGTGGTACCAATCCTGCCGGTCGTAGACGACGAATTCCCCGTCCGCGACGCTGATCATTCCCTGCGCGCTCACGGTCGGGTTCTTCGAGGCGATGCTCACGACGAGGCGCGGGGAGAGGCGGACGACGTTGTTGAGCTCCTCGCGTTTCGCGTGGATGCGGTCGAGGAGGCTCAGAGCCTCCGACCGGAAGAGGCCGCTGTCGTTATTGATCACCTGCTTCGCCTCTTCTTCCGCGCGGACGAGGATGGTGTTCGCTCCCTGCATATCCCCCGTGATTTTCCGATTGTCCGCGCTCTGAAGTTCCTGGGTGACCTGCTGCAGGAGGTCGCTCAGTTGCGTGCGCGATTTGCTGCGCTGCGTGTTCGTCGAAAGCTGGACGATGATCCAGATGAGGAGGAAGAACGCGAGCGCGCCGGCGACGAGCAACAGATGCGCTCTCCGCTTGCGCTGGGGGTGCTTGAGATCCGCGTGGAATGTCGTCAGCTGTTCCTGTCCCAGGGACATCCAGCGCCTGAAGGTCGAGAGCACCGATTCCGTGCGTTCGCTCGAGGGCCGCACGGCTTTCCCGATGCGCTCGAGCATCGGCAGCGCGGCATCAGCCGCTGCGGCGAGGAACGCGGGCATGCGCGCAACGGAACGCCGCCGCTTGCGGCGACGGAGAGCCTGCATGTCATGCTCGTTTTCGGTGGCAGTCTCCTCGGGCTGAGGGGCGGCGCGCGCGTCCGACTCGACATGAATCGTTGCCAGCGCCGCCGCTTCGCGCTCGGCATCGAGTGACGTCACGAGCTCCTGGAGGAGTTGCGTTCCCCGCAGCGAGAGCTGGTGCAGCTGGGCCGGAGTGAAGGTGCGCAACAGTCGCTGCGTCGAGAGAATCACGGTGTCTCTCTGCTCGAGGGGACCGCTCGCGATGTGGACGAAGGCAGGGGCCGGCTTCCCCTTCGTGTACTCCGTGATCTGCCCGGTCGAACTTCCGCGGATCAAGTAGGCCTCTCCCCGCCCGGCGTGCGACACGTGCAGCGTCCCGCCCGCATCGAGCAACGCCACGATCGCAGAGACATCGTCGATGGCGCGCGATGCGAGGAACCCGCGGAAGAGCCCGTTGAGTTCCTTGAGCGTTCCGTCGAGCCGGTGCCACGGCTCTCCTTCCGTCGAGAGGAGCGAATGCTGCACGACCGCAGCGCATTCCTCCTCGAGCGCCTTCGCCTCGCGCGGACTCGCATTCATCTGCAGCAGCAGAAACGCCCGTTCCTCCATGGGGGAAGGGAAGGAGAGCGCCGCGAGCGAGACGCCTCCGCCCGCCTTCGTCGAGCCTGTGTGGACCGTAGAGTCCATCAGGCACGCACGCTACCTGTGACGGGAGATTGGAGCAAGGAAGAGTGGAGGCGTGCGGCGGCCGTTTTTCTGGACATTCGGAATGTCCTTTGGGGCGGTGAGCGATAAGCGGTGAGCTTTGCGCGTGATGCTGCTCATCGCTCACGTCTCAAAGCTCACAGCCCCCAGTACTGTATCAATCCGCCCCCTTCCTGCTGACGATCGTGAAGAGCGTCCTCCACAGGATCCACAGATCGAGGAGGAGCGACCATTCTTCGACGTAGAGGAGATCGCAGCGCACTTCGTTCTCAAACGGGAGATCGGAGCGGCCGGAGATTTGCGCGAGGCCGGTGATGCCCGGTTTGACGGCGAAGACCCTTCGCTGCTCGAGCGAGTAGCGTTCCACTTCCGAAAGAAGATGCGGCCGCGGCCCCACGAGCGACATCTGGCCCGCGAACACGTTGATGAGCTGAGGCAATTCATCGAGGGACCATCTTCGCAGGAACCCCCCGAAGCGCGTGATGCGCGGATCGTCCTTCACTTTGAAGAGCGGCCCGTCGCGGCGATGGTTGAGATTCTCCAGAAGTTCCTTCTCTTTATCCGCCCCCTTGCGCATTGATCGGAATTTGAGCACCCCGATGCGCCTGCGTCCGTGCTGTCCGACTCTTTCCGACACGTAGAAGATCGGCCAGCCGCCTTCGAGGAGCACGCCGATCGCGATTGCCAGAGACACGGGCGAAAGGAGAATCAGCAGAAGGGTGCTCACCGCGAGATCGAACGCGCGCTTGGCGATACTCCCCCACCCGTCGAGCGGAGTGGGCTGGAAGCGAATCAGCGGCAGGAGCCCCAGGCGCTCCACCTGAAGCTGGTGGGGGACATCCGCCAGCACGGGCGGGAGGAAGCCGTAGCCCACGTGGTGACTGCGGCAGTAGTCGATGAGCGCGAGCGTTGCCGCGCCCCCCGGGTCGGGATCCGTCTGAATGACGAGATCGATCGGGCGCTGGATCGTGAGGCGTCGCAGCCCGTCGAGATTTTGGAGATGCCCGAGGTACGCGTAGTGGCGGTCGCGCTGGAGCGTGTCTCTCGCAACGAGCGGAATCGGGTGCGCCCCGAGCGACACGACGAGCATCTTCCCGATGCCGGCCCTCAGCATCGCCCTCTGCACGAGCCGCAGGATCATCCGCAGTGTTCCCGCGAAGATGATCATGAGAAGGATGGCGTAGAAGAGCAGCGCGCGCGAGAAGAAGAGTTCCTGGAGCACCAGGAAGAACCACGCGTTGAGAATCGCGAGCCACATGCCGGTGACGGCCACGACTCTCCCCAGTTCCCGCCACGCGCTCATCGTCGCCCGCAGCGCGTAGAGGTGGAACGCAGCCGCGAGGGCGAGGAAGAGCAGGGTGCTGGGGAGCGCGAACCAGAGCAGGTAGTACGGCAGATGCGGGAGCGTCATTGCCGGATCCAGGAGCTGGCGGCCGGGCAGAAAGTCGATGTTCGCCGCGCGGAGCTCAAAGCTCACGACGAGCGCCGCGAAGACCGCAAGCGCATCCAGCGGCACGCGCGCAACCCCGAAGAGCGCCTCGGATTTCTTCATAATGCCAGTGTACCTTCGCGCGCCGAGAACCAGGAAATCCAAGTGGGAATTTTTATCTGCGAGGAGCGCCCTTTTTACCCTGAGGGAAGTCGAAGGGCCACGGGCGCGGCTCCTGCCCGAAGCAACAGGCAAAGCGATTTGGGTTCTCTGAACGTCGCATGCCATGGTTCGACCCGCCCGAATGTTGGTTCGGTACGGGCGGGCGGGCTCACCATGACATGGTTTCAAGGTTCCATCTTTCTGCTTCTCCAATTCGAGGACAACGTCAGACGTTCTTCCCCATCGATTGGTCTAGTGAAAACTTCCCCGCGCCAAATGCCAGGAGCACGAAGTTCGCTCCGAGCAGCGTGAGATCGAATTCCCAGCCCGTGCCCTGCTGCACAGAGTACGCCACCTGCATCACGTCGATCTTCATGAACATCGCGCCGAGCATGATGACGCCGAGCATCGCGGCCGCAACGGGCGTGAAGATCCCGAGGATCAGAGCAATTCCCGCAAGCGGTTCGAGGATGGAGAGAATTTTGAAAATCAGGAGCATCGTGTCCGACATAGCCATCGCATCGGCCGTCCACAATCCCCACTTCATCGCCCCATGGACGAGGAATGCCGCCGCGACGATCACGCGGAGGATGAGAAGGGACCAATCTTGGAGGGAGGAAACCGCCTTGAGCATGGGGAAAAGGAGAAGATGGGCGAGGGAAGTGTAGCACGAACGTCCCCGATTGCCTGTCCGAAACATCGAAACAACATTGAACGCTCGCGCCTCCACGCATAGAATCGCCCCATGACATTAGTGCGCTTTCGGCAACGCTCGGAGAATTTCGAGAGGTCGTTCCAATTGCTCAGCAGAGCGGTTGCGCGCGAGCAGCTGAATGAACTGGAGCGCGGGGGGCTCATTCAGTTCTTCGAGGTGGCGTTCGAACTTGCCTGGAAGTGCCTGGGCGATTATTTGGAGAACGAAGGATTCACGCTCACGTCCCCCAAACAGATTCTGCGGCAGGCATTCCAAAGCGGCCTGATCGAAGGAGGAAGAACGTCTTCAACTCCGGGAACTCACCGCCTTCTCGGAATTCGGTCGGTACGGGGACGAAACGTGGCTCGAAGCGGACGCCACTCTGGAGAATGCGGAATATTGGTTGAAGAGAGCGGAGTATTTTCTTTCTCTCTGCGATCATGAGAACTAGTCCCACATTTCGGGAAGGCGTGAGCGTTGCGGAACGCCTCAAGAAGGCCATACGGAAGCGAAAGGATATCCGCCTGCATCACGTGTTTCTCTTCGGATCCGTCGCGCGAAGAAAAACGCACGAATGGAGCGATATCAACGTCGCGGTCGTCTGCGATCCGTTCGAACGTTCGAAGGTGAAGGAAGCCATGACGTTCTATGCCTTGGCCCCCGAGAGAGATGTGAGGATGTCCGTCGTCGTTCTCCATCCTGAAGAAATGGAAAATACCTACTCCACGATTGTGCAGGAAATCAAAAAAGACGGCGTGGAAGTTTGATGGCCTGCCATCCGCATTCGCTGCGCGGAGGATGGAGCCGCCTCGGGGACTTGAACCCCGGACCTACGCATTACAAGTGCGTTGCTCTACCACTGAGCTAAGGCGGCATCTTGATGGAGAATGAAGACAGAAAGAGCAGATACTGTCACTCTCACCCACCGTAGTCAGCCGAGGCTGACGGAGATGGGAGCTACGACGGCGTACGATCATTCTAAACCAGAATCGAGGCGCCCGCCGCCTTGTTGCGCAAAGCGCTAGACCGTACGCTCGTGCCCATGGATCGACGAACGGCGTTTTCGATCGGCTTTGGCGTCCTCGGCGCTGCATTCATCGTTTGGGTGGGGTTCTTCAAGATGTTCAACGCCGACGTGTGGTGGCACATTCGGGCGGGTCAGGTGATGTGGGAAACGAAACATCTGATCCACACCGATCCCTTCGCGTACACACGCGCGGGGATGCCGTACCTGGCCACGCACGAATGGCTCGCGCAGCTGCTCTTCGCGGCGACGTACGCGCTCGGCGGCGGGGCGGGCATCGTCGTGCTCCGCATCGCCTCGATGCTGCTCGGCTTCGGCATCCTCCTCGCGATCGATCGGCGGAGCATCTGGCCGAACGTCTTGCTCGTGATGGGTGCAGCAATCGCCACATCGCAAGGCTTCTTGGAACGGCCGCAACTCTTCTCGAACGTCCTCTTCGCGATGAGTCTCCTGCTCTGTTTCCGTCTTCTGGGTTCCGGGAAGAGATCATCTCGACGAACGACTCCCTTCGCACTCGTCGGCATCGAGATCCTCTGGGTCAATCTCCACGGGGCGGCGGCGCTGCTCCTCCTGATTCCTCTCGGGGCAATCGGTTTGCAGTGGCTCGTCGAACGGGAGTGGGAGCGCGCGAGGATGGCCACGATCACCGGCATCGGCGTGGTTGCCGCGTCGTTCGTCTCTCCGAACGCGATCGGGAATTTCCATTATCTTTGGCTCCTCCTGACGGATCGGACTGCACGTCTTCTCCTCGAATGGAATCCGTCTCCGTGGACGGACTATCTCCTGCGCATCGGGCCGTTCTGGCTCATTGCGGCGGCTGCGATCGTCTGGACGCGGCGCAAGCCAGTCGCGGCAGTGATGATCTTGCTCGTCATGGGCATTCTCTCTCGCATGGCGCTGCGGCACGAGGTGCTCTTCCTCATCACTGTGCTCGCAGTCATCTTCTATGAACTCTCGCACAACGTGACATGGAAGCAATTCCTCGAGAAGGCTCAAGAGCAGTGGGCCATGATGACGGCACTCGGCCTCGCGGTCACGGCGCTCTTGATCCGCGCGCATCTGCCGTCACAGATGATCCTCGCGCGCGGGAATTTGGTCAGACTGGGATCATTCTCGCCCGCACAGGGGGCGGAAGAGTTTCTGGAGCGTAACCACATCGATGGGAAGATTTTCAACACGTACCTCATCGGCGGATATCTCCTCCTGCGCAAACGTCCGGTCTTCATCGACGGCCGCAACGACGACTACGGCGCGGCATTTCTCCGACAGACGTTCGCCGCAAATGAGGATCCCGGAATCTGGGAAGAGCTCGAGCGACGCTATGGCTTCACAGTCGCCGTCATCGAATATGGGCCACGGCGTCCGGGAGACCCTTTTTCGTTCACGTTCCTCAAGGACAACACCGCTTGGAAACTCGTGTACGTGGACGATTGGGCCGCCGTGTATCTCAAGAGCATCCCTGAGGATGCATCCCTCATTGCGCGATTCGGCTATCGCGTGGTGACGCCAGAATCGCTCACGCGCAATGCGTTCTCTCTCTCGAACATTCCCTCCGAGACAGCAACGCTGCACCGGGAACTCGAGCGGGTGAGCGTCGAAGATCCGCGCGGGACCAAAGCGCTCCTTCTGCTCGGGGCGATCGATGGTCAGTCCGGGAACCTCAATGCAGCAGCAGCCGATGCCGCACGGGCAATCTCCAGAGCCCCCAACCAGTACGAGGGTTACGCGCTCCTCGGATCAATTCTGGCCGCAGAAGAGAGATGGAGCGATGCGGCGACCATGTTCCGAAGAGCCATTTCCCTTGCGCGTTACCTCCCGGTTCATATCAGCAATGGGAAGATCGCAGAAATCTTCGAACGGGCTGGAGATCCGGTGTTCGGACGGCAATTGCGGCAGATGGCGCGCTGAAGCGAGGATCGAATTTCCCCGGAAAATGAACGGATTCATTGCCGGGAGATTGCTCTCGTGGGATACTGAGCACCCTGCTCTTTGGATGATCGCTCAGCTCCAGTTTCCGTTCCCGCTGCACTTTCTTCCGAGGCATTCGGAAATAGTGACTACAGAAACGGAAACTGGGGCTGAGAGGAACGTCCGGGCATCACAAGTGGCGCACTCATCACGTGGTTGCGCCACCGACACGGTCGTTCACGAACGACGTGTCACCGGAACGCCATGCGGGTAACGCCCGCCCGCGCGTCCTATATTCTGAAAGGCGCGTGCGGACCAGTGCCACAGTGACGAACTCCGTTTCCCACTTCCGCAAGGAAAGGAGGAATGGAGGTGAAACGGCTCGGGAACCGAGCCCCCGCACCAGACACTCTGCGTCGGTGCGGGGCGGTAAACTCATGGTGATGCAAGGAGGATTTGGGCATGCGGGGATCGCGATGGTTCCGTCGCACCGCGCGCCCCTCCGCTTCAGGCGCCGAGCAATCGGCGTCGTAGAGAGATGATCATCCCGGTTAGCCTAACCGGACAGAACCCGGCGTACAGAAGGACAGGAGAAAGAAGAGGCTCAAGGCCTCTTTTTTTCCACCCGGCCTGTCGGCCGTAGAACGTTGTTATTTGTTCAGTCCTTCTTCACCTCCCGTCTTGGGCACGCGGATTGTGAAGGTCGTGCCCTTTCCCTCCGCACTCGTAAAGGCGATGGCTCCGCCCAGGCTCTCCATGATCCGCTTGCACAGATACAGCCCGAGCCCCGTCCCTTCCGCAAGAAGGCTGCGCACGTTCTTGGCGCGGAAGAACTTCTCGAAGACGCGCATCTGCTCGGGCTGCGGGATGCCGACCCCCTGATCGCGCACGCTGATTTCGATTTCCCCGGGCAGATCGCGCATGGTGAGTTCCACCGTAGCGCCCTTCGGTGAGTACTTTGCAGCATTGCTCACCAGGTTTTGGACGACGATCGAGAGGAGGACGGGATCGGTCGCAATCGTGATCGGTCGCTCCGGCAGAGTGACGGAGAGCGATACGAGCATTTCCTTCACCGCGAGCTTGAGCTCTTCGGCGATGCGCTGCATCGTCTCGACGATATTGATGGCGGTGCGCTCGATGATGACGCCTTTGTCGTCGAGCCGCGTGACCCGCAGCAGGGTATCGAGGAGGATCGCCATGCGGCGCGCGGCATGATCGAGTTCCTGCATGTACTCCTTCTGCTCGTTCGTGAGATTCTCGCTGTCGCCCAGCAGCTCAATGTACCACCGCAGTGTGGAGAGCGGCGTGCGCAGCTGGTGGCTGGCGAGCGAAATGAATTCCGATTTCATGTAGTCGGTCTGGCGCTCCTCGGTGATGTCCAGGAAGACCACGATCGCGCCGAGGAGCTGGTCGTCCTGGACGAGCGGCGTGACCATCAGCATGACCGGGAGGGGCGTTTGGTTGCGGCGAACGACGCTCACGTGCATCGAGGGGGATGCGCGGAAGATTTCGCGCATCCGCAGGCAACGCATCACGGGGTGCTCCGGCGTTGCAACGTGCAGACGCTGTGCGTGCAGAGGAAGGATGTCGACTGCGGATTTGCCGATCATCTCTTCTCGCGTGAAGCCCAGGAGATGGTGCGCGGCGGAGTTTGCGCTCGTGATGCGTCCGTCCGGATCAACGGCAAAGACGCCGTAGGCAATGCTCTCGAGGATCGCCCGGTCGAGGGCGTACTGCTTCCTGAGGTCGCGCGTGCGATCGGCCACCTGCGCTTCCAGATTCTCGTAGCTCGCGTGCAGGCGTGTCGTGAGATCGGCGATCACCTGATCGAGCAGCTCGACTTCATCGCCCGTCCTGATCGTCCGGCGAAACGTCCAATTCCCCGGTTGAAGCATGCGGATCTTCGCGGCGAGGTTGAGGAGCGGTCGGGTGAGGTGGCGTGCGGAGAAGAATCCGAAGAGGCCGGAGAGACTGAGAATGAGGGTGCTGATGAGGATGAGAGCGAGAGCGTACTGTTCGACTCTCGAGAAGACGTCGTTCGATTCGATACTCACGACCATGCCCCAGTTGAGCGAGGGAAGGAAGCGCTGCGCGACGAGGACGGACTTCCCGCGCTCGTCGGTGGTCGCCTGCACGCCTTCCCTGCCCCGGACGGCGAGCGTGAGAGGGGCATTGGCGATGCGCTCCTCGTCGAGGCTGCCAACAGGGTAGAAGTGCAGGAGATCTTCCGTACGCGAGCTGTGCACGATGAAAAGCTCGCCGCCCTGCCTCTCGCCGATCGTCAAGCTGGCGCTTTTTCCGAGGCTCGGAACGAGATCGTCGAAGAGGGTATGCATCACGTCATTCATGTCATACGCCGCTCCCAGGAAGCCGACGATCTCCGCATGTTCATCGTGAATGGGGGCATAGACCATCACGGCCTTCCAACCTTTCTTTGCATCGATGAGAGGAACAAATTGACTGTCGGCAATCCCTGGGAAGAAGGCGATGACTCGCTCCCCCGCTGCGCTCAGGAGATGGTGATTGCGGTCGAAGAGGGCAAGCCCCATCACCGGAATGTGCTTGCGCTGGAGAATCTGCAAGAGTTGCGCTGGCACGCGGCTTCCGCGAGTGACGGCCGCCATGGAGATCGTGCGGGCGAGAAGAGACACGTTTTCCCTGTCCGCTTGCATCTCGCGCTCCAGAAACCCCTTCTTCGATGTCGCGATGGCAGAGAGTTGATCAAAGACGCGCTGCTGCGTCATGAGCGCGCGCGCGATGATGAACGAGAGCGTCGAGAGCAGCACGATCGTGATGCCGGAGATCAGGAGCGACTGCAGCACGATCCGGTGGAGGATCGAAACGTGCACCTGCGGAAGCTCCGGAGAAGAGCGACCGTCCGCGTTCTCCCGAACGTCCGCCCCAACACGGTTTGGACGTGTCGGATTACGCATCGATGATCCCGGAGAAGGGGATTCTTTGGGCAACGCGAGCATGGTGTATCTTTGTACGTCATTCTAGCAGAAAACTGCATCCAGATCAATAAAACCCCCTCTGCGTCCGCAGAGGGGGTTTTTGAATCGGACAACAAGGACTAGCGGCTCACTTGGATAACATCGCCATTCTCCGCTTTTGGCGCGGAGACGGTGACGCGAGAGGTGGTCGCATCCTTCGAGATCAAATAGCCGGCGAAGCCGGAGTTCGAGAGCTGCTGCGGATCGGTCGGAATGCTCACGAGGTAGGTGCCGGAAAGCATGCCGAGACTGACGCAGGAAGCCATGTAGACACCGGTTTTGCAGATGCCAACAGGGCCGGCTGTGCCGATGGTGGTGGGTATGCCGTTCTTGTCGATCGCGTACTGGTACACGCCGTTGACAATCGTATTGACGTCCGCTCGGCGCTGGGCGTTTCTGGCACCTGCGAGCTGCCTGGTCGGGTTGATGGCCACGATGACGATCGAGGCGAGAATCGCGATGATACCGATGACGAGGAGCAGTTCGATGAGGGTGAATCCTCGACGAGACCGCCTCGGGGAAGAAAGAGTGAGCATAAAAAAGAAAGAAGGGGAAATTCGTGGAGACCCACGAAGCGGTTGTCACTATACCAAGGAGCACCGGCGCGATCATCCTGCTTTGGCTTGCGTGTGCACGGAAAATATCTCGATGCATTCATCCAGTACTCGAGTATTCGAATGCTCGGACTACAGGCAATTGAGCGTCGTCGATGCATTCTGGCAGACGCCGGCATCGAAGATTTGCCAGGAATAATGCCCGCTGTCGATGCAACCCGGTGTGACGCCGCATTGATTTCCTACGGTTTTGTCGACGGGGTACAGCGTGAAGAGCGCCTCGAAGCCCTGCGAATACGTTCGCGGCGCTTCCAGCCGCAGGGTCCGTGAGACGGTGAACGACACGAGGACGCTCTGGCGCGTACTCGAGGTGGAGGTGTTGCGCACCGTGAAATTCTGCACGGCAACCTGGGATGCGCTGATGATCTGTTGGTTGGTGTGCTGCACGATGATGAACGAACCGCCGCTCAGGGCAAAGATCGTCGGATTCATTGCGCCGGAAGCGGATTGGAGCGCGAGAACCTTGCCTTGTTCGCCCATTCCCGGCCCGATGACGCGCTCCGCGTGATGGGTATTCTGCGCGAGCGATTGGAGAATGAGCGTCCCATTGTGCTCGACGAGCGAGATGGATTCCTGCAAGAGACGATTCTCGGTGGAGGCGAAGAGGAGCGGCAGGATGATCACCCCCACGATCGAGACGATCGCGAGGAAGAGAAGGACTTCAATGAAGGTTACGCCGGAACGCGAACGGGAGGAGAGCTGCATGGAGAATACGTGAAGCATACAGGGAAAATCACGGTCCGCAGGATGCCGTGGCTTGGGGAGTTGCGACGATGCTGGGAGCCCACGTGCATTCGCCGGTGCTTGGCGGGGTACTGAAGGTGCGCGGACTCGAACAGAATCCGCTGACATCGGCCAAGGGGTAGACGTTCGCGGAACCACTCTGGAGTTCCCATCGGGCGAGCGCGCCATTGAACAGCAATGTCCAGAGTTTCTGACCCGTGGAGCAATTCGTGCCATTCGCAATCGTCTGAACCGATTCCCACGCGCAGGTTGCCGTATTGAAGGAGAGCGTGAAGGTGCCATTCCTTGGGCTGGGGCCCGTGCTGCATCTGTTGCACGCACTGTTCAAGATTCCGGAAGGATTGACAGACCACTGTGTCGGATACGTCGTCCCCGCACAGCCGGACGGCAGGGTGCAGGAGCTGCCGGGAACGTGGCAGAGCGGCGTCGAGGAGCTGCTCGCGGAGGAGGAGGAGGCCATCGATGCGCTGGAGCTGATCGCACTGGAAGAGCCCGCGGATGCCGACGATGAGATGGGCGCCGAGCTGGAGAAAGCGCTCGAAAAGAACGCCGAGGAGGGTGAGGAGGAAAGCGAGCCGGCCGCACTGCTTGCGGAGGAGGAGCTCGCGGAAGGCGCGGAACTGGCGGCTCCCGAGGACGCGGACGAGGAGGCGCTCGATCCGGCGGAAGCGCTCGCGCTGGACATCGAGGAGAGATTCGCAGCGAGTGCACAGGGCACGGAGGAAAGGAGCTCGCTGTACATCGAGATGGTCATCGTCGGGAAGAGCTGATCCACCGCAACCTGCAGACGTTTCTTGGCGGGTCCAGCAATTCCCTCGGTGCAGATCATGCGATTGCTGCCCGGGCTGCCCTGGATAGGCAGAACGTTGCAGGAGCCGTCGGAGAACACGAGCGTATCCAGGCCCGCGTAACTGGGGTCACGATGCAGTTGACGCATGGCGTACTCGGTGCATGCTTGGGCGAATTCCCGTGCCTGGGTCGCTTGCGCAAACGTCTGTCCGTTCTGCTCGGCTGCCCACGCGAGGAGCAGCAAGGAAATGGTCGTGGCGACGACGGCCGCTCCGATGAAGAGCACACTGATCAGGAAGATGTAGCCGGGGCGAGCGTATGGCGATGTCATACGAAAACTAAAAAGTTCGTGAAACTTGTTGCTTCAAACGGCCCTGTACACAGAATGACGTTTCCATTGCCCCCCTCCCCCCAAAGGGGGAGAGGCTGGGCCTGCCCGCCGTAGCCCTGAGCTTGTCGAAGGGCGAAGGTGGGCCTGCCCGCCGTAGCCCTGAGCTTGTCGAAGGGCGAAGGTGGGTGAGGGGGAGACGGGAAGGTGAAGTATGAAAATAGATTTCATATCACGGGCAGCTGCTGGGACCGGCGGCAGGAGTGAAGATGTAGAGCGTCCAGTGATCGATGAGGTAGAGACGGTCGAGCGCGGGATCGTAGACGAGCGCGCGGCCCGTGCGCTGCACGGGGGGGGCAATCGCGTAGGTGAGGAGCTTCGCCATGCTGTGATCCTTGATCTTGATGACTTGGAGCGCCTGACTGCGCCAATCCGTCGCGATGAAGGCGTAACACCCGGAGGCATCGGCGTCGACGCGCATGACATTGCCGCTCGCGCTGTAGAGCCACGGACCGTTCGTCGTCGGGACACCTCCGGTTGAGGCATCGAAGAGGACGATGGACGGCGTGAGAGGCGGAGAATCTTGCTGCGTGCCGAGGATGGCATTCGTGCCGGTGGTCGTGATCGCCGTCCCGTCGAGCGTGCGATCCGTGAGATCGTAGCCCCCCTGAGGCGCGCCGTTCACCGATCCCGGTGCAAAGGCGAGTGCCGCGGGATTCGCGATGTTCACGACGCGCAATTCCGCAGTGTCGACGGTGCTCGCGATGTAGGCTGCGTTCCCCGCAATGTGGATCCAGTTCACCCCGCCGACGTAGAGGGAATGCAGGTAGCGGATGACCGTCGGATTGCTGATGTCGAAGGAGAAGAAATCATTGCCATTGGGGTAGGGCCCGCTGCTGCTCGCGGCCGCGCTGGATGCAGAGGAGGATGAGGATGAGGCGGCGGATGAGGACAAGAAATCACAAGTATTGAGTATACAAGGAGTGCCGCAGCAGTCCGCATCCTGAGTGCAAGCCATCCCGGCCGGAACACACGAATCGAGACAATCGACAGTGAGACAGTACGCCCTTGCGTACGCATGGTCCGCGATGGCGTTTGCGAGGGCGAGGGGGCCATACGCGAGTGGTGCGAATGCAATCGGAGGGGGGGAGTGCGGAAGGAATGCGGCAGGTCCCAGCCCTTTGGCCCCCACGAAGAGGAAGTCGCCGTCGACGACGAGCGACGTGGCGTTCCCGTTGCCGGGGAGATCGTAGCTCGTGACGAAGATGGGGGAGGTCGGATTCGTGATATCGAACGCTTTGATCTCTCCATTCGGATCAGAGGTCACGGCGTAGAGCATCGTTCCCTTCACAGCGGAGGCATACACGGAGACGCCCAGATTCACCGGTAGAGGGGGTGGGAGAGCGGGTGGCGAGGCGACATCGAAGATGAAGAGGCTCTGGGTGAGGGAATTGGCGCCGACGTAGGCGTAGTGCCCCTGCCCCAAGGCTATGTCGTTCAGGACAGGATTGGCGTACTGGCTGCCGACCGCGTAGCTCCCTGAGAGCGTGAACGCGCTCCAGTTGCCGACCGTCTTCGTCGCACTGTGCTCCGTGAGCACCGTCTGGAGCCGGACGGACTGCGGTCGATTCGGAGAACGATTCCAGCTCGCGACCGCCATGGCCACCACTTCATCCTGCGCGATCGGCGTGATCGTGAGGGAGACGGTGTAGCCGCCACTGAACGTGCTCTGGGTGCCGGCGAATTGCCACCTGCCGATGCCGTCCACCTGAATGCCATGTTGCCCGGCCGTGAGGAGCGAGAAGTCCTGATCGCGAATGCTGCGGGCCGCTTCCAGCGCCTTCTCCGCGTACTCCGTTCCGCGGACGCGGTCTCCGGAAGCTTCCGTCCCCTCCTGGCCGCGCAGCAACGTCAGCCCGACCGCCGAAACGAAGAGCGCAAAGACGGCGATGCCGAGGAGAATCTCGATGAGGAGGACGCCCCGCCTCGCGGCGCGAGGGACTGATGTCCGATCTATGGAGAATTGCATGGGCCTCAATCGTACCAGCGAGCACCCGTATCCTTCGGGGCAGACGCGGGACGGATCGAAAAAGAGGTTGCGGTGTTCGCGTGACCGTTCTAGAACATCAGCTCCAGTACATCGTCATCGAAATCGGCCGAGGAGCCGCCGAGTGTCTCGAGCTCTGCGAGCACGAGGAGATTGCAGGGGCCAATCGAGATTTTCCCCGAGTCGTTGAGGTAGCCGTTCGTCTGGAGGTAATTGATGAGGGCTGTCTGATTCTGGAGTCCGGGGACGGTCCGGGGATCATTGCCGTCGTGGAGCATCACGACGTGGCCCGTCTGGTCGTTCGTCGCGTAGACCGCGGAGAAGCTGGAGGACAGGGAGCCCCTGACCTGCACGATGAGTGTCTGTGCCGGGGAGAACGAATCGCTGGTGTTGTCGACGCCGTTTTGCTGCACGGCCTGGCCGGGATTGTCTGCCGTGCAGTTCCCGTTGTCGTGCAGGATGTGCTTGAAGGAGGAGCCGCCGTCGGTGCTCTTGCAGATGTACACCGGAACCCTTGGCCTGGTAGAAGGACCATTGATCGGACGTGATGGTCATCGTCGTCCCCTGGTAGCAGATCACGAGCGTGCTCCCCGCAGTCGTCGACACTTGCTGGCTGCTGACGATAGTCGTCACCTGCACGGTCGCCACGTCTCCGAGGGGAGATGACAGCGTAACGGTTCCTGTGGTGTTCGGGGTTCCCGTCTTGTCGTAGGTCACCTGCAGGATGCCCGAGGGCACAATGTCGCCGGGGAGCGTGTAGACCTCTTGCCGCGATTGATCGCGGCCCGCGAAGTCACTTCCCTCGAAGAGAATGCCCTCCGACACCGAGAAGGACCACACGTCGTCGTACTTGCCGGCGCGCGCATTCAGGCGCGCCCGCTCCAGACCTTGCGTCACTTGATTCTTCGCAAGCTCCAGATTGTTGCGCGCCTGGTATCGCCAGTAGAGCGGGATCGCCATGCTCGCGATGATCCCCATGATGCCGATGACGATCAGAAGTTCGAGGAGAGCGACGGCGGGGTGGCGCATGGAAGAGAGGATACGCCGAAAAAGGAATTGCGAAGGGCGAGTTGCGAATTGCGAATGTTATTCGCAATTCGTCACTGGTCAGAATTCGCGGCGAGCGCGTCTAGTGACCGCTGACATTCCCTACGATGCTGTAGATCGGGACGATGATGGCGAACGCGATGGTGCCCACGAGCGCGCCGATGAAGAGCAGCAGCATCGGTTCGAGGATCACGGGGAGCTTCTGCGCGGTGTCGTTCGCCTGCTTCTCGTAGATGTCGGCGATTTTCAACATGATCTTCGCGAGCGACCCCGTCCGTTCACCGGTGATGACGAGCTGTTGCATGGAGATGGGAATGAAGCGCTCGCTCCCCCGGATCATCGCGAAGCTTTTGGCGAAGGAATCGCCGACGTTGATGTGATCGAGCAGGCGGGAATAGAAGCGCCGGTACACGACCGTTGGCGTGACCTCGACGAGTGAACGCAGGGACTCGACCAGCGGAACTCCGGCCTGGAGGAGCCCGCCGAGAATCACGCCGAAACGGGCGATCGTCGATTCGCGCGCGAGCCTCCCGATGCCCGGGATGTGGAAGACGAACCACTGCACGACCACCTTGAAGCGGGTGAATTTTCCGAGGATCGCCAGAAGAATCCCGCCGAGAATGACGCCGGGGATGACGCGCGAGCCGTACGTGGTGAATCCGTTCGTGAAGGCGATCACGAGGCGCGTGGCGAGGGGGAGCTTCACATTGAGCGATGTGAGCACGCCGATGAGACTCGGAAGGACGAACATCCCCAGTCCCATCACCACGATGAACATGAGGGTGAGAACGATGGCCGGATAGATCATCGCCATCTTCACTTTTCCGCGCAGGCCCTGGTCCTTCTCCTCCTGCGCCGCCAGATACTGCATGTTCTCGGCCAAGTTCCCGGCTTCCTCCCCGATACGAATGAGCGCGATGGCGTGCGGGGAGAAAAAATGCTGCTCGTCCATCGCCCGCCACAGAGCGTTCCCGTCCTCCACGGAATTGATGATGTGCTGCAGCAGCTTCTTCGCGGATTTGTTCTTCGTCTCCATCTGCAGGGTCTTGATGGCATCGACGAGCGGCAGGCCGGCATTGAGCATGGTCGCCAGGTTCTGGACGATGCCGATGCGCTCCTTGCCCAACCCGAAGTACTTGAACGAACCGAGGAATTCCGCGAATCCGCTCGAACGCGCACGGCGTCGGATGGGGACGTGAATGACGACGTCTTGTTTCGCGACCTCGGTCTTGGTTCGCTCTTGGAGTTTCGGAAGTTCCGCCTTCGTCGGCGATTTCCCGTCTTTCTCCGTTGCGTGTCCGGCATCCTTGAAATCCGAGAGCAGGGAAGCGAGCACGCCGGCATTCGCCTCCTTCTCAACCGCTCCGGTCTCGGCAGGACGCGACGATGTCACATGAGCGGACGAAGAGGAGGATGGTGCGGTGGCAGGGGGCGCGGGGGCATTCTCCCCTCCCGCACGAGCCGCCGTATCGGTGGCAGCTTCCTCCGACGCTTGTCGGAAGTCGGCTCCCATTTCGCGGATGCCCGAGAAGAGGGAGCCCAGAATTCCCCTTTTCTCCTTCTCCACGAGACCGAATGTGGACGTGTCCTTCGCAGCGCGCTTGAGTCCGGCCAGATCGCCGGCCTCCAAGGTCTCCGTCGGCGTCTCCTGCCTCTTCTCCGCCGCGAGCAGACGACCCGCACCGGCCGTTTCCTGGTCATTTTCCGAAGGAGCCGATCGCGAGGGCGCAGTGGAAGGACCTCTGATCGAGCCGTGCGGACCAGGAACGCCGGAGGCGGCGGAGGCTCTTCCCGATGCCGCGGCGGTCGAGGAGGGGAGAGGGATGGATGACCGTTGGAGCGTTTCGCGATGCCCTTCCTGCTGCGCGCGCTCCTGCAGGCGGAGCTCCGCCTCATGAAGCCGCAGCGCCATCTCTCGCGTCCGCCGCTCGTGCTCCGCCAGTTTCTGCTCGAGCGTTTGCGTCTTCTGCTTCGTCTCCAGGAGTGTCGCGGAGAAGAACGGAAGGAAACGCAAGAATTTTCGCCAACCGCTGAGCACGGCCTCGTCGTCGGGGAGAGCGGACGGGGGCTCGCGTACCGGAACCGGCGGGACGCGCGGTGGCTGCCGAGCAATGGATTTTCGCTCCATGTACTGCCGCAGCGATTGTTCCATGGCGCCAATATCCTCGATCTTGGGGGAGGGGATGCTCGGCGATGTCGGCGGGAGAAGAATCTTCTTCACGGTGCGCACGTTGACGCGCGTGCGACGCGCAGTCGTCGGGATTCCGCGCGTGCGCGGGGGGATGGCGAGCCGGAGTTTCTTCATGAGCACGACGTGCGGTTTTTTGGGCGAGATTGCGGCGCGCGGAGAGGGAGGAACCGGCGATGGCCCTCCTCGACGCAGTGTCAGAAAACCGAGGTACCGACGCAGTGCCCCCAAGAGTGTCAGTCTCCCCGTCGTCCGCATGGCGGTGCGCGGAGAACGAAGGTTGGGGGCCGATGCGCTAGGCTTTCTTTCGGGCATTGGCGAAGAGGAGTCCGGGAGGGGCCGCGACACGCATGAGTTCCTCGATCGTCGTCATGCCGGATTTCACTTTCTCAAATCCGTCGTCGAAGAGGAACTTGAGCCCTTGCTTCTTGGCCATCGCGTTGAGATCGGTGCTCGTGGCGCGATGGATGATGAGATCCTCAATCTCCGGCGTGATGAGGAGGAGCTCGTAGATGCCGACCCGTCCGACGTACCCGGTTCCTCCGCACGCATCACACCCCTTCCCTTTGTAGAGGCGAACGGCTTCCTTCGTGGGGAAGAATTCCTCGCCGCCCGGGAAGAGCCTCTGCGCTTCGTTCAGCGGAATGGAGTAGCTGTAGCGGCACTGCGGACAGATGCGCCGCACGAGCCGCTGCCCGATGACGACTTCCAGGGTCGATGCCAGGAGAAAGGGCTCGACGCCCATTTCCAGCAGGCGCGGGACGGCGGTCGCGGCGTCGTTGGCGTGGAGGGTCGAGAAGAGCAGGTGCCCGGTGAGCGCGGCGTTCACCGCGATCGATGCCGTTTCGCCGTCGCGGATTTCCCCGACGAGGATGACGTTGGGGTCCTGGCGGACGAGCGCGCGCAATCCCGTGGCGAAGGTCAAGTTCGTGTCCGTGTTCACCTGGATGTGGTTGATGCCCGGGATCTTGTACTCCACCGGGTCCTCGATCGTGCAGATGTTCACGTCGGGGTAATTGCGGATCTTGAGGAGCGCGTAGAGCGTCGTCGATTTTCCCGACCCCGTGGGTCCGGTCGTGAGGATCATGCCGAACGGCTTGTGGGCCACCTTCTCCAGGATCTGACGGTACTCCTCGGAGAAGCCGAGGTCGTTTAGGGTGAGCGTGCGGACGTACTCGGAGAGGATCCGCAGCACGATCTTCTCCCCGTCGACGATCGGCACGATGGAGACGCGCAGATCGATCGTGGAGCCGGTCGGCGTCTCGTAGCGGATGGCGCCGTCCTGCGCCGCGTAGTGCTCGTCGATCTTCATGTTCGCGGCGATCTTGATGCGGTTGACGATGCCCTCGTAGTATTCCTTGGGAAGCTTCCCCGCAACGTGCATGACGCCGTCGACGCGGAACCGGATGATGACCGTGCGCTCCTGCGGCTCGAAGTGGATGTCGGAAGCCCGCAGCTCGATCGCGTCGTTGAAGATTTCGGTGATGATCTCCGGGGCCACCTTCCTCTGCTCGTTGATGATGGCCTGAAACCGGGTCGCAAGCGGTTTTCGATAGTGCACGAAGAGCCCCTCGATGGCGCTCCTTGGCGCGTACACGAAGGCGAGTTTCCCCGCATACTTCTTGCGTTCCGGCTCTTTGCTCCTCTGGGCGGTCGGCCGTGCGGCGGTCTTGCGCGCGAGCATCTTCTTCTTCTCGGGATCTTCCTTCTCGGGGAACTGCGCCGTCTCCTGATCGAGATTTAAGCGGATCGCCTCCTCCAGGAGCGGATTGCTCGGATCCGACGTCGCGATCTTCGCGGTCTCCTTGTCGCGTCCGATCACGATGGCCCCGTACGCCCGGGCGATCTCCTCCGGCAGCATGGCGATGAAATCGGGCGAGGGAGGCGACGAGAGGAGATCGGCGAACGGCAACTTGTAGTACTCCGCCAGCGCGCTCTCGAGGAGTTCCTGGGTGAGGAGCCCGAGCTCGATCAGCACCGACTTGAAGGGCACGTCGCGGTCCTTCGCTTGCTTCTCTGCCATCTGCAAATCCGCTTCGCTCAGATAGCTCTGTTCCAGGAGGATCTTCCCGAGGTCGGCGTCTTTGATCGGCATAGACGGGGCGGTGAGAGGTATTGATTTCTGAACTCTGCGTTCTGAATTCTGATTTCTGCGCGTTCAAGCGTCACGCCAGCAAACCGTGCACGCGTTTCACAATGTCCACGATCGGCGTGTTGGCTTTCACGAAGTAATCGACGACGCCGAACGATTTCGCCTTGGCCTTGTCTTCTTCCTGGCCGAGGTTGCTGAGCACGATCACCGGCGTTTTGACCTTCCTCGCCACGATCTCCTGCAGGAGCGAAAAGCCGTCCATCTCCGGCATGATCAGATCGAGGAGGATGCAATCGTAGGAGCCGGTGAGGGCTTCCTTGAGACCATCCGCCCCCGTGAGGCAGACGTGCGTTTCGTACCCCTCGTGCCCCACTTTCAATTCCAGCGCGTGGGCGAGCGGCCGCTCGTCTTCCACAATGAGCACGCGCTTCTTCGTGGCGGTGGAGGCAGAGGTGGAGGCTTGTGGCATAGGAGAGCGACAATTTCATTATATTCTAGCAGAAAAGATACGCAAGTGCAACGAAGTCGTCTAGACTGCCATCATCCTGATTCTCTCCCATGTCCAAACGCGCTCTCCTCTCGGTTTCTGACAAGACGGGAATCGTGGAATTCGCGCAACGACTCGCGGGCTTCGGCTTCGATCTGCTCTCCACCGGCGGCACGTCGCGCGCGTTGCGAGAGGCGGGCATCGCGGTGACGGACGTCGAGAGCGTGACGAAATTCCCGGAGTGCTTCGGCGGCCGCGTGAAGACGATACATCCGACGATCATGGGAGGAATTCTCTTCCGCAGAGGCAATCCCGATGACGAGCGACAGGCGAAGGAATTGGGTGTCGAGCCGATTGATCTGGTGTGTGTGAATTTGTACCCGTTCGGAGGAATGGCGAATTGCGAAGGGCGAATTGCGAATGATGGAGAGAACTCGCCACTCGCCATTCGCCATTCGCAACTCGAATTGATCGACATCGGCGGCCCCACTCTCCTGCGCAGCGCTGCGAAGAATCACGAGAGCGTCACGGTCCTCTGCGATCCCGCGGACTATGCGACCGTCCTTGAGGAGCTCGAAAAAAAGGGCGAGACTTCCATCGAATTACGTCAGAGACTCGCCGCGAAGGTCTTCCTGCACACCGCCGCCTACGATGCGCACATCACGGAACACCTCTCGGGAGGGGCGGATGCGGGCATTCTCATGACAGGAGGAAAACAGCTCCGGTATGGGGAAAATCCGCATCAGTGGGCAAAATATTATGAGATGTATTCTGATGAAGAGCGAATTGCGAAAGGCGAATTGCGAAAGGAATGCGCAACTCGCAACTCGCAACTCGCAATTCCCTCGTCTTGGGGTCATCTCCACCAGGGCAAGGAAATGAGTTACCTGAATATCCTGGATGCCGACGCTGCCTGGGATACAGTTCAAGAATTCGCCGATCCGACTGCCGTTTTTGTCAAACATGCCAATCCTTCGGGCATCGCATCGCATCACAAGATCGATGAAGCGTTCCAGCGCGCGTACGACGCCGACCGTCTCTCGGCCTTCGGCGTGATCATCGCGCTCAATCGAGCATGCACCGAGGCGATCGCGCGAAAAATCATCGATCAGAAGATGTTCGTGGAGGTGATCGTGGCTCCAGCGTATGAATCGGAAGCGCTGGAAATTCTCAGGCAGAAGCCGAACATTCGTGTGATTGAGCAAGTCGACGGCGAAGCGCTGAAGAATGAAGTCCTCTACCGTTCTGTTTTGCACGGAATGCTCGTCCAGAATCGGGACAACAAAATTCCGATGGTGAATGATCTCAAATGCGTCACGAAGAAGCAGCCCACACAGCAGCAGATGGAGGACCTCCTGTTTGCGTGGAAATGCGTGAAGCACGCGAAGAGCAATGCGATTGTCTTCGTGAAGGATCAGGTGACCGTCGGCATCGGCGCGGGGCAAACGAGCAGAGTGGATGCCACGTGGATCGCCGCCAAACGCGCCGGCGAAAAATCGAACGGTGCTGTCATGGCATCAGACGCATTCTTTCCCTTCCCGGATTCCGTGGAAGAAGCCGCCAAGCATGGGATCGCCGCGATCATCCAGCCCGGCGGGTCCATCCGTGATGAGGAAATATTCAAGAGGGCGGATGAATTGGGATTGGTGATGGTTTTGACGGGTGTGAGGGCATTTCGGCATTAAATTTGACATCAAGACATACTCATGCCAGCCCTATGATAGATTCTGTGAGAGGATTCCTGCCGCGTAAAGGAGCAGCCGATCCGCAAGAGGAATTTTTCGAATATCTTCCAATGCACAGGAACGATGCGCGGCATCAGCGAGCGGCAACGGGCATGCGAGCCGGAAGACGGATGACATGCTTCACTTCCACGGGAGGCCGCCATGCATGATCCTCTCTCGTCCATTCCAAGTCGGCGAGCACCTCATCGAGCGTTCCCATTCTGATGACTTCTTCAAAGAAGATTTTCACGACTTCATCGAAGTGCTTGCGCGCCTGCGCCCGCGTATCGCCGCGGCTCGCGAGCTCCAACGTCGGCGCATAGGCGACGTGCGTTTTCTTCTCCCGTGAAATGAGTACCGGAATCTCCATTTCCACGGTCAACGGCTTTGAAGCGGATTTCTTCATAGGCGAGCGATGATAGCAAATGTCGGTGACGTATTCAAAGGCTTCGTCTGCCCGCCAACGCCTCCTTCAGCGTCATCCTTCGGCGCGGCTCAGGATCATGTACTGTCATCGCCTTACAAATTTCTTCTTCCTGCTAAAGCCTCTCTGAGGGTGACCTGATCCGCAAACTCGATGTCCGCGCCCATCGGGAGGCCGTGGGCGAGGCGGGTGATTTTGGGGACAGTGTCTCCGAACTGGAGATGGATGTAGCTCGCGGTCGCCTCGCCCTCCACGTCCGGATTCGTCGCGATGATCACTTCCGCAATCGTTCCCGTTTTCGCCCGCTCGACCAATTCCTTCATTCTCAATTGCTCCGGCCCCATGCCGTCGATGGGGGAGAGGACGCCGTGGAGCACGTGGTACGCGCCGCGGTA
Organism: Candidatus Peregrinibacteria bacterium; assembly: GCA_016178535.1. Taxonomy (GTDB): domain Bacteria; phylum Patescibacteriota; class Gracilibacteria; order Peribacterales; family Peribacteraceae; genus JACOTD01. Next base: position 24,674 of record JACOTD010000052.1, read on the forward strand.
GCCGGTCTTCTCGAATGCCGCCACTTCGAGCGGATCTTCCACCACGAGAATCGTCGCATGATCGCGCGACGGATCGAGGCAGATGGAGCACTGCTCCTGGAGCGTGATCATCTGGCAGACGCTGCAGTATTTGAGCTCGTGCTTGAGATCGAGGAGCGTTTGCCCGAGTGTATCCGGCCGCGCTTTGCTGCTCCTGAGCAGATGGAAGGTCAGCCGCTCCGCGGACTTGGGTCCGATGCCGGGGAGCTTACTGAACTCCTCGATTGTCCGCTGGATTTGTGGAGGCAATAACGACATCGGAACACATGGAAAATTGACAATGGAAAATTGATAATTCAGTTGAACATCGGAGATCTGAATCACTGCCATCATTGTCCATTATCCATTGTCAATTTTCAATTCAAAAGCTCAGGTTTCCCTTCCTTCTCGAATACGTCGGTCCATCTCCCTCTCCTTGATCCTCTGTCGCTTGTCGATGGTTTTTCTCCCCCGCGCGAGTGCCAGGAGCACCTTGATGTACTTGCCCGCGCGCACTTCGAGCGGAATGATGCTGATCCCTTTCTCCGCGACCGATGATTGGAGTCGTATGGATTGGGATTTGCCGAGGAGAAGTTCGCGATCGCGCTCGGGATCGTAGTCGGCGACGGATGCGGCATACGCGTACTTCGCGATCGTCGCGTGCTTGAGCATCGGCTTGCCGCCGAGGAACGACACGTACGCTCCGGCCAAGCTCACCTGCCCCGCGCGGCAGGATTTCACTTCCGGCCCCATGAGGATGATACCCGCCTCGATGCTCTCGAGCATCTCGTAGTCGAAGCGCGCGCGCCGGTTCTGTGCCACGATCTTCACCTCCTCAGGATACCGACGGAATGCCCTCAGCAAAAACGGCTCTCTGCAGAGCTTTCCCTGGACAGAAGCGGAAAATTCTATTTGACATTTTGCAATATATAAGTAAGATGGTCTAGTCAGTCATTCTTCTGTTTCTCTTCGCTTCTAATCTGTGCCGATGGACCGATAATCTCGTGATAGGACAGCAAACGGGATTTCGACGTCGGCAAATGTTAGAAGCGAAGGCGAAGCCCTCCAAGTGAGGTCATATTGAATGACTGACACTTGGAGGGCTTCTGTCCTATCCGACGTGGAGCTCTCCATTTTCTTGTGTATGCCGAAAATCAGCACAATGGGATCTCCGAGTTGTCCCAGTTCAACGAGCTCACCATGGCATCGCTTTGATCCGGAATCGGCATGAATCGTCTGAATCCTCATCGAAACAACAATAACTTCACAAAAGCCCCCCAAAGAAGAACGCCCCCATCCCCCCCATGACCATGAACGGTCCGAAGACCAAGGAATCCGCGGTCGTTTTCCGATGCAGGAGCAAGAGCACACTCGCGACGAGCGCGCCCGAGACGTACGCGAGGAAGAGGAAGATGAGAACAGTCGTCCACGATCCGAGCAACGCGCCGATGCCCGCCCCCAGAATCACATCTCCGCTCCCGATCCACCGACCGCGGCTGAAGAGCCACTGACCGCCGAAGAAGAAGAGCGCCAAGAAAATTCCGGAGAGGACGAAGCCGGAATGCAAGAAGGTAGACAGCGCCGCGAGGATCACGAAGGGCACATTCAATGCGTCAGGAATGAAGCCGGTCTCCAGATCGGTCACAGCGATCAGGAGAAGCAGCCACAGCGCAAGCACGAGGAACATCGTCGAGAATGCGAAGGAGCCTTCATGGAGAAATGTCGCGAAGAAGAGGAGTCCGCTCGCGAGCTCGATGAGCGGATAGCGCGCGGAGAGTATCTCTTGGCATCGCGCGCAGCGTCCGCGCAGCAGGAGGTAGCTCACGACGGGGATGAGTTCCCACGCACGAAGTTTCTTGCGGCAGTGCGGACAGGCGGAACGCCCGAGAATCGTGCGGTTCTTGGGGAGGCGATAGAGGAGGACATTGCCGAAGCTGCCGAAGGTGAGGCCGAGGAAGAAGAAGAGGAAAGGAATGCAGATGAAGTGTGCAGTGCAAAGAATTGGGCAGCAAGGGCTATAAAATTCCAAGAGGCCAAGAGCCAGAAACCCCTTCGACTTTGCTCAGGGCAGGCAAACAATTCATAAAGAAAACAATCGTTGAAGATTCAACTCTTGTTCATTCACAAATTTCTTGGCACCTGGCAGCTTGGCACGTGGCATTTTTCTCCGACCCGCTCCTCGTTTATTGTTCGCCAATCCCCTGCGTCCTCAGATTCTCCCGCGCAAGCTCCACGATGCGATCCTGTCGTTGCGTTCTCTCCGCCTGGATGACAGCCGCCTGGCTCTGCGGCAGGAACGAGAAGAGAGTCGGTGAGAGAGCGGCGAACGCCTCGTACAGGACGAGTGCGATCATCGAACCGACAAACGCGCCGAGGAGTTGCTGGCGGATGGAGCGAAAAAATTGCATTGGGTGTCTATGTCTATTATAAATTACTTTTCTATTTTTTGCAATAAAATGTTCAAGAAGTCATTTGAAGAGCGTGTAACCGCTCACTGACCTTGCAACCCAAATCGGCTTGACGGGATTCGGCCGGTTTTCCAAAAGTCATTCTACGGCTCTGTACGAAGAGATTGGGCGGTTCTGTGTTTTTTGCAACGCAC
>JACOTD010000019.1 GCA_016178535.1 Candidatus Peregrinibacteria bacterium
AGAGAACTACGAAACTGCGCTTGCAATCAAGGAAAAGCGAAAAGAATGTGGCACCAGGTTTTTGTTTTGGCGACATCACGGTCGCATCAGGCAGCCAATTTCCCGGGTGAGGTCATTGGGAACTGTAGAAGTTCAGTTTGAAATGAAAAAGGAGGACGCGATTGCAAAAGGCTGGAATTGGCGAGAGAATTTGCCCGTGACGAAGGGGAAGGAGACGATGCAGTGGAGAGCGATTCCCTTCGACATAGCGAAAGTCGACGACTTAATTCTCCACGGTGTGTTCGCGTGTGAAGCGACGGGAAAGAACTTCAAGATCACGAAGCAGGAACTCGAATTCTACCGCCAGAGCCGCCTGCCCGTTCCCCGCCTTCACCCCGACGAGCGTCATCGCATGAGAATGGCACTGCGGAATCCTCGAAAACTCTGGAACCGAACGTGCGCCAAATGCGGGAAGGAGGTCGAGACGAGCTACGCACCAGAGAGGCCGGAGATTGTGTATTGCGAATCCTGTTATCTTGAGGTCGTCTATTGATAACATCGAACTCTTTTCAACTGTCGGGATTCGCCCTGAGCGAGTCCGCCAGGCTGGCAAGTCGAAGGGCAAAGAGTGCTATTTGGCGACTGTGTATTGAGGACCGAGAAGATAACGCTTCACTTCTTCAATACATTCATGCTGGAGGAAGTAATTTTCCGGGTTCTTGCGATACGATGGATTGGCAGCGAGAATTTTTGTTCGAATGAACGTCCGTTCCTTTGCAGAAAGATTCCACCAAATTCTCTGGCACAGCGCACGCACATACTGCGTCTCCGCTTTTCTTCTCTCGAGCTCTTCCAATGTTTCATGGCCGGTTGCGCGCCGAAATTTGATGAACGTTCTCTTCTTCCCAAGCTGCTGGATACGTCGACGAATTGTTTGCATATCGTTCATGGTTGTGGAGAGAAGAAGAGAGCAAATGTAGTCTGTTCCTTCGTCGTTGCGAATCCTTTTTCACGGTTCTCGTCAATCGCGATTCGGCTCATATACAGGCCATTTTTAGAGGTTGCTTACGGCCTGTTGTTTGATAGGATCGCCGCTGATGACAAATGCGCAGAATCAGGACCCTGCAACCAAGCAAGATCTCGCCGATCTTGAGGAGCGATTGGAGAAGAAAATAACTACCGCTATCCAAAAATCCAAGAGGCAGCTCAAAAAAGAGCTCGTCCATGAATTCAAAGTCATCAACGAGAAGCTCGTGCATGACTTCAACGGAGCACACAAGGACAAAATCGGCGTCCTCGAAGACAATGTCGAAGATCATGGCCAGAGGATTACACACCTTGAGGTTGTGACGGGTCTCGCGCGCGCCAGTCGCTGAGGTACACTTGATCACGGATGCAACGATCGTGCGCGCAGTGCGGCTCTCCCTTCGAGATCAGGAACGACGATCTCGCATTCTACGAGAAAGTTTCTCCGGTGTTCGAAGGACAAGCGTATGCGGTTCCTCCTCCAACGCACTGTCCCGACTGTCGCGCTCAACGGCGCTACGCATTTCGCAACGAGCGGAAGCTGTATCATCGCGCATGCGCCAAGACTGGGAAAAATCTTATTTCTATTTATCATTCCCAAAGTCCGCACACGATCTACAGCCCGGAAGCCTGGTGGAGCGATGCATGGGATCCCTTGCAGTACGGTAGGCCATTCGATTTTTCGCGTCCGTTCTTCGAGCAATTTCAGGAACTCTACCAAGAAGTGCCACACATCGCTCTGGTCAACGTGCAGTGCGAGAACAGCGACTATGCCAATCAGTGCGGTTGGTCCAAGAACTGTTACATGGTCTTCGTGACGGACTTCTGCGAAGACTGTTATTACACGGGCTACTGCTACTCGAGCAGGAACTGCATGGACGGTTCCGGGCTCCATGACTGCGAACTCTGCTACGGAAGCCTCGACTGTGTGAAGTGTTACCATCTTCTCTTCTGCAAAAATTGCAGCACCTCCACGGATTGCCTCTTCTGTTCCGACTGCAAGAATTGCAAGAATTGTTTCGGCTGCACCGGGCTTCGCAGCAAAGAGTTCTGCTACTTCAATGAGCAGCTCTCACCGGAAGAATGGAAGAAGCGCATCAATGCGATAAAACTCACCGAAGAGATCATCGAAGAATATCGAAAAGAAGCTAAAACTCTCGAGATGCGCTTGCCCCATCCGCATGTTGTCATGGTCAACTGCACCGATTGCACCGGGAATTATCTCAGCAATTCCAAGAATGCGATTCGGTGCTTCGATGGCAAGAACATCGAAGACAGCAAGAATTGCGCAATCATTCCGCAGAGCGCAAAGAACGCGCAGGACATGATCGGTGGAATGGGGGAGTGGCTGTACGAAGTGTTTTCAACGGGCCCAGGCATTCAGAATTGCTTCTGCATTCACTGTTGGGGTGATGTCAGCAATCTTCTGTACTGCGCATTCTGCATGAACGGATCCAACAATTGCTTCGGATCCGTCGGTCTGAGGAAAGGCCAGTACTGCATCCTCAATCGGCAATATACAAAGGAGGAATATGAAGAACTCGGTCCGAAAATTATTGCGCACATGCGAAAGAACAACGAGTGGGGAGAATTCTTCCCTGCCTCGATGTCACCGTTTGGCTACAACGAGACGATTGCCCAGGAACACTATCCGCTTTCAGAATTTGATGCTTCGAAAAAAGGTTTCCTCTGGCGCGAGGTACGCGAAGAGATTCCGAAAGTGGAAAAGATCGTTTCCGCAAAGGCACTTCCTGCTTTGATCGTTGATGTTCCCGACGACATCCTCAACTGGGCGATCGAATGCGAAGCGACGAAGCGGCCGTTCCGCGTCATCAAGCAGGAGCTCGCATTCTACCGCACGATGGGACTGCCCGTTCCCCGGCTCCATCCAGATGAACGACATCGCAGGCGGATGGCATTGAGGAATCCTCGAAAACTCTGGAACCGAACGTGCGCCAAGTGCGGGAAGGGGATTGAAACGAGTTATTCGCCCGAGAGGCCGGAGATTGTGTATTGCGAAGAGTGCTATTTGAAGGAAGTATACTGACGCCATGCCAGAAACACGCGCCTGCCGCATTTCGGGAACGTCGTTCACAGCCACCGATCATGACAATGAATTCTATGCGAGGATGGGAGTGCCTCCTCCGACTCTGTGCCCGGAGGAGATGGCGCGATCGCGCCTCTCGTTCCGCAACGAAACGGATCTGTACAAGCGGTCGTGCGCAAAGACAGGGAAAGAGATCATCACGTACTACCCGCCGCATGCCTCGTATCCCATCTACGATAAAGATATTTGGTGGAGCGATGGCTGGGATCCGCTCTCGTACGGCCGAGATATCGATTGGAACCGTCCGTTCTTCGATCAATTCATCGAAATGGAACGCATCGTCCCCAAATCGAACATCTACACGCTCGATTCCGAAAACTGCGACTATACGAACTACGCGACGCACAATAAGAACTGCTACCTCGTCTTCGGCAGCTGGTTCAACGAGAACTGCCTGTACGGCCAGAGCATGTACCACAGCGTCTCCTGCGTCGACTGTCACTACACCGTCAAGTGCCAGCAATGCTACGAGTGCGTGGATTGCCTGGAGTGCTACGAAACGGCCTTCAGCCAGAATTGTCAGAGCTGCACGAGTTCCTGGTTCCTCTTCGATTGCCGCAACTGCGAGAACTGCATCGGCTGCTGGAACCTACGGCGCAAGAAGTACCGCGTGTGGAATAAAGAGGTGAGTAAGGAGGAATACGAAAGCATTCTGAGGAAGCTCAGAACATCCTTTGCCTTCACCGAGCTGTTCCGGCAGAAGTTCCTGGAACACGTGAAGCGCGATGTGATCCATCGCGCGATGATCGGGGAGAACAACGACAACGTGAGCGGGAACTTCATTTACAATTCCCGCAACGTTGTTGAAAGCTACAACGTGCAGGAAGCGCAGGACATTTATTATTCCGACCGCACGCTCAAGCAGAAGGATCAATACTTCTGCACAGGAGTCCATTACGGAGAAATCGCCTTCAATTGTTTGAGCGTCGACTTCTCCCACACAATCATCTGCTGCATGAACGGCGAGCATCACGCGAATACGGCGTATTGCCTGGATTGTTACGGCGTCGACGATTGCTTCGGGTGCATTGCGCTGCGAAAGAAGAAGCACTGCATCCTCAACAAGCAATACCAAAAGGAGGAGTACGAGAAGGTGAAGGCGAAGCTGATCGAGCACATGCGAAAGACTCGAGAGTGGGGAGAATACTTCCCACCTGCGATGAACCAGTTCTTCTTCAACGAGACGCTCGCACAGGATTACTTTCCCCTCACGAAGGGAGAAGCTATCAAGAGGGGATACCGGTGGAAGGAAGAGGATCAGAAAACGTCTGTAACATCAGCGACGAAACTTCCCGATGACGTCCATCAGGCGCCTGAGGACATCATTGATGCGCTCCTGACGTGCGCGGAGACAAAGCGCCCACACCGCATCACGCCGCAGGAACTCACGTTCGACAAACAATTCGGCTACCCGCTCCCGCGTCTCGCCTGGCAGACGCGCTACGCGAATCGTCTTCAGCAGCGAACCCCGAGGAAGCTCTTCGACCGAACGTGTGCGAAGTGCTCCAAGAAAATTCGGACGACGTACTCTCCTGATCGGCCGGAGATCGTCTATTGCGAAGAGTGTTATCTGAAAGAGGTATACTGATTTTTTCATGATGCCGTTACTCGCTGTGCTTCATCCCTATCGTATTCATGGAGGTTCTTGAGGAGCAGAATCCCTTGGAACCTCCGACGCAGCGAAATCACCGCACGGGGATGAAGCCACGTTCTCGTACCGTCACAATCGCTGATGTAGAATTCACCTTCTCGTTCTGGTCCAAGCGAAACGTACGCGACGTCGTAGAGCAGTTCATCGATTTCCTTCGCATTGCGACCGGTGCGCCAACTGCAGGGCACATTCGTGAGATCAATGTGCGTGAAACCGCGCAATTCCCCACAGATTAATTTGCGAAAGCCATGTGCAAGGGACGCGAGATTGCTGTAGATGGCAGGCTTTCCAGCGGTGCGAGAGCTGATCGGTTTCTCAATGGCGCCCCAATACCCCGTCGTTCCATTCTGATAGACGTAGAGGCAATGATCAGTTTCTGACGTTTCTAGACAGAGAATATGAGGAGGGTAACCATGTTCACCCAGTACACAGGCTGCAAAGAGCGAGCCTTCCAGGCATTGGGCGTAGCGCTCCCGAAGCACCCTACGGAAGGTGCGAACGCAACCACGAGGATTCGTTCGATAGCGAATGTTCTCGCAGATGAATGCCTGTGTGTCACGCGGCGTACTGCAACGCGCAATGATGTCACGCTCGCATGCCGTGAATCGTGGAGAGCCGTGCATAGGGGCGGGAATGTAGCGCAACGAATGTCCTCTGCCAAGACCAGGTATACTGATCGCATGCAAAAGGCATGTGCGCATTGCCAAACTCTCTTCGAGGTCACGAACGATGATCTTGAATTCTACGAAAAGCTGTCGCCGATCTTCGGCGGAAAGAAGCACGGCATCCCGCCTCCCACGCGCTGCGCGGATTGCCGCCAGCAACGGCGACTTGCGTGGAGGAATGAACGGAACATGTACCGAAGGAAGTGCGACTTCAGCGGCCGGGAAATCGTCTCCATGTATCCGCCGGATTCGCCCTTCACAATCTACGAACAGGACATCTGGTGGTCCGATCAATGGAATGCACTGGAGTATGGCAGGGACTTCGATTTTTCGCGTCCGTTCTTCGAGCAATTCCGCGCATTGCAGCTCGCGGTTCCGCGCGTCGCCCTCGTGAATAAGCAGAGTGAGAACGCCCACTACACGAATCATTCCGGGAAGAATAAGAATTGCTACCTCTGCGCGGTCACGTTCGGATGCGAAGACATCTATTACTCCGACTGGGTCATCGACCACTGCCGCGACTGCGTCGATTGCTCGTATCTGATGGAAGGATGCGAGCTCTCTTACGAGACGTACTACGCATGGGGAAGCTACCAAGCGTTCTTCTGCGATTTCATCCGGCGCTGCCGCAGCGTCTGGTTCTGCTACGACTGCATGAACTGCAGCGATTGCTTTCTCTGTTGGAATCTCCGAAACAAGAGCCACTGCATCGAAAATCAGCAGTACACGGAGGAAGAGTACCGGCGGAAGATGGCGGAATTCATCCCTCTCTCCTCCTCAGCATTGGCGAACTTCCGAAAAGAATACATCCGCCGGAAAGAGCGCGTGGTCATTCATCCGGCCATGTATCAGGTGCAGTCCGAGAATTGCAGCGGGGATCTCCTCTTCTTCTCCAAAGACTGTACCGACTGCTTCGATGCGATCACCATGCAGGATTGCCGACATTGCTTCGACGGCATCGATGTGAAGGATTCCATGGATATCTATCACGTCGGATGGGCGGAACTGATGTACGAGTGTCACGCTATCAGCAACGGATACCAATGTCTCGCGTGCCACTTCACCTACGACAACAAGAACGTGAGCTACTGCGATTGCACGCAGAATTCCCATGACCTCTTCGGCTGCGCGGGGCTCAACCAAGCCGCGTACTGCATTCTGAACAAGCAGTACACGAAGGAAGAGTACGAGGCTCTCGTTCCTCGGATCATCGAGCACATGAAAAAGGACGGCTTATGGGGAGAATTTTTCCCTCTCTCCTTCTCTCCCTTCGGATACAACCAATCGCGCGCTCAGGAATACTATCCGCTTACCAAAGAACAGGCTGCGGAACAGAAAATTCGCTGGTCAGACTACGAAAGCATTCCCCCAGATGCAGAGCGGACGATTCCCGCCGCACAATTGCCTGAGTACATTGCGGACATTCCCGATGATATGTTGCAATGGGCGATTCGATGCGAGAAGAGTGACAAACCATTCCGCATCGTCAAGCAGGAACTCGATTTCTATCGACGGTCAGGAATCCCTGTTCCACGTCGACATCCGGATCAGCGCTACCTGGATCGCATGGCACAGAGGAGACCGCGCAAGCTCTGGAAAAGGCAATGTCAGAAATGTCAGAAGAATATTCAGACTGCCTTCTCTCCTGAGCGAACGGAAATCGTCTATTGCGAATCGTGTTATCTCCAGACCATGTACTAAAAGCAGTTGCGTTTTGCATGCAGAAACCATACAATGATATGCGTTATGGCGACGAAGAGCATACAAGTGCGGCTTGATCACAACCTCAAGAAGCGCGTGGAGAAAGTCCTCGCGGACATTGGCGTGGATATGCCGACGGCCGTTCGCATCTTCTTCGTGAAAGTCGCTGCGACGGGTGGCATTCCTTTCGTGTTGGAATCTCCTCAAGATGAATACACTCCCACACAAATCAAGAAACTCGATCGTCTTGCAGCGAAAGCGATGAAGGAAAAACTAGCCGGCCCCTTCTCGACAGTCGAGGACATGCTGAAAGATCTTCAAAAGTAATATGCAGACTTTCTATGCCCCATCGTTCCAACGGGCATACCGAAAACTATCTGTGGATGACCGACATCGGGTTGATGATGTTTTGGGAATCTTTGTAACCAGCCCTTTCGATCCTCGATTACGCAATCATAAACTTAGGGGATCAAAGAGCGGTCTGCATGCCATTTCTGCCGGTTATGATCTCAGAATCATGTACCGAGAGAAAAATGGTCATACGATCATTTTGTTCGTGACCGTGGGAACGCACGACGAGGTATACTGAGGGCATGAAAAAATCCTGCGCCCAATGCGGCGCCTCCTTCGAGATCACCGATGGTGATCTCGCCTTCTACGAAAGAATTTCTCCTCTCTTTCATGAGAAGAAGTACGTGATTCCTCCTCCCACACTGTGTCCCGATTGTCGCGTTCAACGGAGAATGGCGTGGCGCAACGACCGCACCTTCTACCGTCGCACGTGCGATCTCACGGGGGAGATGTTCGTTTCCATGTATGCGCCCGATACGAAATTTCCCGTCTACAAACAAGACGCATGGCACGGCGACGGGTGGGACGGGCTGGACTTCGGGCGTGAGATCGATTTCACTCGTCCGTTCTTCGAACAGTGGGCGGCCCTGAATGATCAGGTTCCTCACTGGGGAGTGGCCATCAGCAAGTGCGAGAACAGCGATTACTGCAACTACTGCAACGATGAGAAGAATTGCTACCTCGATATCGCCGCGGAAGCGAACGAGGATTGCTACTACAATCACTTCACGAAGTACTCGAAGAACTGTTGTGATTGCACCTTCGTGTACCACTCGACGCTCTGCTACGAATCCATTCAGTGCTATAACTGCTACGCGCTTCGCTGGTCACAGTACATGGATGACTGCTCGGATTGCGCATTCTGCTTCGACTGCAAAGGCTGCCGCAATTGTCTGCTCTCGATCAATCTCCGCAACAAGGAATACTGCATCCTGAATGAACCGCACACGAAGGAAGAGTACGAAACAAAACTGAGGGAATTGAATCTCGGCTCGCAGAGGGCCCTCCAGAATGTGGTTTCCATTTGGAAGACGATGCGCATCGAGAAAGGAATCTACCGCGACATGTACAACTTCAACTGCGAAGATTGCATCGGCAATGATCTCAAGAATTCGAAGAATTGCACTCACTGCTTCAACGCGACGAATTGCGAGGACAGCAAGTATCTCTACGACGTGCTCGATGCGAAGAATTGCTATGACATGAATTACTCGCCGTATGGGCCCGAAGCGAGCTATGAAGTAACTTCAACAGTCGGGCTCAAGTACTCCGCGTTCTACATGGCAGGACCGTACAACGCGAATTGCTACTACAGTCACATGCTCCAGAGCTGCAAAGACTGTTTCGGATGCATCGGACTCAAGCACAAGCAGCACTGCATCTTAAACAAGCAATTTATGAAAGAGCAGTACGAGAACCTCGTCCCTCGCTTGATAGAACACATGCGGTCAACGAGCGAATGGGGCGAATTCTTCCCCGTGCGCTTGTCACCCCATGGATACAATGAGACGGTGGCGCAAGAGTACATGCCGCTGCAAAAGTCCGAAGCGATTGCGCGCGGGTTTCCGTGGAGAGATGACATTGAAGCCGAAGCACACACCGCGAAAGACGAGAGAGCGGTCCCCGACGACATTCAGAACGTCGATGAAGGAGCATGTCAGCGAATTTTGCATTGTTCCGCAACGGGAAAGCCCTACAAAATCATCCCGCAGGAATTGAAATTCTATTGGCAGATGACCATTCCTCTCCCTCGGAAATGCCCGATGCAACGCCATAAAGATCGTCATGAACTCCGCAATCCTCGAAAGCTCTGGACGCGAGCATGCGTCAAATGCGGCAAATCGATTCAAACGACGTTCGCGCCGGAGCGTCCTGAGAGGGTCTACTGCGAAGCATGCTACCTGAAGGAGGTATACTGACTCTGTGCTCCAGAGTTGCAAACACTGCAAGCAAACATTCGAGATCACCGATGATGATCTCACGTTCTACGATGAAGTCTCTCCGGTACTCGGCGGGAAAAAATTCACGATCCCGCCTCCGGAAATCTGTCCGCAATGCCGGGCGCAGGAGCGCTACGTTTGGCGTCCCGAGCTGCATGTGTTTCTACGCAGGAGCGACTGCTCCGGCAAACAGATTCTCTCCATGTATCCGCCGGTAGCCGACTGCAAAGCATATGCGCCGGACGAGTGGTGGAGCGACGCGTGGAACCCGCTCGATTTCGGAAGCGAGTTTGATTTCAACCGGCCGTTCTTCGAGCAGTTCAGAGAGCTCTTGAGAACGGTGCCAGTCATGTCTGTGTCAGTCGACGCGAATGAGAATTGTGACTACGTGAATTCGGCGAGTTGGAACAGGAATTGCTATCTCATCTCCGGCGCCAATCACAACGAAGACTGTTACTACGGCAACTTCGTAAACTACTGCCGCGATTGCATCGACTGTTCCTTCCTCGATCACTGCGAGCTCTGCTACGAGTGCATCGACTGCGCCAAGTGCTACAACCTCCGCGAGAGCCAGAACTGCAGCAACTGCAGCGACAGCGCCTTTCTCTACAGCTGCCGAGGATGCAAGCATTGCTTCGGAAGCGTGAATCTTGCGGAGAGAGAACACGTCTTCCTCAACGAGCAACTTTCGAAAGAAGACTACGAACGACGGATCGCCGGACTCGAACTCCACCGTCGCAGTCGAGTGGCGGAAGCGAAAACATTTTTCAACGTTCATCGCTTAAGGTATCCGCACAGGTACATGGTCGGCGAGATGAACGAAGATGTGACAGGAAACGGAATTCTCCGCTCGCGTCGCGCACATGACTGCTACGACGTGTCCGACCTGGAGGATTGCAAGTATTGCGCATGGTTCCACCAATCCAAGAATTGCATGGATTGCTACGCATGGGGTTTCCCATCGGAAGAATGTTACTCATGCATGGAAGCGGGAGGCGGTTGCAACCGCGTGCTCTTTTCTTGCGTGACGTATAACGGATCGAATGTCCTCTATTGCTACCAAAGCAAGAGTGCACACGACGTATTCGGCTGCGTTTCCATGCGACGCAACAGTTACTGCGTTTTGAACAAGCAATACTCGAAAGAGAAGTACGAGTTGCTCGTTCCAAAGATCATTGAACACATGCAACGAACCGGCGAGTGGGGGAAGTTCTTCCCCATGTCTCTCTGTCCTCTCTCCTACAACCAGACAATCGCACAAGATTACGTCCCGATCACGAAGGAGCGCGCGCTGTCCCTCGGCGCGAAGTGGAGTGATGAAAAAGCCGCCGCGTCCGTGACGAACGAGACAATACCTGATTCCATCCATGACACCGATGCATCGATCTGCGAGAAAGTACTGACATGTTCGGCGACGAACAAGCCGTACAAGATGATTCCACAGGAATTCCAATTCTACAAACAGAATGACATTCCCGTCCCCGACCGGGCGTTTTTCCAACGGCATGAAGCGCGATTGAAGAAACGTAATCCGAGACAGTTATGGAATCGCAGCTGTATGAAATGTCGCAGAGTAATGAGAACATCTTTCGCGCCAGAGCGTCCAGAGAAAATCTATTGCGAGGAGTGCTACCTGAAAGAGATTCACTGACCGTCTGCAGCAATTCCCCCTGGCACCCTCTTGCAGACACTCACCAGCCCTTGAGGTCTGCATGACGAGGTGATAGATGCCGCAGGAACCATTTTCTGCGCCATCTGCAAGAGTGACAGGAGCAAGAAATTGTCTTGCAGAAGCCAT
>JACOTD010000020.1 GCA_016178535.1 Candidatus Peregrinibacteria bacterium
TGCTTCAGACGACGGACCTCCTTGTCCCTCTCGCGTATCTCCTTCAAGTACCAGACTTCCGGCATGGCCAATACGTATACAGGAGTTGTTCAGAACATGGCAAGTCAATCTGCGCTAGGCGTGGGAATCGGGAATTACGGCACGGGAAGAGCAACTTCACGACGAACTGCGGTCACATAGCAAGGCCGACGAAACATTCCTCATATCGTGTTCCTATTTACTGGAACTGCTCAAACGTGCGTCTAACCTTTTTAAGCGTTCGCAACCAGTCCAAAGGAACCAACTACTGCGCTTCGTGCTTGCGAACGGAAAAGTGGAAGGCGAAAACCTCATCTACGAGCTGAAAAGTCCGTTCTCGGGCATCGCACAATGTGTCAAAACAAAAGAATGGCTCCCCCGGCTGGACTCGAACCAGCAACCCTCTCGTTAACAGCGAGATGCTCTACCATTGAGCTACAGGGGACCGAGAGTGGAGAAAGAACGTGGAAATCAGAATTGCGACTCCCCGTCCCTTCGGACGACTGTATTGAATAGGAGAAGAGTGGATCAGAGATACACCGCTACGTCTCCCTCGAAAAGATCAGCGACGGCAAGTATACGGTCTTTCCGACTTCATGCTAGATCTTGCACTCTTCGTGCGTGCACCTCTTCCTCCGTTCCGCAATACCCGCATACACCATCCGTCCGATCGTCGGGATGCCTGGAATGGAGAGGAATGGAGCAACGATCCAGAGGGCCGGCAGATGCCGGCTGAGGAATCGGAAGGCGTCGAAGCCGGTGAAGATCCTCCCATCGGGAGTCCGCAAATGCAGCGAGCGGTCGAGTGAGGCGGGCGAGAGATCGGGCGCGAATTCCTTTCGCAGTGTTTCATTGCGAAAATCGACGGTCTGCACGCGGTGGAGCGAGTCGAGGAGGGCGATGGAGAAGATGCTGCGGCGGCAGAGGCCACATGCCCCGTCGAAGAAGACCGTGATCGGTCCACGTTGATAGCGGCTGCAGCGCGCGCGGAGTGCATCGATGTCCGTTTGCGTGAGGAGTCCCAGCGTGCCGATGAGCAGAATGAGTGAGAGCAGGGGGGCACTCCCCGCGAAGAGCAGCGCGCACGCGACGATGGCGTTCGCCCCGAAGAGGAAACCATGCAGGCGCTCGTTCCAGGCGTGCGGCGGGAAGGTCGTGCATCCCAGCATCACGGTCCATCCGATGGCGAGGAGAACGACGCCGCCGTGCAGGATGGGGGTATCGAGGGGGAACGCGCCCGGCCAGAGTGCGGCACCCCGCAGGATGCGCCAGGCGGCGGTGAGGTAGAGCACGGTGAAGAGGGTCGTCAGGAGATGCAGCGGCCATGCCGGCATTCTGCGCGGAGCGAGGAGCGTCCCGGATTTCCTCCAGTGTTTCCATTGCAAGCGCGCCCGAAGCAGCGAGAGAGCATCGATCCCGGGAGCGATCAGGAGAATGCATCCGACACAGAGGAGCACGATGAGCGGGAATGTGCGGGACGAGGGGCCGAGCGCATCCACCCAGACGAGCAGGAGCACGCTCGCGAACGTGGAGAAGCGCGGCCAGATGCCGACAATCATCAGAATCGAGAGAATGATCGCGCTTGTGATCAGCACGAGCGTGAAAGGATCGTACCATCCGATTTGGGGTGCCTTGAGGCGGGCAAGTGCAAGTCCGAACAGCGTCGCGCCGTACGCGATGCGCAGGGCCCCGAAGCCGGTCGCACTCCCGCGTCGATCCATGGATGGGCATGTGCTTGATGGTGTGCGGACGGCGGACATGGCGGAAGAGTACTCTCCGGAGAGGAGGAGGAGAAAGTCGTGACGAGGATGGTCACGACTCTCCCCTCTCACCGTCGCCTTGCTTGCAACAACACGATTTCTCTCCCCACGAATTGATCCGGTCGCCGGTAGAGGAGGCTCAGTCGATTTTCGCGATCCGATTCGATTCCCGGAGGAAGTGTTGAACGGTAGCCCAGCTCGTCGACGACCGACCACACGTGCTCAAGACGGACTTGTTCCTTGCGGTTGTACCATACCGGCCACGTGACCACGAGCGGTACGCCGGGGAGAGTCTGCGCGACGGCGCGGAGGAACTCTTCCTGCAGCCGCTCGTTCTCGGCGCGCATCGTGGCGGTACTCTTCTGCGAGGGGCGTCCGGTGAGCGCAGGACCGAGATTCGTCTCGGTCACGATCACGTCCGGCTTCTTCTTGCTCTCGAACGGTTTGCGTGCGTCCTGCTTCCACACCGCACTCTCCACGTCCTTCTTGAAGATCTTCTCCTCCTTGCGCAGCCAGTCGAGATTCTTCGTACAGCCGTTCACCGCTTTCAGCGAGAGATCGGACGCGAGCGCCGTCCATCCCCGGAGGAGACATTCCATGGGGATGACGCCGGTGCCGCAGAAGGGATCCCAAACGGTGAGAGAATTACGAATTACGAATTGCGAATTACGATTTTGCGATTGCTGTCCCTTGACGAGCCACACGCCAAAGTTCAGCAGGATCTGCGCGAGTTTGGGCGGGAGGAGTCCGACGCTCGTGTCGCGGACGGGCTTGCGAACATCCCGTTTGGCGTACGCCTCGATGTCCTGCGCCGCGACGGTCTTCCCCATCCACAGGAACTCCTTCCCGCTCGCGATGACGAACTCGCAGCCGTGCTTGCCGCCGATCAGTCCCTCCTTGTGCAGCACGAGCGAGGGCGCGGGTTTGCCCTCCGATCCCACGTACCGCGCCGGTCGGCCGCTCTTCTTCAATGCGTTTTTGCACTCGCGGTACAATTTGCTCACCGTGCTTGGAGGGAGCCCATGCGTGCGGAGGCTGTAGGTCACTTTGCCTTTCACGGTCTGCGTTTCATGGACGAGAAGTCGGGGAAGAGTCGACCAATCGGTCGGCGCGCTCTCGAAGGCTTTCGCGATGACAATCGTGCCGCCGAGTCTTCGGAGGAACGCTTCGTCGAGGATCTCGCCGGCCGAGAAGATCACGACGGCGCCTCCGAGGATGCGCTCAATGCGGAAATCCGGAAGCGAAGCGCTCAGCTCCGCCATGCTCAGGTGCGGCTGATGTCCGATGAAGGCGGCGTAGGAAGGCATGAATGAAGGATAGCGAGTTACGAGCGCGAGGCAACTCTAGAGCAAGATCCAAGAAACAAGATGCAAGATACAAAAAAATTCCAAGCAGTGTTTCATTCCTTGGTTCTTGTATCTTGCATCTTGCATCTTTCATCTTCATTTTCGACAAGCGACCGCACCAGCAGCGTCACGAGGATGACGACGATCGGAACCAAGTGGATGAGGCCGCGCGCGTAGCCCGTCTGCATCAGCGCTTCGGTGGAGAGGCCCGTGAAGAGGAAGAGCGGGAGCTGCCCCACGGAGACGATCAGGAAAATAAAGGTGAACATGGCGAGAGGAGTGCGGAAAGCTTCGCGAGAGCGCGTGAGCAGGAGAGCGATGAAGACCGGGAAGAGCAGCAGCCAATTCCCCTCGAAGAACGTGTTGATCGCGATCGAGAAGAGTACGTTCGATTGCCAGGCGACGGTGAACCCGCTGACGGATTTCGCATTGCCGAAGGGCATGCCGTGGGCGAGCTTGAAGACGATCCACGGTGCGCCGATCGCGAGGATCAAGAGAACGAACCAGGCGACTCCGATGCCGACCTGCCGCCACGTCAGGGTCTTCCGTGTGACGCTCACGAGGAGAAGTCCGCCCGTCACTGCGAGGATCGTGGGGAGGTAAATCAGAAGGCCTTCGTTCTTCGTGAAGGGGAGGAGCGCCGTTGCGAAGGCTGCGAGTCGGAGTGCCGCCAGACGGCGTTGCGGCGTCTCCGCTCGGGCCGCGTGATAGAGGAGGATGGCTGCTGCGAGCAGGTGGGCGGAGAGGAACACGTCCGCGTAGGCATTCGTTCCCTGCATGAGGTAGAGTGGCAACGATGCCAGGAGCCAGAGAGCGATCACCGACCACGTTCGTGACGCCGTGTGCCGGATCGTCGTCCACACGAGGGCGAGGCTGATGAGCAACCACACGAGGTGGACGCTGTCGACGAGGCCGCTGTCCCACCGACCGGCCAGATGCGCGAGCCACGCTTTGACCATCGGAACTGTCGGCGGGTAGGAGCTGAGGCTATTGATCGAGAGATCATTGGGGTGCTGGGTGGGGAGCCTCAGTTCCAGATTCTTGGTCACGAAGAAGACGTCCCCCCGCAGATTCCAGTTCGTGATGGTGTCGTCGAAGTAGGGCGGTGTGGTCATGAGGATGAATCCCGGGACAGCGATCTTCACGGCGGTCCAGACGAGGAGAGCGATCAGCGCGATCAGGATCCACGTGCGCGGCCGCGGCGATGGTGATGCGACCGGAGACGCCGGAATGCCTGGAAGATGCCATCGGCGCAGGAGATACAGTCCGCCGAGAATCGCCAGCGCCACGAGCTGCACAGAAAAGAATCCTCCGAGCGAGAGCGCTGCGAGCGAGGCGATGTGGCCGAGGAACGTCAGGTACATTGTGAGCGTCAGCCCCAAAAGGAGACCCATCACCCACCGTTCGATCCCAAGCAGCACGGGCGTTTTCCCCTCGAGCAACGTGAGGATGAGCCATCCGATGAGGGTGGGGATCGCGAGGCCGATGGGCAGCCACAGGAGGATCATTGTGCGAATGGTTGTAGAGACGCCGCATGCGGCGTCTGTACGATTGCGTCAATTGGTCAGGAACAAAAACGATGTCGGGTCGAATTGCATCACAGTGCGTCCCGGCGGTGAGAGCACGGTCGATCCCTGCGCGAGTTGTCCGTGGTCATTCACGTGGATGTCCCCTCGTCGGAAGATCAGCCAGGTGTGAATCTCCGGTCCGACGTTCTCCTCGGGAAAGAGAGGAGTCGAAGGATACGTCATGGAGAGCGCGACGGTCATCAGGTGCTCGATGCCCTTCGGAACTTCCATGACGTAGCGCCGATCGCGCGTGAGGAACGGGAGGCTCCGATCCACGATGTCATAGAAATTCTCGTAATTGCGGAAGATCCGCTGCCCGGGCGGTTGCGAAATCTCCGTGCGATAATCTTTGGCTGCGTAGGAGAGAAGTTCGCTCCCCATCCGTACGTCGTAGAGGAGCCACAGCGCGGCGACGATGCCGAGGAACGTGAGGATGTACGGTCGCCGACCGGAGCGATCACGCAGCGGAACGCCCCTGCAGATCGCCGCGCCTGCGATGGCGATGCCCGCGAGGGCGATTACGGCATAGAACACGCGGTTCACGGACCATCCGAATGGCGGCAGGGTCTGGTAGAGCTGCGCGCGCGCCACGGGATTCGTGACGAGGATCGGTCCCCACAGGAAATTGATGGAGTATGCTTTCTCTTCATCGAACGTCCAGATCGATCTCCACGCCTCGGCGATCTTCTCACCAAGGCTCCATCCTCGCAGCGTCATGCTCTGCAGGACGAGATCGGTGTTCAGGGGGAAGCCCAACCCGAACACATCGGTGTTTCTGTCCCACTGCGGGTAACGGCTGAGATCGATGGGGATCGTCTCCGGTTGCGCGCCGTTCAATTGCACGGGGAGCTGAATGACCTCCTGCTGTGGCGCTCCCGGCACGTGCCACAGGAGCGCGATGGATGCGGCTTGCGATCGCGCGAACGTCACATCGACGACGTCGACCGGATGGGAGAGGAGGGTATCGCGGATCATGCCGCCTTGTCCGGTGATGTGGAACCCCTCCGCCGTCGGGTCGACCGACAGGCCCTGCACGTTCCACGGCTTGAGCGCGTCGGCATTCTGAAAATTCCACACGGTGGATTGCTCGGCATGGGCGGCGAACGGCAAGAGGAACAGGCCGAGGAGCAAGATTCTCAGTCTCACGAGGTTACATTGTTACTTGGTTCCATTGTTCGCAAGCGATTCTGGATTGTCACAATGAGCTTTTCTTTGACTGAGCTCCGCGGTCCTGAGCTTGTCGAAGGGCCGCTCCTCAGTGGAAAATATTTTGAAATTGGGAAGCGGGCGTCCCGCCCGCGTTTGGGTAGATTTTTTGCTGTTCTCAGGCCTCCGTTGCCGCCTCAATCTCCTTCGGTCCCCCTTCCACGACGGCCTTGATTCTCCGTATCCCGGCGGAGGAGCTCTCCTCTTTCTGAATCGTGAAGGATCCGAGCATTCCGGCGCGCGCGACGTGCGGGCCGCCGCAGATTTCCTTACTGAATGGTTCGTTCCAAGGATCTTGCCCCGAGCTCGCCCGCCCGGATGACCATTTGGTCGGACGGGCCGAAGGGCCGACGACGTAGACTTTCACTTCATTTCCATACCGTTCATCGAAGACGCCAATTGCACCTTCCTTCTTGGCTCCCTCCACGGTCGTCGTGTGGTAGGAGACGGGGAGATCGGCTTTGATCGCATCGTTCACGAGCTTCTCGACTGCCTTGATCTGCTCCGGCGTCATCTTCTCCGGATGGTTGAAATCGAAGCGCAGTCGCTGCGCCGTGATGTTCGATCCCTTCTGCGAAACGTGATCGCCGAGGACTTTCTGGAGCGCCGCATTCAAGAGGTGGGTCGCCGTGTGGAGCTTGGTCGTCTCGGCCGAATGATCGGCGAGCCCTCCCTTGAACTTCTTCTCGGCTCCCGCACGAGATTTGTCTTGGTGCTCTTCGAAAGATTTTTTGAATCCCGCTTCATCGACGTTGAGTCCCTGTTCCTTCGCCATTTCCTTCGTGAGTTCCAGCGGGAAACCGTAGGTGTCGTACAGGTGGAAGGCGGCCATGCCGTCGATGGTCGATCCGCTCATCTCCTTCATCACCTTCTCGAAGCGCTTGAGACCTTCCTGCAGAGTTTTTCCGAATTGCTCTTCTTCCTGCTTCAACGTTGCGAGAATCACCGCCTCGCGTTCATGGAGGTGTGCGTAGAACTCGCCGTACTCCCCCATCACCGCACGTGCGATTCCCGGGCCGAATTCTCCTCGATGTTCGATCCCTAATGTCCGAGCGGAACGAATTGCCCTGCGGATCAACCGCCGCAGCACGTATCCTTGGTCGACGTTCGAAGGAGAAACTCCGTCGGCGATGATGAAGGTCGCCGCTCTCAGGTGATCGGTGATGATCCGTGCCGCGCGCGTCTCTTCGCGGTGGATTTGCTCTTCATCGCGATTCTTCGCGGCGAACGCCGAGTGCTCCTGCAGATCGAACACGGCTTCCAGGATCGGCTTCATGCGATCGGTCTCGAAGACGTTCCGCGCGCCCTCCTCCCGTTGCAAAATCCATGCGAGACGGTCAAGACCCATGCCTTCATCCACGTTCTTCTGTCGAAGAGGCTCGAACGTTCCCTTCGGCGTTTTCGTGTACTGGATGAACACGTCGTTGCCGATTTCGAGCCATTCCTTCTCGTGCGTCGCGGGGTTCCCTCGCGGTTTGCCTTCGCCGATCCAGTAGAACATTTCCGAATCCGGTCCGCACGGTCCGGCCGCTCCCGCAGGGCCCCACCAGTTCTTCGCTTTAGGCAAGAAACCGATCCGTTCCTCGGGGATGCCCATCTTCTTCCAGTATCCTGCGGACTCGCTGTCTTTCGGCGCCACCGCATCGCCTTCAAAACAACTCACCGCCAGCATCTCGAGCGGCATCTCGAGAACTCGCGTGAGGAATTCAAAACTCATCTCGATCGCGCCTTCTTTGAAATACTCTCCCAAGCTCCATCGCCCCAGCATTTCGAACATGGTCAGATGGCTCTCGTCGCCCACCTCATCAATGTCTTGCGTGCGCACGCAGCGCTGCACGTCGACAAGCCGCTTCCCCGCGGGATGCGCTTCTCCAAGCAAGTACGGCACAAGGGGATGCATGCCGGCAGTGGTGAAGAGCACCGTGGGATCATTCTCCGGCACGAGCGGCGCACCCGGGATCACCGCGTGCCCGTGGTCGCGGAAGAAGTCGAGGTACTGCTGCCGGATGTCGTCAGTGGTCAGAGGGCGCATACGAAGCGAAAGATACAAGGTACAAGATACAAGAAACAACTTTTCCTGCCTGAGGCGTCTCTTGTTTGCATCTTGTTTCTTGATCTTGGATCTTCCATCCATCCGCCTTTTCCGCTATACTGGAACGAAAACCCACCTTCTTCTTTGCCGATCAAAGGTCCCCTCTCCGGCGTGCGCGGGGCGCCCCGCATCCTGATCGTGGCGTGCGCGATCGCCGTCACGATCGCCATCGTCGGCGCGTTCTTCTTCCTCCGGAGCCGCTCGCTCATGCAGCAGCAGCTCCAGAATCAACTGCGGACGACGGCGGCCGTCGCGGCTCTCCAATTCGACGGCGACGTTCTCGAGACGCTTCACGGCAGGGCGGCCATGAAGCTTCCTGCCTTCCCGAAGGTTGTCAGGCAGTTGCGCACGATCCGCCAGAGCGTTCCGTCCGTGCGCTTCGCCTACATCATGCGACGGACGAACAATCCCAATGTCCTCGAATTCATTGCCGATGCCGATGCGCTCGCAACCAAGCAGGAACTCGACGTCAATCACAATGGTGTGATCGATCCCGGCGAGGAAGCGTCGTACTCCGGCGACCTGTACGATGCGACGAACGTCCCTTCGCTTCGCACCGATGCGTTTCTCCATCCCACCGTCGATCAGGAGATTTCCAACGATCACTGGGGGCGGGCCATCTCCGGCTACGCTCCCATCGTCAACGCGCGCGGGCGCGTCATCGCCGTGATCGGGTTGGATATGGATGCCGGGGAATTCCTCTTCCTCTCGCAGAGCATCTTCTCGCCCTTCGCGTATCTCCTCATCGTGCTCGCCGGCATGTTCCTCGCGGGATATATCATTCTCTACGCGTGGAAGCGGCGGTTTGAATCGCTCCAGCAGCTGGAGAACGAACGCGCGGCGTTCATGAACCTCGCGGTGCACCAGCTTGGAACTCCTCTCACCATGTTCCGGTGGTGGCTCGAAATCCTCCGCGAGCGAAACGACGGAGCGGCGTGCAAGGACGGCGACGTGTGCGATCAGATGGATGAAGGAATAGCGCGGATGAGTGCGATTCTCAAAACTCTCGAAGAAGCGAACAGTGTGTGGATGGGTCGTCTGCAGTACGAAGCCAAAGAGTCGTCGCTGCGCGCCGTCATTGAGAGCGAGGTGCGCGCATTGGATTCGTCATTGCGCCGCCGCTTCCAGCGTGTCGAAATGACTTTCAACAATTGTCCGATGACCATGCAGATCGATGCGAAGCTCATCGCGGCGGTCATGCGGGAACTCCTCGATAACGCGATGGTCTATTCACCCAAAGGCGGCGTGATCGCCGTGCGCACGCAGTGCCTCGCCGATGGTCGCGTGCGCGTCTCCGTGGAGGACAACGGCTGCGGCATTCCCGCCAACGATCAGCCGAACATTTTCCAGAAGTTCATGCGCGGATCAAACGCCTCCGTCTGCAAACCGGTGGGCAACGGTCTCGATCTCTTCATCGCCAACGGCATCATCAAGAGTGCCGGCGGGAGGATGTGGTTCGAGAGTGTCGAGGGGAGGGGCTCCACGTTTCATTTCGAATTGCCGGGCGGTGCGGTGCGTTGAGGAAAAACAACAGTCCTCTACGCATCACCCGAACGGCATTTGCCATGCAAGAAACGCACGTCTCTACAGTGGTTTTTTTCTCAAGAGTATGCTAAAATGATCGGAATATTTTCTCGTTGTGCAGCACTCCCCCCTCACACAGACGGTCCGTTCCGATTGGCAGACGATCGTGCTGGGCATTGCCGTCGCCGGGGTCATTGCGCTCTTCGGCGTTTTGGTGTTCATCCGCTCGCGCGATGTGATGAGGGAGGAGCTTCAGCAACGGCTTCGGAGCACCGCGGCGGCGGCGGCGATGCAATTCGACGGCGCATGGCTCGAAGGAATCGCGACGCGAGCGGACATGCAGAAGCCGATGTTCACGATGCTCGTCTCGCGTTTGCGTGAAATTCGCGATCGCGTCCCGAACATCCGCTACGCCTACATCATGCGGC
Organism: Candidatus Peregrinibacteria bacterium; assembly: GCA_016178535.1. Classification (GTDB taxonomy): domain Bacteria; phylum Patescibacteriota; class Gracilibacteria; order Peribacterales; family Peribacteraceae; genus JACOTD01. The sequence continues at coordinate 9,943 of JACOTD010000020.1, forward strand.
AGACGAAGGATCGAAACGCCGTCGCATTCGTCGCGGATGCGAACTCGCTCACGTCGCCTTCACAGCAGGATACGAACCACAATGGCGTCATCGATCCCGATGAAGCGCTCTCGCTCCCGGGGGATCCCTACGACGTCAGCACGATGCCGGATCTCCGCGAGGGATTCCTCCGTCCCAGCGCCGATCGCACGATCACGACGGATCAGTGGGGGAGCTTCGTCTCCGGCTATGCCCCCATCGTTCGGCGCGATACGGGCGCCCCGGTTGCCGTGCTCGGACTCGATATGGATTCGGGAGAGTTCGCGATGCTCTCGAACGGCATCCTCTCCCCGTTGGCGATTTTCCTTCTCTTCATCGGCACGATGACGCTCACCGGTTCGGCGGTGTCCTTCGTCCTCCAACGCCGCGTGCAAGAATTGCGGCGCCTGGACGAAGAGCGCGCCGGGTTGATGTTGCTCACATTCCATCAACTGGGAGGCCCGCTCACGATCTTCAAGTGGTCGCTCGAGACGCTGCAGAATCCCTCCCCCGGCGAAACCCTTGAGCAGGTTGTGCACGAACACATCGCGAACATGCAGCATGGATTGGTGCGGATGGACGGCATGCTCAACGATCTGAAAGGCGCGGCGCAAGTGCAGGAAGGAAGGATCGATTTCGATCCCCGGGAGAGCGATTTGTCGACGGTCATCATCCGGGTCGCCGAAAAACTCAAATCGCCGCTCGAGAAGCAGCGCCTCTCCCTCGTGCTCGAGCTCGATGCCGATCTTCGCATGGGTCTCGATGAGAAGCTCACGACGTACGTGCTCGACCAACTCCTCACCAATGCCGTGACGTTCTCCCCTCCCGGAAGCGTAATCACCGTTTCCGCCCGACGCCATCTGAGGCACGCGCAAGTGGAGGTGGAAGATCACGGCTGCGGCATTCCCAAACGCGACATGCCCCGCCTCTTCGGCAAGTTCGTCCGCGCATCGAACGCAGCCATGTACAAGCCCGATGGCAACGGACTCGGGCTCTTCATCGCTCGCGGGCTCATCGAGCGCGCCGGGGGTTCCATGTCCGCGAAGAGCGAGGAAGGGAAGGGGACGACGATCACCTTCACCTTGCCGCTCCACCCGGTGCGGTGAGGATGTTGTTTACAATGAAAAAACTTTGTTTACAATTGTGAAGTCTTTTCTCATCGAATAATGAGCATGGAGGAGGAAGATTTCGTACACCCAAATGAGCATGAGCGCACGATAGGGTTACAACAGAAGAAGAAAGATCAGGAAAGGTTCGTAGGAGGAAGCTCATCGATGAACTTCGCAA
>JACOTD010000021.1 GCA_016178535.1 Candidatus Peregrinibacteria bacterium
AGTTCCTCGCGGGGTTTGGTTGGAGATTTCGGCATACAAAGGAGAGGAATACAGGACAAATTCTGTATTCATCTCCGCAAAATAGCTCTTGTCAAATTGGCTTGCTGTTGCGGTTTATGAGATCGGGGGGAATTGCTGACATACAGCCATGTCCGCTTGTTCTGGAAATCCATGTGATTCGGCAGTTCGCACGCTCTCAGGTTCGCTTCGAGCTCGTCGTCGAAATTGCAGTAGCCGTAGATTTTCTTTCTCAAGCTCTCTTCGGCGCTCACCGGTAGCCGACGGATCGTCATGCCTGCTCTCTGCACCGCGATCCCTCTGAATTCCTCTGGAATATCCTCCTCACAGAAGCGGAGGATGAGCTTACGAACATTTCCCAAGTTCTTTATCCTTTCACTCTCGTACAGTCGTTCCTTCTTCACTGGTGGGAAATCGGGGATCGCGACAAGCGTCTCCGTTTCATCGAAGTCAATCACGAAAACCGCCTGATAGTTCCGGATGATTTCCCACCAGCTCGCCCTGATGTAACGCGCGAATCTCTCTGTGTCGAGCAAGTCTTTTTGCAGTTCCTTTTTGATGTCCAAAACCCATAAACGGGTACCCGGATGGTCCAGCTTTGGCATCTGAGGAAAGAAATCTTCGAGCGTTTTCTCCTCATCATCATATCTGTCAGGCAGCCCCCACCCGAATCTGTACTTTCCTGACTCATCGACCGACTCGGCGAGCACGGTTTTGTTCTTCGAAAAATAGTGAAAGAGGTATCTGCCCTGCCCCCGCTGTCCCGCATCGCTGGTCCCGAATTTCGCGGTATGCCAAGGACCCTGCCAGAACTTCTTCCAATCCTCCTCGTTCATGCCGCGCGTCCCGAAATCCTCCATAGTGAGGGTGTTCGTCTGTTTGCGATATTTAAAGATCACTTTCCACCCGGCATATTTTCTGGTCGCTCTCGCATCGTTCGCGTTCTGGACGGAATCTTTTTGCAGGCCGTCGATCAGATCGGGATACTGATCCGCGATGTTTTCATCGCTGTGTTCGAGATTCGCCTGTCGGAGTTTCATGGCTCAGAGGGAAAAGGATTTGGTTCGAGAAGTCTCGAATTTTGCCTTAGTATTTTGTAAACTGCTGCTGATTGCACTAAAAATCTTATCCACCTCTTCTTTTGTGTAGTCATAGCGACCTTGATTGGCACAATTACTGAGGATCCGGATATTTTCAAGCACAGCATTGGTGCGCTTCCCAGCAAGGCGACGGAATCTTATTCGTCCATCTTCCACTTGCACATCTGAAGCCACTTTCTTTTGTGTTGTCTTAGTCTCTCCCTTTTTCACCTTCACATTCTCCGCCATACTCCTATTCACACCATTATTCATACCCTTCAATACGTCATATATGTGATACATCTTCTCTAATGCAATCAAATCCAATTTTCCAGTAATACAAGAATAGACACTTTGATAACTCATGCTAGTTTTTTTGCTTACTTCCCCAGGGCTTACTTTCCGACCAGTATGTTCTTCAATTTGCTTGCAAACCTGCTTAATCTTTCTCAAAAGATCTGTTTTGTCTCGCTTTACCTTCTCGTTTCTAATTCGTCGTGCTTTTGCGGCCTTTCTTATTGTTTCTGGCTCAGAGAGCCAATTGGATGATGCAACATGAGACATATGAATATGTGGAAGATATGTAAAAATTATTTCTAAAAAAATCCTAGATTATAACGGTATATAGTGTCAATAGGTTTCGTAAAGATTGTGTATCTTTCAGATACATTTTCCAATTTCATCAAGCGGAAAAGTTGGGGCGGCGAGTTCGCAGCGCGTTCGATCCGATCATTTTTCGGGCTCCTTCGCAGTTTTTCCGAGTCGGCGGCGGTTACGGGCGGGGCTGATTTTTCGGGGGGGGCAGCCCCGCCCGCGCCCATCAGCTGCTAAAATCCGTTCGGATTGCATCCAGCAGGCTGCACCACCCAGAAAATGCGTTACGCCGGCGCAGCATGCGCCAGCCCCGTTTGGCTTCCAGCCGCAGCACGTTCTCTTTCACTCGCCGCCCCAATTTTTCCGCCTCTTCTGCTACAGTATCGCCATGAAAGTCGTCGTCTACGCTCGGAAATCGTCGGAATCCGAAGAGAGACAGGCTCTTTCTATTGATGCACAGCTGACGGAACTGCGCGAATTTGCCGCACGGGAACAACTCGAAATCGTGGCTTCGCTTTGCGAAGCAAAAACCGCGAAGGGGCCCGGACGAACGCAGTTCCAACAGATGCTGCACATGCTGGAACGGGGTGAAGCGGAGGGCATCCTTTCGTGGCATCCCGACCGGCTTGCACGCAACTCCGTGGATGGAGGGCAGATCATTCATCTTCTCGACACGGGAAAGCTCAAAGGCCTCTTCTTCCCCACGCTCACGTTCGAGAACAACCCACAGGGAAAGTTTATGCTCGCAATCGCCTTCGGACAGGGGAAATATTTTGTGGACAGCCTCAGCGAGAATGTGAAGCGTGGCATCCGACAGAAGTTACGGCGAGGAGAGTGGTCGTGGGGCGCGCCCGTTGGCTACGTCAACAACCACAACACCAGAAACATTGATCACGATCCTGAGAAAGTGCCCATCGTGCGCAAGGCCTTTGAGCTGTATGCGACCGGAGAGTACACGTTGCCTGCATTACAGAAGACGTTGAATGACCTTGGGCTTTGCAGTCGCAAGGGCTACGCCCTCTCCGTTTCCTGCGTGCAAGCCATGCTCAAAAATCCCTTGTACTGCGGCATGATGCGAGTGGGGGGCGAGCTTCACCCCGGCTCCTTCGAGCCACTGATCGGGAAAGACCTGTTCGACGAGGTGCAGGAAGTGATGAGAGGAAAAAGCAAGAGGAAGCACCGACGACGAAAACACGAGTTTCTCTTCTCCGGCCTCATGTCCTGTGGTTCCTGCGGCTGTGCGATCACCGCCGAAACGCAGAAAGGGCACAACTACTACAGGTGCACCAAGAGGAAAGGACCATGCAAAGAGAAGAAATATCTGCGGGAAGAGAAACTTCTTGACCAGGTGAAAGAAATCGTCGAACAGGTCTCGCTGCCGGATAGCTGGGCGGACAACATGCTCCACAAACTCGACGAGGAGAAAGCAGAGAATGCCAAAGAACATCAGGCAGCGACACAACAACTGCGCGATGAGAAAGCAAACATCGACAAGAAACTCAGTGACCTCCTCGACCTCAAGCTCGACGGTTCAATTGATACGCCAGAGTATGTCGCCAAGAAGAATTCTCTTGTATCTCGCAAGGTCAAAGTCGAACAGGAAATCGCAGATGTTGAGAAAAACCCCGATAAGCGGCTCGAACCCGTGAGAGAACTCATCATCCGGAGCTGCAAGGCCAAAAATCTGATCAAGGCCGAAGATTGGCGGGCATGTGCAGCATTCGTGAAAATGATCGGATCGAACGCGCTGCTGAAAGAGAACGCGCTGCGGCTGCAAGCCAAACAGGGCTGGCGCGTACTGCGCCGGCGTGCCGCATTTTCTGGATGGTGCCCCCGACAGGAATTGAACCTGTATCTTCAGCTTCGGAGGCTGACGGTCTATCCGTTGACCTACGGGGACATCAACATGCGAGACGGAAGAAGTCTACCGCATTCTGCATCGTCACTCGATCGACTTCTCCCAGACTCACATCCTTGATCGTCGCGATCGCTCGTGCGACTTCGATGACGAAGGCCGGCTCGTTGCGTTTACCGCGGTGTGGGATCGGCGACAAATAGGGAGCATCTGTCTCGATCATCATCTGGGAGAGCGGGCACTGTTTGATCGTCTCGCGGATCACCTCTGCATTCGGATACGTCACGATGCCGGTGAAGGAGAGGAGGCCGCCGCGATCGACGAGATTCCGGACATTCTGCCATGGCTCCGTGCAGCAGTGGAGGACGAAGCGCAGAGAATCGACTTCTTCGATGGTGGCTTTGAGATCCACGATCGATTCGCGATTGTGAATGACAGCGGGGAGCTTGAGCTCCTTCGCGATGGCAAGTTGCACCCGAAAGACTTCGCGCTGGGTCTCTCGTGGAGAAAAGTCATAATGAAAATCGAGCCCGATCTCTCCAATCGCACAAACCTTCGGGGAAGAGAGGACCATTGCTCGCAGGCGATCTTCATCTCCCCTCTTCCATTCCTTTGCAACGTGCGGATGGACGCCGACCGTGCAGAAAAGTTCTGGATGAGCCTCCGCAAGCGAAATGCACTTTTCTGCTTCTGCAAGCGAATCGGCGATGCAGATGATCGTCGTCACGCCAACATCTCGAGCCCGTGCGAGCACATCCACGCGATCAGCATCGAACTTGGCATCCGCGAGGTGACAATGAGAATCGATCACGTCACCAGAATACGCGAAACTATTTCCTAGCGCTCGCAGCGCATTCTCCTTCACATTCCCCACTCCGCATTCACGGCACCGACCAATTTCGCTACACTGCCTCGATGCCTCACCTTCGAGCCAGCATTCGGTACGATCGCCTCGGGCGGAAGTGGCGCGTGGAGCTGCAGCCGCGTCCGGATGGATGGGACGCGATGAACGTCCGACAGCGCATCGTCGAACTGCAGAAAACGGAACAGGAAAACATCGTCGCTGATGCGTGCGTGCTCGCGTGAAAAAAAGTGGAAGGCATATTCCGCTGAGGAATAACCTGCTCTAGTATGGGCAAGAGATCTTTCACAATCTTTTCTCTTGGGTCGGTAGCTCAGTTGGCAGAGCAGTGCCCTTTTAAGGCATTGGCCGAGGGTTCGAATCCCTCCCGACCCACCACTCATGTATGCCTCGCATCGGCGTCTACATTTTAGAAGGCTCACGATACTACGTTGGAAGCACCAATGATCTCGATCGACGGCTCATGGAACATGAACACGGTCGTAAAGAATGCTGGACGCTGGCTCAGTCAGTAGAGCAGCCCCGCAGCGCTCACGCATGCGGGGTTGGCCGAGGGTTCGAATCCCTCCCGACCCACCACTCATGTATGCCTCGCATCGGCGTCTACATTTTAGAAGGCTCACGATACTACGTTGGAAGCACCAATGATCTCGATCGACGGCTCATGGAACATGAACACGGTCGTAGCGTGCCCTATCATGTCTACTTGGCCCGCTGCGCGGATGGATCGCTCTACACAGGATGGTGTTTGAATTTGGCTGAGCGGGAAGCCGCGCACAACGCCGGAATCGGCGCCAAGTACACGCGGAGCAGACTTCCCATCCACATCGTCTATCACGAAACATGCAGAACCAGAGGCGCGGCGCTTCGGAGGGAAGCGGAGATCAAGCGATGGACGAAGGCGTACAAAGAGAAGCTGATCGGGTCCATGGGAAAGCGTAGACTGCGGAAGCAATGACTGTCTTCCTGTTCCACGGCATCGAAGGGCATCCGGGCGAGAATTGGTTTCCGTGGCTCAAGAACGAACTCGAAGGTGAAAGACGCGAAGTGATCGTTCCGGCCTTCCCGAATCCACACGAACCGAAGCTCGCGGAATGGCTCGGGGCTTTCGCGCTGTACGAGAATCGTCTCGACGGAGAATCCATCCTGATCGGCCACAGCCTCGGCGCTTCGTTCGCTCTCCATCTGCTCGAACACATGAAGAATCCTGTATGTGCGACGTTTCTGATTTCACCTGTGTCACTGCCAACCGGCAATGCCTTCGAGTCAAGGATGAAGACGTTCACCGAAACACCGTACGAGTGGAACATGATTCGCAAGAACGCAGGAACGGTGATTATTGTTCACGGCGACAATGATCCGTACCTCCGTCTCACGCAGGCCCAAGAACTTGCCGAAACACTCAAGACGGCGCTGACGGTGATCCGCGGCGGTGGGCATTTGAATGCGACGGCCGGGTTCATGACATTTCCTCTTCTGCTTGAGAAGATTCACGAAACACTCTCATGAAGATCGCCCTCGTCCATGAACTGCTGACCATGCGCGGCGGCGCCGAGAACGTCCTGCGCATTCTCGCGGACATGTTCCCGAATGCACCGATCTACACACTTCTGTACGACGAGGAAAAATTCGGGGATTGGTTTCCACGCGAGAGAATTCGAACGAGCCGGCTCCATCGCTGGACTAAACTTTCGACGAATCATCATCTCTTTCTCAAGAGTTTTCCGAGCGCAGTGGAAACCTGGGACTTTTCGGAGTTCGACCTGGTGATCTCTTCTTCGTCGGCATTCGCACACGGCATCATCACCAACGGGAAACCGAAACATCTGTGCTACGTCCACTCCCCCGCCCGCTACCTCTGGGATCGCACCCATGATGTCATCGAGCAATCGCAGCGTGGACTCCTCGGCAATCTTCGCGTCGCCTACCTCGAGCGGACATTCCACACTCTGCGCATCTGGGACAGCGAAGCCGCCGAAAGGCCCGATCTCCTCCTCGCGGCATCCAAGGAAGTCCAAAGGAGAATCGAACTCTACTGGAGAAGAAAGAGCGAAATGCTGTATCCGCCGATCGGGGATGAATGGTTCAAGAAACGTGCGCCGTTCGCGGGACAGATGGAACATCCAACATACTTCCTCGTTGTTTCCTCGCTTGTTCGCTACAAGCGGATCGATCTCGCCATTCGCGCCTGCAATCAATTGGGTGCATGGCTGAAAATCGTGGGGGAAGGACCGGATCGAAGAAGGCTCGAGAACATGGCCGGACCAACGATCGACTTCCTGGGATACTGCGACAGAGAGAAGCTCCGCGAGCTCTACTGGAACGCCCGCGCCACCATCTTCCCCGGCGACGAGGACTTCGGCCTCGTGCCACTCGAATCGCTCGCGTGCGGAACTCCCGTCATCGCGTATAAAGGAGGCGGCGCGCTCGAGACGATGATCGAAGGAGAAACGGCGACGTTCTTCGATGAGCCGAGAGCCGAATCATTGGCGGAAGCGATCGAGAGGCAGAATCATTCAAACTTCGATCCAGACGTGTGCCGCGCGCGCGCGAAGCAATTCTCGAGAGCGAGGTTCGAGGAAGGCATCCATACGGCCGTAGAAAATATCAAGAAACAAGATACAGAGAATGATCGAATGTGCATTATCCGCGGCACCTTTTGCGAATGAAACGATAGGAATCTCATCGAATGATACCCTCCGTCGAATGCCGCGAAGCGTTCCCCATAGCGAAGAATTATCCTCAATGATCTCAGGACATTCCTAACGTTTCGAATGCGAGGCGGCATAAGCAATCAAGAACGCGTGAAGCTTCAAATTTGTTCTCTTTATGAATTGTTTGGCATCTGGCGCTTGGCGCTTTTCTGCGACGAGACGAAGACAGCCATTCGTTCTTCACATCACATCATGCCCCCGCCACGAGCACGCTCCCCACCACAATAAGGAGGGCTCCAGCCACGAGCCGCCCGAGTGCGACGTCTTTCCATTCGGCGAAAATCCAGAGTGAGAGAACAACGCCGATCAGCGTGTTCATATTGTAGAGCGGCGTCAGTTTGCTGATGGGTGCGGCGTACGCGGTGAGCGCGAGCGCCACGCACCCGGTGCCGATCCCCCACAAAAGCCCGAATGCTCCCGCGTACGTGAGGCCGACGAGCGTCGAGGGTCGATGCGGCGAGAGCAGCAGAAACGCGATGGCGGAAATCACGACGCCCCCCGCAACCGCGAGCAGGTAGAACGCGATGCTGACCCCGGCATTGGTGCTCGACTTCGTGAAGACGCCCGAAACCCCGTAGACCAGCGCGGGGATGAACCCTCCGATGACAATGCCGAGAGTCTCTTGGCGCATGTCCAGAGACTACACGAACAACATCGCCTGCGCACTCTCCGGCAAGCTGCGCCCGAGCTTCTCGTACGCGCGCTTGGTCGCCATTCTGCCTTTGGACGTCCGCTGGAGGTAGCCCTGCTGGAGGAGGTAGGGCTCGTAGACGTCCTCGATCGTACCCTCTTCTTCGGCGAGCATCGCGGCAATCGTCGAGAGGCCGACGGGCCCGCCGTTGAATCGATCGACGATGGCGGTGAGAATCGTGCGGTCCGTTGCATCCAGACCGTCCGCATCGATGTCGAGGGAGGCGAGCGTGGACTCGACGGAAGCGAGAGAAATCGCAGACCCTCCACTCGCCTGCGCGAAATCTCGGACGGCGCGCAGCAATCGATTGGCGATGCGCGGCGTGGCCCTGCTCGAGCACGCGACGCGGGAACAGGCTTCATCCTCCAACAGAACACCGAGGATGGTCGCGGAACGATGGACGATCCGGTGCATCTCAGGCGGCGTGTAGAAGCTCAGCCTGAACTGCTGGATGAAGCGGTCGCGCAGAGGTGCGCTGATGGCGCCGGCCTTGGTCGTCGCACCCACGAGCGTGAAGGGTTTGAGGTGGAGGCGCATGGAGCGCGCGGTGGGGCCCTTCCCGATCACGAGATCGAGCGCGTAGTCCTCCATCGCGGCGTAGAGCATCTCTTCGACGATGGGACGCAGCCGGTGGATCTCGTCGATGAAGAGCACATCGCCCTGCTGCACGTTGGTGAGGATCGAAGCGAGATCGCCGGGCTTCTCGAGCGCGGGCCCGCTCGTGATGCGGATCTGTGCGTGCATCGCGCGCGCCACGATGTGCGCGAGCGTGGTCTTGCCGAGCCCCGGCGGCCCGTGGAGCAACGTGTGCCCCAGCGGCTCCCGCCTCGATTTGGCCGCGGCGATGTGGAGGAGGAGGTGCTCCTTGATTTTCTCCTGACCGATATACTCATCGAGCGTCTGAGGGCGGAGCGTCGAATCGACCGCGGGGCTCTCCCCCGCCTGCACCGTTGGTTGCACGGGAGAAGCGGAAGGATATTTGGTGCGCTGGAGGACCATCGACGAAGAGGATAGCAGGGAACGAAATGAACGAGGAGCGCTCTTTTTACCCTGAGGCAAATCGAAGGGCAACGGGCGCGACCCCCGGACAAAAGAATTGCCAGTTGACTCAGAAAATCAATGACGTTTGGCATCTATCAACAGCAGCGTAGAATCCCTTCCATGCCCATGCGATTGCAAATGCCGACCGCCGTCATCTTCGTTCTTCTGCTGGTCGCTATCGGGGCAATCGATGCCCGCCTCACGCGCAGTGCAATGCTCCTTCCGACAACGGACGGGTCAATGGAGGTGCAGAAGATGAACGGTCAAACGGGCGTCGCACCCACCGCAGATCCCAACGTGTTCGCCGTCATCGCGCATCTCCGGATGGCAACGCAGACGCCGCACGAGCAACCGCTCCTCGGGCGCATCGTCCCCGATACGAGCAGGGTGATCGGGCGGATCCTCCTCACGCAGAACGACCGCGTCGCCCTCTTCGCCTTCGTCCAATCACCCGATGTCAAAGCGTACTTTTCGGCGCTCAAGGATTCCCTCCACGCCTCGTTCTCGGCGAAGGTTCAGGATCTGATCGATACGCAGGAAGCGCCCGCTGGCAAGCCCATCCGTTCGATCCTCGCGTTCAAGGACCCCGCCATCAGCGAGGAGCGCCTGCTCTTCCTGCGCGTGCGCGACCGCCTGTACGAATTCCACATTGCGGAGGGCAAGGATGCCGATGTGCAGCGGATGGTGGAGGCGCTCTCGGAGTGAAGAAACAAGAAGCAAGAAACAAGAGACAAAAAATGCTCACAGTGCCGCCAAGGGACCCATTTGTATCTTGTATCTTGTATCTTCGGTGAGCGGTAATTCCCGATTCCCACGCCTAGCGCAGATTGACTTGCCATGTTCTGAACAACTCCTGTATACGTATTGGCCATGCCGGAAGTCTGGTACTTGAAGGAGATACGCGAGAGGGACAA
>JACOTD010000053.1 GCA_016178535.1 Candidatus Peregrinibacteria bacterium
GCTTCCTGCGTTCTCTCTCTCCACTGTCATTGCAGAAGTAACGCGGTGGCGAACGGAGGGGAGATCGCTGTTTGAGAAGCAACTGCAGGGAATCCTCGCCAGAGCGCCACCGGGCTAGGCGTGGGAATCGGGAATTACGATTGTTGTCCACTGTACACTGTCCACTTTCCACTCGTGTGTTCAACTCAATATTCTTCCTCAAGATCTGGCTCGCGCTATACTCGCACCCATGATCGTCCTCACGAACGTGACGAAGGCCTTCGGGAAGAAAACGGCGCTCTCGAATGTTTCGCTTCGCGTGAATCCAGGAGAATTCGTCTGCATCGCGGGGCCCAGCGGCGCCGGCAAAACGACGTTGCTGTCCTTAGTAATTGCTGCGCAGGAAGCGACGAGCGGATCCGTGGAAATCGACGGCGTGAACGTGAGGCGCATCCCCTCCCCCCCGCTGCAACTCTATCGCCGCCGCGTGGGAATGGTATTTCAGGATGGAAAACTGCTCGCGGATCGCACCGTGCGCGAGAACATCGCCTTCCCGCTCGAAGTGTGCGGCGTCGCCGATGCCGTGATCAAAAAACGCGTCGACGATGTGATGAAGAAATTGGAAATCCTCGGCAACGCCGATGCTTTTCCGCACGAGCTTTCGGCGGGAGAGAACATGCGGACCGCGATCGCGCGAGCCATCGTCCATCGCCCGCTGATCATCCTCGCCGATGAGCCCACGGGCAATCTGGATCCCGTTCAGGCCGCCGCGATACTCGAACTCCTGCGCGCCATCCACCGCGAGGGCACCACCGTCATCCTCGCGACGCACGATGCTTCGATCACCGAACGCTTCCCCATGCGCGTGATCCGCCTCGAAGAAGGCAAGGCGATGCCCGATGGGACCGCAGCGCCTGCGAAGAAGACGATTCCGAAGCCGGCCACATCGCCTCTGAAACACGAGTTCTTCGCCGAGAATCGCGCGTCCATGCGCGAATCACCCTTGCCGGGCTCGGATCTCGGGGGAACATTCGACACAGTACAACGTCGGAGGAAGATCAAGATCACGTCGATTGGTCCGTGAGGGGAAAGAAATGGGAATGTTTGTGGGTTGTTTGTTGTTTCCTCCACCCCCGACCCCTCCTCCGATGGAGGAGGGGGGACTGCCACCAATGATGGAAGTCACCCCTTTCTCCCACGGAGAAAGGGGCAGGGGGATAGAGGAAACAAAAACAAAACAAATCGCCCGCACTCCCTCCACCGAGATTTGGCCATCGGTCATCCTTCGCGATACACTCCGTTCATGCCAACCAAGCGCACGAATTCCCTCTCCTACGCCGCATCCGGCGTCAACATCTCCGCCGCGGACAGAGCCAAGCGCGGGATGGCGAAAGACTTGAAGACGACCGACAGGCGCGTTCTGAATGCGCTGGGAGCATTCGCCTCGCTCTTCGATGCGCGGTTCCCCGGCTACAGGCATCCCGTCCTCGTACTGAAGACCGAAGAACCTGGGAGCAAACAGAAGCTCGCGCTGGAGCACGGGCACGCGCGGTCACTCTGCTTCGACATGATCAACCACCTTGTGAACGACATCGCGGTAATGGGCGCAACTCCGCTGGCGGTTCAGGACGCGATCATCTGTGGGAAACTTGAGAGTGCGACCGTGCGGGAGATCGTGCGCGGAATCGCGGACGCGTGCCGCGCGCATGGCTGCGTGCTCACGGGCGGCGAGACCTCCGAGCAGCCCGGCGTGCTCCCCACGGGCACGTACATTGTGACCTCGAGCATCGTGGGAGTGGTGGAGAAGGCGAGGGTGATCGACGGGTCGAGGATCCGCGAGGGGGACTGCGTGATCGGCGTCGCTTCGAACGGCCTCCACACGAACGGCTACTCGCTCGTTCGCGCGTTGCTCACGAAGCATCCACGACTCGCCAAGCAGAAGATCGGGAGTCGGACGTTCCTGGAGACGATCCTGCTGCCGCACACCTGCTACTACCGCGCGATCCGTGATCTCTTCCAAGATCGATCACTCCACGGGATGGCGCACATCACAGGTAGCGGCATCGGCGGGAATCTCAAGCGAATCCTCCCGAGGAACCTCGACGCCCGCATCAACCTCTCCGCCATCAACATCCTGCCTGTCTTCCGCGTCATCCGAGCGCTGAGCAGCGCCTCGGATCGCGAGATGCTGCGAACGTTCAACCTGGGCATCGGGCTCGCGATCGTCGCCAAACGCAGCGAAGTGAAGAGGATCATCACGCACCTGCGCCGGCACGGACACAGGAGCAGCGTCATCGGAGAGATCGTGCGGGGGAGGAAGACCGTGAAATTTGGCGGAGGGCTCCAGTGGGACGCGTGACCAACTGGAGGAAATTTGCAGTAGGAGAAATTGGCTCTACAGTCGGAGCATGGAGAGATTCCCCGCCCTTTCTCTCGAGCGGCGCAAGGGTTCCATGTTGCTGAAGATCACGCTGGCCCTCTCTTTCACGGTAGGAGGAATATGGGCCGGTTGCCAATCGATCTTCAAGAGGCCGACGATCGACCGGTTCTCCGTGAGCGACCTCAATAGGTATCCTGCCTTGCAGATCACGACTCTCACCGAGGGGGAGTCTCTCATCAACAGGCGCTTGTATGGGTTGCTCCCGCAGAGGAACGATGGGAAGGTGAGGGAGCGCCTCGATTTCCACTTCGTGCGAGGCGAATACGGCGTGGAGCTGAGAGTGCAAGACCGGACATTGGGCGAACGTCGCTTCTGGATCGCACAGGAAGACAATGCGACACTCCTGACCAGGCACGGGGGGGAGTATGTGGAAGATCTCGTGGGGTGGCGTGGCGGCGTCAAGATCATCGCAACAGGCGATATGTCCGCGACGGGCATGCTCTCGCAGGAGGATACACTCACGCTCCTCGCGTCCTGCCGGGACCAGGAACGCCCTGCCGACAGAAAGATGATTTTGCTCTCGATCACCCATCTCGGCCCCGTGGAATTGCCCTCGCCGAAGACGATCATGCCAGTCCTCGCGTTCCGCACCGATACTCTCCCACAACCTGTCACGACGAAACGCGAGACGATCGGCGGAGAAGTGCCTCTGAGGAAATGACGGTGTGGTGCAGACGCTCTCCAGGGAATTTTCAGTGGATTTTTTCCAACAGATCACTAGTCTTTCCCAAACTTTTCCTCCCGCAGCTCCATGGAATCCGTCATCCAGCTCAGCATCGCAATGGTGAATACGCCCAGTTCCCTGGCGAAGGTGGGCGACAGGCTCCGCGCCGCGGATGTGAACATCAGCGCCATCGCGTGCACGGAGGGAACGCCCGAGACCGTGATCCACTTGATCGTCGATGATCCCGAGACGGCGAAAATCGTGCTGAAAGATCTGGGACCCGTCGTCACGACGAACGTGCTCGCCTTCAAGATGAAGAACAAGCCCGGCGCGATCGCATCCATCGGACGCGAGTGCGCGGCGGCGCACATCAACATCCGCAACATCTACGCGACCACGTGCGGCAAGGAGGCGATGGTGTACGTCTGGGTGGAGGATGTGGATGCGGCGATGAAGGCTCTGAAAGCATGGAGGAAAGAGTAGAGATGCAAGATGAAGTCTGCGACCTCCCCGTCAAATTTCGCGATACCGTCATTCTCGATCCCCGAGTTTTCCGCTATACTGCAAGAATAACGGGGATGCCGAATGCGCTCATCCATCACCGGCACTTCACGCCTTCGTGCGAGCCCTACCGCGCGTATGCCGCGGCGACGAACGAGCAAGTGCTCGCGGAGTTCCATGCGTCCGAATCCGGTCTCACGGATCATGAAGTTCGCTTGCGCTTGATGAAGTACGGCAACAATGAATTCTTGACGCATCGGCGGCGCACGGCCGCTGTTCAATTGCTCTCGAAGTTCGCAAACCCCCTCGTGCTCGTGCTGCTCCTCATCACGGGGATTTCCTGGGCGCTCGGGGATGCCATCAGCGCGATCCTCGTGGGGGCGATGGCGGTGATCAGCGTGCTCCTCTCCTTCAGCGAGGAATATCGAGCAGGCAAGGAGGCGGAGAAGCTCAAGAGCTTGGTGCACACGACGTCGACTGTGATCCGACACGGCACGGCGCGCGAGGTGCGCATCGCGGAGATCGTGCCGGGGGACATCATCGAGCTCATCGCCGGCGATATCGTTCCGGCGGACGTGCGCATCCTCCAGTGCAAGGATCTCTTCATCAACCAGGCGGCGCTCACCGGGGAATCGTTCCCGGCGGAGAAGTGCTGCGAGCCGCTGCATCCGAAAGACTGCATCGTGACGGAATTGCACAATATCGGCTTCATGGGATCGAGCGTTGTGAGCGGCACGGCGCGGGCGATCGTTCTCCGCACGGGGCTTTTGACTCAGTTCGGCGCCATCGCGAAGGAGCTCGCGGAGGCGGAGCCGGAGACGAGCTTCGACCGTGGTATTCGGGAACTCACGACAATGATGCTGCGGCTGATGGCCGCTCTCGTGGTCGTGATCTTCGCCATCAATGCGCTGACGAAGGGCAGTCTGCTCGAAGCGCTCCTCTTCGCCCTGGCCGTGGCGGTGGGGCTGACGCCCGAGATGCTCCCGATGGTCGTCGCCTTGAACCTCTCCAAGGGCGCAATCGCGATGGCGAAGAAGAAGGTGATCGTGAAGCACATCGACTCGATCCAGAACTTCGGCGCGATGGACGTGCTGTGCACCGACAAGACCGGCACGCTCACGTTGGACAAGATCGTGCTCGAGCGCTCCTGCGATGTTTCGGGGAAGCAGGATGAGCATGTTCTGCGCGAAGCGTACATCAACAGTGAGTACCAGACGGGCCTCAGGGGGCTCTTGGACCGGACGATTCTTCAACACGAGAAACTGGACGTCCATGGACTCACGAAGATCGATGAGATTCCGTTCGACTTCTCTCGGAAGATCATGTCCGTGATCGTGGCCATGGAGGGCAAACACCGGCTCATCGCCAAGGGCGCCCCGGAGGAAATCTTCAAACGCTGCACGCACTACGTTCTCGACGGAAAGACGCATGCGATCACGAACGAACGCCTGAGGTTTCTCGAGAAGGAAGAGGAAGCGCTGAGCGCCGAAGGATTCCGGGTGCTCGCGGTGGCCGTGCGTGAGGAACCCATGACGCGCACCGCGTTCTCGAGGGGGGATGAACGCGCACTGACGCTGATCGGCTACCTCGCATTCCTGGATCCGCCCAAGCCCACCGCGAAGGAGACGATCGCGGCGCTGCGGGACTTGGGAGTAGCCGTGAAGATCCTCACGGGCGACAACGCGATCGTGACCAAGAAGATTTGCGGCGACGTGGGGCTGGATATCGAAGGATTCCTCACGGGTGATGCTGTGGAGCAGCTCACGGACGAGGAGCTGCGATTGAAGACGGAGCACGTGACGGTCTTCGCCCGCCTCTCGCCGATCCAGAAAGAGCGCGTGGTGACGGCGATGCGCGCAAACGGCCACACGGTCGGCTACATGGGCGACGGCATCAACGACGCTCCGGCGCTCAAGGCCGCCGACGTCGGGATCTCCGTCCAGAATGCAGTGGACATCGCGAAGGAATCGGCGGACTTCATCCTGCTGCAGAAGAGCCTCGTCGTGCTCAACGAGGGAATCCTGGAGGGACGACGGACCTTCGCGAATATTCTGAAGTACATCCGGATGGGAACGAGCAGCAGCTTCGGCAACATGCTCAGCATGACCGGGGCGAGCATCCTCCTGCCCTTCCTGCCGATGCTCCCGATTCAAGTGCTCCTCAATAACTTCCTCTACGACCTCTCGCAGCTCGCGATCCCCACGGACGAGATCGATCCGGACGCAACCCGGGAGCCGCGCCAATGGCACGTTTCC
>JACOTD010000054.1 GCA_016178535.1 Candidatus Peregrinibacteria bacterium
AAATCTTCCAGGCCGTAGGAGTTGCGTCTCCGCCCAGTGTGATGCCGAATGGTAGATTTCCTGGTGCCACGCTCTGCGTCATGCCCTGATTGTTGGCTTCAGGTGGCCATCTCATTTTTACAACTGTAGAAGTTGAGTCAAACCTAACGCAACAGAAGAAGAAGCAAAGAAAGCGTATCGCAAAGCAGCAATGAGGTTTCATCCCGATCGGAATGTGGGAGATAAAGTAGCCGAAGATGAATTCATAAGACTTGCCGCAGCCTACGACGAGATAAAGATTGCGAATGATTGGCCATGATTGATGCAGGCTGAACATCAATCATCTCTTCTTCCTCCTCAGCTCCTCGATCCGCGCCTTCGTCGCGGAGAGTTCGGCGTCGACGGCGAGCTTGCGGTCGCTGCCGCTCATGTGCAAGTTGGTGGCGTTTGCAAAACCCCGTCCGCTGTTTGCGAGGCGCCATTCGGTACCCCACGGACGAGGATGTACTTGCCCCCACAGTATAGGTAAATAGGGATCATTCTGCAAGGGAAAATTCCGAAAAAAGCGGCCGATCCTATAGTTTCTTCCTCCCCCTCTCCTCTTCGATCTGCCTCTTCGTCGCGGCGAGTTCGGCGTCGACGGCGAGCTTGCGGTCGCGGGTGGCCCGCTCGGCGTCCATCTTCCTCTTTTGCATCTCCTGTTCGAGGATCCGCCGCTCACTTCCCAGTTGTACGTTCGCATCGCCGCGCTTCTTGGCCGCTTCACGCTCCGCGCCTGAGGCTTTCGCCTGGGCTTCCTTCTCGAGCGTCACTTTCTGTTGCGCGGCGGTGGGAGAGCCCGGCAGGATCGCGATCTTCTGGCGCATCTCATTCTCGATCCTGAGCTTCGCGCGGACTTCTTCGCTGTAGATCGCGGCTTGGCGTTCCTTGCCCTTGCGATCGAGCACATCCCTGGCGCGGAGGAATTCCTTCTCGATGTCATTCTTCCGTTGCCGCTCGGCGGCATCCGCCTCGTACTTCTTCTGCACAGCCTCGCTCTCCGCCCGCGCGACTGCCGCTTTGAACTGCTGCTCGCGCTCCATTGCCTTGCGGTTCTCAAGCGCATTCCTGGCGGCATCTTCGTGGAGCGTGTCCATGTACGCCTTTTGCTTCTTCATGAATGTCTCATGCTCTTCCTTCTTCTCCTGGAGCATCTTCTCTTCCCGCGCCCGGCGCTCCTTATCTTTGGCGATCGCTTCTTTGCGGGCCGCTTCCTCCTTGCGCCACTGCCGCATCTCCTTCTTCTTGCGCGCGATCTGCGCCTGCTCCTCCTTCACGTTCTCCACGCTCCTGGCGGCGAATTGTTCCTTTTCCGCTTCATGCTCCTCCTTGCGCTTGGCCGCCCGTTCTTCCTCCTCGCGCGCCGCCGCCAGGCTCTGTTCCTGGAAGCGTTGAAGTTCGGCTTTCTTGGGGTCGGGTGTGAACGGGATCATAGTCTTCTCCCAGTATATCCCGATGCATCTCTTGAGCGGAGGAATACCGTTTCCCATGTTTCATGGCCCATTGCGTCTCGTGGATGATTTTCCTCTCCTGTGCTGGTGTGAAGCCGTTCACGGTGCGGATCTGTTTCTTACTCATGGAACAGTTGGGAGTGGGTGCCCGTGCGAAGCAAGCTCAAGACGAGCACATTGCGATCTCGCTCATAGACGAGAAGCCAGTCGGATTCGATATGACATTCACGGCTGCCTTCAGCATCTCCACGCAAAGGATGATCGTCGCATCGCTCAGACAGCATCTCTCCATGTGAGAGGAGATCAACGACTCGGTCCAATTTTTCGAGGTCGTAACGACCTGTTTTCCCGAGTCGTTTAACATCATGACGAAACCGCTTGGTTTCAATGACGGTATACATAACCCCATTGTATCATCCATAGGCTTTTTTGTAGGCTAGGACTCTTTTCCTGTTTTCCTCTCTCCAATTCTTTCCCAGGATATCCTGAAAGAGTTCATCGGCGGAATTGTACCGCTTGCCGTGCTTCTTCGCCCATGCCGCTTCCTTGAGCATCCTGCGTTCCTGCGCCGGGGTGAAACCATTCACGGTGCGGATTTCGAAGGGGATGCCGCCGGTGACGACGATCTGCCGAAGGTAGAGGTTCACGGCGCTGCTCAAGTCCAAGCCCATCTGCTTCAGCATCTTCTGGGCCTTCTTCTTGAGAGCGGCGTCGGTGCGGACGTGGATGACACTCATCGCAACCATGATAGCGTTTGTGTGGACAATGTCAACATGAAGAATTGCGAAGGGCGAATGGCGAGTTGCGATGCTTGGATATTCACTCGCAATTCGCACTTTACCTCTTTGTAACATTGATTCCCAATTCTCTCAATTGCTTCTCCTCAACCCTACTCGGCGCTCCCAGCATCAAATCCTTCGCCTTCTGGTCCTTGGGAAACGCGATCACCTCGCGGATGTTGGGCTCCCCGGCGACGAGCATGACGAGCCGGTCGATGCCGTAGGCGAAACCGCCGTGGGGCGGGGCGCCGTACCTGAAGGCCTCGAGCATGTGGCCGAAGCGGCGCTTCTGGTCCTCCGGCGAAATCCCGAGCATGGCGAACACTTCCTGCTGCAGTGCTCGGTCATGAATTCTGATGGAGCCGCTGCCGAGCTCGAAGCCGTCGAGGATGAGGTCGTAGCAGACGGAGTGGACGGAGAGCGGATCCTCCTTCCTCCGCTTCCACTCCTCTACGTTGGGGCTCGTGAAGGGATGGTGGGAGAAGGTGAGCGAGCCGTCCTCCGCCCGCTCGAACATCGGGAAGTTCGTGACCCAGAGGAGCGAGTGGATGGACGTATCGATCAGGTCGAAGCGCCTCGCCGCCTCGCTGCGGATTCTCCCCAGGCTCGCGCAGGCGATCGTGAACGCATCGGCGCCGAAGAAGAGCGCATCGCCTTTCTCGATCTTCGTCGCAGTCATCAATTTCTCCAGAAACCCTTCCTTGAAGAATTTGAGAAGCGGTGACTTGGGTCCGTCCTCCGTGAAGAGAATGTAAGCGAGCCCCTTCGCTTTCAATTCCTTCACGATCTCGGTCCAGGCGTCGATCTCGCTCCGCGTGAGCGCCGCCCCCCCGGGCGCCCTCAGGGCACGCACGGTCCCCTTGTTCGTGAGCGCCCGCTCGAAGACCTCGAATCCGCAGCCGTCGCAGAGGGAAGAGATGTCCGTGATCGGCAGGTCGTAGCGCAAGTCCGGCTTATCTGACCCGTAGCGGTCCATCACTTCCTGCCACGTAGAGCGGCCGACCTTCCCGTTTTTGAGCGGCCTCCCCGAGCACTCCTGGAGCACGCGCGTCACGGATCCCTCGACGATGCGCTGCACGTCCTCCTGCTCGCAGAAGCTCATTTCAAAATCGAGCTGCATGAACTCCGGCTGGCGATCTCCCCGCTGGTCTTCGTCGCGGAAGCAGCGGGCGAGCTGGAAGTAGCGGTCCAGCCCGGCGACCATGCAGAGTTGCTTGAGCTGCTGTGGTGATTGCGGCAGAACGAAGAACTCTCCGGGATACAGACGCGACGGAACGATGTACTCGCGCGCCCCCTCGGGTGTGCCCTTGATGAGACAGGGCGTGTCGACTTCGATGCATCCTTCCCTGGTGAAGTGATCGCGGATGATCTGGAAGATCTTGGAGCGCAGAAGGATATTCTTCTGCATCCGCGCTCGTCGGAGATCGAGGTAGCGGTACTGGAGACGCACTTCCTCATTCACCGTGCCCATGGATGGGGCCGCACCCATTGGAACCGCACCTGTAAAAGGGTGCGGCTGTCCATCATCGATTTCAAATGGCGGCGTCTTGGCTTCGTTCAGGACCGTGAGTTCCTCGACGCTGACCTCGATCATGCCCGTCGGGTTGTCCCCACGCTCTGCGCCCTCCAGACGCCTGCGAACCTTCCCGGTGATCTTCAGCACCCATTCAGGTCGGGTCGTCTCCGCGCGCGCGAAGACATCCGGTTGGTCAGGATTGATGACCGCTTGCGTCATCCCGTAGCGGTCGCGCAGATCGATGAAAATCAATCCACCATGGTCGCGGAGCCGGTGCACCCAGCCGCACAGCGTCACGGTCTTCTCAATGTGCTCCTCGCGGAGCTCGCCGCAGGTGTGGGTGCGAAGCATTTACGCTGAGTGGAATCGAAGCATGGGGGGAGTATAGGGATTTTCCTCATGAGTTCCCATTTCTTCCATTGCAGCCCTCACCCCCGGCCCTTCTCCCGCCCATTCGACAGGCTCAGGGCAAGCAGGGAAAGGAGTCGGGGGATAGAGGGCTAAAACAAAAAACAACAAATATGCTCCATTGAAGGTGAAGACTGCAATGCTCATTCTCACTTGAACAGCCTCCCCAATTCCTCCTTGAACTCCTCCACGTCCTTGAATTCGCGGTGTACGGAGGCGAAGCGGATGTAGGCAACCTCGTCGATCTTCTTGAGAGACTGCATCACGTCGGTGCCGACGGTGGAGCTCGCGACTTCTTTCTTGTTCGCGCCCCACTTCTCCTCCAGTTTGGAGAGCAACTTATCGATCTGCTCCTCGGAGACCGGCCGCTTGGTGCACGCGAGCCAAATCCCCCGCTCGATTTTCCCTCGGGAGTAGGGTTCCCGAGTGCCGTCGCGCTTCACGACGATGAGCGAGGAGAGTTCCTGCCGCTCGAAGGTCGTGAACCGATGGTTGCACTTGGGACATTCGCGCCTCCGGCGCACGGCTCTCCCTTCCTCCGTCAATCGAGAGTCGATGACGGCAGTATCCTCGGATTTGCAGTGGGGGCAGTGCATGCAAAGAGCATATCACGCTCTCGGCAGATGCCAGCGATTGTATGAGCTTCAAAGAGTTCCTTTTCGCACCGTTCGGATATCAGGTTTCGTCAGATCCAGAATGGTCGAAGGCGGGACGATCGGGAGAGGACCGGAATCGAGGATCAGGTCGGGCTGCAGTTCTTCCTCTTCGAATTGCTGCACGATCTCTACCACACTGTAAGGGCTCGGTTGGCCGTGGAGGTTGGCGGAGGTGGTGCTGAGAGGAGAGCCGAATCGGGCAACCAATTCCTGAGCGACCGGATAGCTGGAAAGACGAAGGGCGAGATTCAGACTTCGGACTTCGGACTTCGGACTTCGGAATACGGCGACAGGGAAAATCGGAGGAGCATTTTTTTGGAGAGGGAGAATCAAGGTCAGCGGGCCGGGCAGGTGTTCCTTCGCCAGTCTTTCCGCCTCTTCGTTCCATTCGACGTACCGCTTGGCATTCTCGATCGAGGCGAAGAGCGCGCTCACGGGCTGCGTCACCGGGCGCTTCTTGAGCGCGAAGAGCTTTTCGACAGCAATCGGGTTCGAGAGATCACACGCGAAGCCGTAGCACGTCTCCGTCGCGTGGGCGACGATTCCCCCCGTCTGGAGAATGCGCATCGCGTGCATCAGTGCCGCTTCTGATATCTCGAGGATGTTCATCGGGAAGGTACAAGATACAAAAATCTGATCATTGGTTCATTCCTTTGCATCTTGCTTCTTGTATCTTTTAGATTCATCAACGCTTTGCTTCCTGCCCGTACCTTGCCATCACGTCCTCAATCCTCTGTTCCAGTACGGTCGACATCGTCACCGTGAGCGGGACGGGAATGATCTGCTCGCCGATCTTGAGCTGGATGCGCTCGGCGCCGGGGAAGGTCTCGAAGGTTTTCTTGAGATCCAGGAGGAGCTGGCGGGGCGCGCGCGGCGGAAGCGTGACGGTGTGGATCGATATTTGCGTCGGGGAATCGTGGATCGTCAGCTCGTCAGCTCGTTTGCCCGCCTGCCCTGAGTTCTGTCCGCCCGGATGACCAGATCGGACAGGCTGAAGGGTTTCTCGTTTTGCTTCCTCATCGAGCAACGGAGCATGGTCGGGCAACGAGCTCACGTTCAATGCGGTCACAACTCCCTCAAGCTTCATGCCTTCAACAATCCATTTCCCCAGCGGTCCCAGGAACTCCTCGCCCGCATCATTCTTCCCCCCGAGCGTCACGGTCTCCCCCGCGATCACGTTGCCTTCCTCGTCCACAAGCTCGATTGTTTCCTCCTGCATCTCCTCCGGTCGCATGCGAACGATGCCGCGCTTCGCTTCCTCTTCATCGAAGAATCCCTCCTCCTGGGCGCGGGTGATCATGGTCGAAAGGGATGCGCGCTTGAGCGCTTCGGCTCGCAGCTGGAGCTGGCCGCCGCGCACGTCGAGAGTTCCCCCGATGACGAGCACCGTATCCGGCTGATCCAGGAACTTCTGCGCGTCGCTGTAGATGCGAGGGAAGAGCGTCACCTCCATCTTGCCAGTTGGGTCTTCGAGAGTCAGCACCGCCATCGTCTCGCCCTTCTTCGTCATGATGCGCTTGAGGCCTTCCTCGATGCCCGCGAGCGTGATCGATTTCCCGGCGTCCTTCGCCGTGAGATTGCCGATGAGCTGCGCCTTTTTTCCAATGTACTTCTTGAGCCCCGCGAGCGGGTGGTTGCTGACGTACATCCCGAGCGTCTCCTTCTCCCACTTCAATTTCTCGAGCGTGGTGGCGTTGGGCGTCTTTGGGAATTCGATCGTCGCCGTTGCGATGCCGCCCTCCATCTGCCCGAAGAGGTCGGCCTGCCCGCCCCCGGCGTCGCCGGAAGCCTTGCAGAAATCGATGACTTTCTCGTAGTGCTCCAGGAGGATTCTCCGATCCGCGAGCCCGTCGAGCGCGCCGCTCTTCGCCAACGCTTCGATCGTCTTCTTATTGAGCAGCTTGCTCGGCATGCGCCGCGCGAAGTCTTCGATGGAGGTGAACGGGCCGCCATCCTCCCGCACGGCGATGATCTGCCCAACGCTGCTCTCGCCGATGCCCTTGATCGCCGCCAAGCCGAAGCGGATCGCGCTCATTGTCGTGGATTTCTTCCGCCCTTGCTCCGCGGGAATGGGCGTGAAGTCCTTGAGCGATTCGTTGATGTCGGGCGGCAGCACGGCGATGCCCATGGCTTTGCACTCCTCGATCTCGATCATGATGCGATCGGTGCGCTGCGCGTCGCTGCTGAGGAGCGCGGCCATGAATTCCGTGGGAAAGCGCGCCTTGAGGTACGCCGTCTGGTACGCGATGAACGCGTAGCCCGTGGAGTGAGACTTATTGAAGCCGTATCCCGAAAACGGTTCGATGAGAGCGAAAATCTTCTCCGCCGTCTCCTGCCTGTGGCCTCGTTCGCGCGCCCCCTTGATGAATTTCTCCCGTTGCTCCTTGAGGAGAGACGGGATTTTCTTGGCAACCGCTTTGATGAGGAGATACCCCGCGCCAAGGCTGAAACCGGCGAATTCCTGCACGACGCGTTGCACTTGTTCTTGATAGACGATGATGCCGTAGGTTTCCTCGAGGAACGGCTGGAGTTCCGGCACGTCATAGGTGATGAGATCGGGATTGTGCTTGCGCTTGATATAATCGGGGATGGCGTCCATCGGTCCCGGGCGGTAGAGCGCGCACATGGCGATGATGTCGCCGAATTCCGTGGGCTTGAGCTGCTTCAGATACCGGCGCATGCCCGCGGATTCCAGCTGGAAGACGCCCGTGGTGTCGCCGCGCTGGAGCAGGCGGTACGTCTCCGCGTCGTCCAGGGGCACCGTCGCGAGATCCACATCCCGTCCGCAGAAACGCTTGATGATTTCGAGGGTCGTCTGGATCACGGTGAGGTTCGTGAGTCCCAGGAAATCGATCTTCAGGAGCCCCAGCGCCTCGAGAGTCTTGGCGCCGTACTGGGTGATGATGATGTTCTCGTCCTTGGGCGCGCGTTGCATGGCGGTGTACTGCGTCGCCGATTCCTGGGTGATGACGACCCCGCACGCGTGGATCGAGACGTGGCGGGCTTTCCCCTCCAGCTTGAGGGCGGAATCGATGATCGTGCGGTAGGTCTGGTTGCCCTCGTAGGCGGCTTTCAGCTCGTCGGCGCCCAGAGCGTCTTTGAGCTTCGTCCCCGGGCGGTCGGGGATGAGCTTCGCGAGGCTGTTCATCTCCAGGAACGGGATGCCGTACGCGCGACCCACGTCCTTCACCGCGGCGCGCGCCGCCAGCGTTCCGAAGGTGCAGATCTGCACGACATGGTCGATGCCGTACTTCTGCCGCACGTACTCGAGCACCTCGTCTCTGCGCGTGTCGGCGAAATCGATATCCACATCGGGCATCGTGACGCGCTCGGGGTTCAGGAACCGCTCGAAGAGGAGGCCATGGACGATCGGATCGATCGTCGTGATGTTCAGCACGTAGCTCACGAGCGACCCGGCCGCAGACCCCCGACCCGGTCCCACCGTGATGCCCCGTCGCTTGGCTTCGTTGATGACGTCGGCGACGATGAGGAAGTAGCCGGCGAATCCCGCCTGCCTGATGACGCCGAGTTCGTACTCCAGACGCTCGCGAAGCGCCATCGTCGCTTTCGGATGGATTCGCGCGAAACCCTCGCGGGCCAGGCGCGTCAGGTAGTCGGCCTCGCTCTCGCCCGAGGGAACCGTGAACCGCGGGATCTTGTTCTTGCCGAATTCGAACGAGACGTCGCACCGATCCGCGATGGTCCGCGTGTTCTCGAGCGCCTGCGGCACGTGCCCAAACGCCTGTTCCATTTCGGGGAACGGGCGCATGGAGAAGTCGCTCTCGCGCATGGAGAAGCGACCGGGATCCGCGACGTGCGCGTTCTTCTGGATACAGAGGAGCACGTCGTGCGCCTCGCTATCCTCCGGACGGCAGTAGTGACTGTTGCACGTTGCGACCACGGGCACGTTCAGTTCCTTCCCCCAATGGATCAGTTGTTGGTTCACTTCCGCTTGCCCCGCGACCCCCGGCAAATCCATCAGCTCGAAGTAGAGGCTTTCGTTGCCGAAGAACGATCGGTACTGCTCGGTCAGCTCTGCGATCCGCTTCCCATCCTCCGCGAGGGCCGCCTGCGGGATCGCCCCGCCGATGGGTCCGCTGAGCGCGATGAGACCTTTGCCGTACTGTGCAAGCAGCTCTGCGTCCACGCGAGGCTTGTAGTACATCCCCTCGAGCGCGCTTTTGGTCGCAAGCTGGAGGAGATGCTCGTAGCCCTCCTGATTCTCGGCGAAGAGGGTGAGCGGGTAGCGCTTCGCGTCGATGCCGCTCTCCTTGTCCGTGCGCGTGCGCGATGCGACGTACGCCTCCATTCCCAGAATCGGCTTCAGATTCTGTTTCCGCGCTTCCTGGAAAAATTCGATGAGGCCGTACGTGTAGCCCTTATCCGCGATCCCCACGGCCGTCTGCTGGAGCTCCTTCGCCCGCGCGACGATCTCCCCTGGGCTCGGGAGAGCCTCGAGAAGCGAGTAGGTGGAGTGGCAATGAAGATGGACGAAATCCTCGGGTTTCATGGGGGCATGATAGAGGAAAATGAGGAGATCGAAGAGATCCAGGAATGTATGTGTTTGTTGTTTCCTCTCCCCCCGGCCCCCTCTCCGGTGGAGAGGGGGAGAAATGTTCCATTGTATCAATGCTCCCCTCCTCCCCCGGAGGAGGGGTTGGGGGTGGAGGAAAAACAACACAAACACAACCATCCTTTCCCGCTTTTACCGGAAGAACGTCGGATTCAGCATGCTCAGAATGATGCTCGAGAAGATGATGAGGACAAGGCCGATTGCCGCGTGGAGGATCTGCTTCTTGCCCTCCTCCGCTTTCGACGAGTCCCCGCCGATGATGATCTTGATGCCGCCCATGAGACCCCACAGCAGCGCGATGCCGGCGGCCGTCCCTACGATCCAGGGGTAGAGGAGATCGAAGTAGGCGAAGAAGAGCGCAAAACCCGCGACCCCGTCGGTGGAGAGCACAGCGACGCCGTTGATCGGCTCGAGGAGATGGATGCCATGGCTTTGTGGCAAGCCGCCGGGAGGCGGATTCCCCGGCGGCGGCGGGGGGATGCTGCTCACGCTGCTGCTGGAGCTGTTCTGCGGCGGGGGAGGTGGACAGATCTTCGGCGGATCGAAGGGGATTCCCGCGGCTTTCGCACACGTGGCCCAGGACGGATCTTGGCACGTGTCCGCGGCGAACGCGCCCGAGGCGTACGGGAAACAGGCATCGGAGAAGACAATTTTCAGAATTTGCTCGAGCTTGGCGTTGCACGGCCGCTCGAGGCAGGAGCGGCGCAGGAAGTACGCAAAATCCCGCACGAAGCCGCGTAGTCCCCGCATGTCGCTCCCGAGGAATCCGAGTGCCCGGACATTCGCGCCAATGTCATCGAAGCCGCCCGCGAGCGCGAGCCCAGGGTCGCTCCCCACGGCGAAGTCTCGAGCTTCCTTCTGCGCCTGATCGACGCTGAAGTGCTGAAGGCGGTTGACGAGATCATCGCGAATCCATCGCAAGACGCCCGGATTCTGCTGGATGCTCAGGGAGTCCGGCGGGGGGCGCAGCGCTCCCTGTGCCCTGCGCAGGATGCGGAAACCCTCGAGCAGACGCTCGTGATCGGGATCCCAGGAGAAAGGTCCCCGCAGCGGTTCGACGACACTGTCCGCAAGCCGGATACAGGATCCTCCATCACCGCAGTTGCTGTCGCTCGTGCATCGCTGCTCCCCCCCTGCGCACGCGCCGATACTCGCCGGATCGACGCAGGGTCCGCTCGCCGCACAGTCGAGATCGGTGCGGCAGAGCAGCGCGAGATTTTGCGCGCACCCGCCGACGAATCCGCAGCCGGAGGCGGTCTGGTGTGTGCGAGGCGCTCCCGCCGACACGCCCCCGAACCCGCTTTGGAGCAGGGGATCGATCGATTGAAGGACGGCCTGGAACGCGCGTTGCTGGGAACGCAGATCGTCGAGTGCGGCTTCGACGGAGCGCTCGGCATCCCATTCCTCACGCAGCGGCTGGCTGCCGGGCATGGCGGGGGGGAGCGTCTTCGCGATCGCGTCCATCACGCCGGCATCGCAGCCAAATCCATTGGGGCTCGGCGGCAGGTAATCGGAAGCGAACGCGCACATCGCCGGCTCCTCGGCGTGGAGGGTTTGGTCGCCGCACGTCGCCTGGCATGCGTTGAGTGTTTCAAGCAG
Organism: Candidatus Peregrinibacteria bacterium; assembly: GCA_016178535.1. Lineage (GTDB taxonomy): Bacteria > Patescibacteriota > Gracilibacteria > Peribacterales > Peribacteraceae > JACOTD01. The sequence goes on from JACOTD010000054.1 coordinate 11,001, forward strand.
CATGCCGCCGGCATCGGCGCACTGCGGAGGCGTCGCCGACCTGCAGCTCCCCGCCCCCCCCGGCGGCATGCAGCAAAATCCAAGCTGCTTCGGCGGTTCGAAGAGGCGTTGTTGGTACCATGTTTGGTCCGCCGCCTTGGGGTCCAACGCCGCCTGGAGCAAGAACGCGTAACGTTGATTCAGGAAGAGCAGAAGATCTTCCAGCCGGAAGATGGCCGTCACATTGCGGGCAATGAGCGCCTTGTTGAGTTCCCCGCGCACGCGCTCAAACTCCTGTTCGATGAGGACGAGATCAATCCGCAGGCAGGCCGTGTGCTGGAGGAGGTCGAGGCGTTGCTGCACGATCCGCAGGTCCGTATCGATCACCCCGACGACGATTTCGAGCACCACGCGCTGCCACTGCGGCAAAACATTGACGAGGAACTGCATCTGCCGATCGGGTTTCCACGCATAGTCGATCCCCGCCTCCGCGCGCATCAACACCTGCTGCACGTACGGGGAGACCGCGCTGTTCGCGGGTCCCGCCGCTCGAACGGGTTTTGCTCCGAGAAGCAGGGAGAACAGGACGATGCCGATGAGGACGTGAAATCGTCTCATGGAGTCGGCGGGAGGAACGCCGGCGCGCAGAACTTCGTGTTCAGAAGCTCCCCCTTCGCATCGTTGAGCGGACACATCGCTTTTGAGAACGATACGGTCGTGAAGCGATTGAGCAGGATGACGGCTTGCGTGGTGATCTGCGTGAGGCTCGTCGAGAGACCGTGGAGGTACCGTCCGTAGAGGCTCGTGGCGATCCGCTGCCCCAGCACATCGCTCATGGTCTGCACGCCGAGCACCGGGCTCGTCTGTTCCTGGGGTTGGCTCAAGAGACTGAGCCCCGTTTGCAGCAACTGTTCGGGGAGGAGGAGCCGACGGCTCGCGGCGAATCCGCAGGCCGATGGCGGCGAATCCGCAGGCAGGCCGTTGCTCTGGCACAGCGCCTCGTCCACGTTCTTCAGGAGGAGGGAGGGGCGGTACGGCGGAAGCCTCGGGGGATCGCTCGTCCCCCACAGAATCGTGCTCTGCGGAACATTCGGCTCGCACGCCTCCTGCGGGAACGCCGGATCGCCGACGGTGAAGGTCGCTCTCCCTCCCGCAATGCGATGCGTCTCCATCGATTGCTCCAGGCACTGATCGAAGTAGCACAGATTGTTGCCGATGGTGTTCCGGTACGTCGTGATGACATTGGGATCGCACACCTTCCGCCCGATCGTCTGCGCCTCCCGGAGCGCTCCATCGATCCGCGGATCGCGCTGCTTGCCCTGCGGAGGATGGAGCGTGCTTTCGCAGTCGAGCGGCATGTCCTTGGGCTTGCGGCGGATCGCCCAATCCGTTGCGATTTCAAATGCAAATGTCGTCAGTGTCTTTTCATCGTATTTCCCAAACGAGAAAGTGTTCGGACAGGCACCGGCTCCTCTGGAACGACAGGAGAAGTCATCGAGTGCTTGCCAGCACGTTTCTACGTTGATAGGGATGCCGGTTGTTTTCGAGATCAGTTCTGCGTCGGTGCCCTCCGGGCGGAAAATGCCATCCTCTTCCATTGCTTGGCATTGGACACGGAAAGCTTCGCCTTCCACGCGACAACATTGATCGGTCTTCGCCTGTTGTACTTCCGGCGAATCCGTCGGCTCAATCTTCGGAGGATCGATCGCGGTGCCAGGAGGCAGGTCACAGATCTGGCGCGCATGGACGAGTTCATGCAGAAAAACGTAGGTCGCGGGGCCTGGAGGATTCTTCGCGACGGTAACGAGGATGTGGCCATCCGGTTTCTTGATGAATGTTTCGCCGCCGATAAAATCGCCGTCGAAGCATGCCATGTCAATCGTGCATTGTTTCTGCGGGTTGAACGGCCGCGTGCTCGTGGTCCACGGCGCATCCATGCACGCATCGGGTCCCGCGAGGGTTTCGCGCACCGCCCCGGTCCCGCTGCACCGGCTGAGCGTGATCACGCCGTCTTGCGGTTTCTGCACCTGTGCGCACGTGCTCCCCGCGGGGGGTGCCTGCGGTCGGCAGAGGTAGCCGCTGCGTTGGAAGGGGTGCGTGCACAGTCCCGTCCCGTCGACGGGAGGCGGCGGGTAGGCCCCCCCCAGCGTCGTGGCCCCCCCCGGCAGCGGATTGCCGACGTCGCAATTGTTCGCGATCTCGGTTTGGTCTTCCGCAGTCGTTTTGCGGCAGAGCGAGGGCAGCATCGGCTCGAGGGGGAGATCCCACTCCAGGCCGGTGTCGCCGCTGATCACGTCGCGCGGCAGGCGCTCCACATTCGACCAGAGGAGGATGTTTCCCGGGAGCAGCGCTTGCAGTTCGGGGGGGATCCGGATGATGGCCACTTCTCCCCGCTGGAGCGGAGGAGTGACGGCGATGCTCATCGAGAGCGCGCGGATGTCCGCGAGCGCCTTCTCAACCTCTTCGCTCCACGAGAAGAGGTACTGCCGCTCCGTGCCGATGTCGCTCTCGGGATCGGCCTGGGGCGGCGGCGGGAATTCCGGACGCTCGCCGCGGAGGAAGCGATAGCCGTGGTGATAGCGCCATACGACTGCCACGAGCTCCTCCTCGTTGCGTTCGCCCGCGTCGTTCGTGTGCACCAGGAGATCGAGTTGTGCGCGCAATGCCTGGAATTTCTGCACGGCGGCGTCACTCAGAGGGAGATTGACAACGCGGATCTGCGCTCCCGTCATGGCGGCTCCCGCCTGCGATTGCACAATGCTCCCCGTCCCCGCTTGCCAGATGCTGATGATGCCGCGTGCGTGCGTGAAAAGGTTCCCCAGTGGCCGGTCGCTTCCCATCGGCGCTTCGAAGCTGCCCGCGATGATCTGGAGATCGCGTCCGAGCGTGCGCGTTCGCTCTTCGCGGCTCGCGGTGCCCGTGATGGTTCCTGCGAGCGTTGCCAGGCACTGGCCGTACGAGAGGCCTTTGCGGTAGGGTTTCTCGATGCACCATTCGTCGTACTTCTGCTGCAAGGCCGTGTCCACTTCTTTGCGCAGGATGAGGAACTTGGGCGCGGAGTGCACGGCGGCGGTGAATTTCTTGATGAGCATTTCGGCGCCCGCCTCGCCGTTCTCCTTGAGCATCATTTCCTGTCGCGTGATCCCGAGCATGCGCTGGTAGGGGGAGGGTGCGGCGTGCGCTGCAGGGGGGGCGATGATCGATGTCACGATGCAGAGCGTTGCCGTCAGAGCGATGCGACGGAGGCGGGTTTGGTGGTTGTTGTGTATCCACCTCCACCCCCGACCCCTCCTTCGATGGAGGAGGGGAGAATTTCCAAAAACACCAATGGCTGAGGCCCCCCCTTTCTTCCCCGGAGAAAGGGGTTGGGGGATAGAGGAAACAAAACAAAAACAACAAACATTTTTCCGAGACTTCGAGAGCCCATGAGGAAAGCCTCTTTTGTTCTTTAGTGCCATTGGACGACGTTCGAAATGCGTCATTGGGCAAGATTGCGAAGCGAGCCGCGGGCGTCCCACACACGCGGCATGCAGGCGGAGGCGTCCGCCGCGAGCCCGAGCGTGTTGCGCAGGTCGAGCGACGCGCGTGCCAAGCATTCCATGTTCGTCGCAAGCGGTCGCAAGCGATCCCTTCCCTCCAGAAAGAGGAGGGTGCGATGGAGCGCATTGCGATCGCCGGTCAGCTCGCGGCCGATGACCGTCTGCTCGCGCATCATCTCGGTCGTGTGAGGTCCAAGCGAAAAGGTCGTTGCCGGAGCGGCCTCCTGCGCCACGGCGATCGGGAGGAACGTTTCGCGCTCACGCAACGCGCACTCGTAGACGCGCAGGAATTCCAGGAGCACCGCGCCCATGTCGCTCTCTCGCAGCCCGAGCAGTTTTTGCGGCTCCTGCCATGGCGGCAGCATGCCGGCGAGCAGCAGCAGCGGAGTCGAGGGGAGGTCGCTCCCTGTGGCGGTGCACTGCATCGGCCGTTCGCTCAGGTGCGCGCTCACCACGATGTCCACGGCGGTGTGATACTGCGCGATCCATGTGTCAAACGTTCCCTTGCCGCTCGGGAAGAGCAGCGGGCTCCCGCCGCATGCCCCCAGGATCGGCGGGGAGAATGTCATTTGTCCCGAGGTGAGGAGGGAAGCAACGTTCGAGTGCAATCGCCCCGACCTCGCGACGAGAACGGTCATCAGGAGGAGGATCGAGAGGACGATCAGAGGATGGTTCACAGACTTCGGGAACGCAGGCCGGACCCTTCGATTGTGCTCAGGACAGGGGCCTGCTCTCCGTTTGGAGAATAATGGTTGTTCCTGAGGAGCGGCCCTTCGTGGCCGCGTCCCGAAGCCAGAATCATTATTGGAGAACTTCTCAGGCATTGCACTGGGCGAGGAAACAGGGAATCCGCGAGAGCTGTTCGATGAGCGTCATCGATTGCTCGATGGGATGGAGGAGGTCGGTGGAGAAGAGCAGGGTGAATTGATCGAAGTTCCCGGCGAGCTGCAGGAGGGAACGCTCCGCCGCGTCGTACGTCACGGCGAGCGTGAGGAGCTGCGCCTCCCGATCGAGCAGTTGATTGGCGGCGGGCTCGCACGAAGCCGCGATGTCGGCCGCGGTCCCAAAGTCGATCGTGAGCTCTTTCGGGACATTCGGGATGAAGGTGCAGGCAGGCAGAGCCGCCACGGGAATGATCCGACAACCCGGCGTTTGAATCAGATAGATGCCCGCCCCGCCCGGTCGCTCCCCGTGCACGGCGCGCGTCGCGGCATCGCATACGGCACGCACACGGCACGAAAGCGCACGGAAGGTCTGCGTGAGCGAGGGGACGAGCTCGGATGTCAGCACGCCCTTCGTCTCGAAGATCCCGCGGCGGAAAGGGGTTGCGATCGTCGAGAGGGGATCGCGTTCCACGATCGCATCCATGGCGATATCCGCGAGCTCTTTTCCATTCGATGCCCAATGGTTCTCCCCCGTCTTGATCCAGGTATTTCCCGCCTCGTCCGTGCGCGTCGTTCCCTCGGGCGCGTCCTTTGCCGGCAGGAGCCCGAAGAGCATCCGCCGCTCGAGGCGCTGCTCCTTCCCCAAGCGCGTCTGCAGTTGCACGCGGCAGAGGTCGGCGGGTGTCAGGGTTCCCGCAGCAGATGCGCGGAGGCTCATCGCAGGGAAAAGGATCAGGAGTACGATGGAGGCGAGGGCGAAGCGTCGCATATCAACGAGGGGGGGAGAGATCCGTGGGATCCGGGACATCGAAGTGCGGCAGGATCTTCGGCAGAGGGGCAGTGGACGGCAGCGGCGGGTTTGCCGCTGTGCCATCGTCCTGCACCGTGTATCGCCGGCCCCCTCGCCGCAGTCCGTCGATGATCGCGCGCGCGTTGCCGTCACGTTGGAGCGTCGTCTGCCATCCGTCCTTCCCAAGCGCGCGCTCCGGTGGCAGATCGCTGCACGCATGATCCTCGCTCCAGCACGTCGCATCCTTGCGTTTGTCCACGTTGCCCGGATCACTGCGCGAAGGCAGGGGTACGCGCGGAATGCCGTAGGCCTCAAAATCTTCCCGCAGGAGCACGGCGGGGCGCGCCACAATGCGCGTGAAGCGCTCGAGCAAATCCATTTCCACGTGCACGCATTTCTGCTGGCCGTATCCCATGCATTGCAGCCTCTTGGTGTCGTCGTCGGAGATGAGGCTCTTCCAGAATGCATCGTAGCGCTGCCGCATGCCGTCGATGATGGTCTGCGCTCCTGCGAGGGCGGCCTTCATCTGCGGAAGATCGACCAGAGGAGGGGTGGAGACGGTCGCCCCCGCCTCCCCGACCGAGGCGGTCGGCGCAAAGGCGAGGAACGCCTGGCGGATGTCGGGCACCGGTGGAAGATCGGGCAGCAGGATCGCTTGCGGGTCGGCGATGTCCTGTATCGCGGGACCGGGGGTGGGGATCGCGAGGCGCACCTGGAGCGGCTTGAGAACGGGGATCTGCAGCGACCCCGTCGATGCCCGGAGCATCGAGAGATCGTACACGAAATCGCGGTCCGCCGAGGGCACGCAGAGCATGGGAAGCGATTGGATGTTTCTCTCACAGCTCGGCAATCCACCTCCGAGATCCGGCCGTCCGGGATACCAGGGGTCGAGGAGGGAGTAGACGGGGGTCGTGAAGCGATCGTTCCTGCACCAGGGCAGGTTCGCGCCGTCTGCGAACTGAGCATATGACTGAGCGATCGTCTGCCATTGCTGTTGCAGCTCCATGCGCACACGCGCCACGTTCAGAAAGACGCCGTACTGTTGGGCATTCGTGAGCATCCACTGCGCGACCGTCGTCAAGAGATCCTTCTGCTTCGTCGCGATTCCCCCGAGGATGCCCGGCAGATCGGCACGCAGGCTGCGCACTTCCTCAATCTGCACGGCGTACGAGAGGAGAGTCGCGATCAACTGGTCCGCCTGGGGCGGGACGAATTTCCCCAGGAAGAACCGGTTTGCTTTCCATTCCATCCATCGCTGCGCGTACGCGCGGAATTCCGAGGGCTCCCCCAGCGGTACCACCACGGGCACGGGCTCTTCGCGCATCGGCAGAAGAGCCGTCTGTTGCAAGTACGTCGAGAGGATGCCGGGGAGGTCGTCTGTCGCCTGCAGCTGCACATCGATCGCCTGCATCCGCGGATCGAGCGCGCCTTGCTCGAGCGAAATTGCAACCGGATGGAGGGGCTCGAGGCTGAAGGCCCACGCGGCGGGGAGGCGCAGGTGCACCGTCGCGGGCGTGAAGAGCCGGTGCGCATCGGTTTGGAATTGCTGCCACCACCGCGTGAACGGGCGCCCCCCTCCCCTCCCACCGCCCGTCCCCGTTTCGATCAAGTCTTTCTTGCCGTTGCTGACCGTGTCGTCCACCGCGCGCAGCGTGCCGTCCCTTCCCAGCGGCTTCCATGGTCCACCCTGCGTGGAGGAGAGCAGCTCCGCCGTGTCCGGCGTCAGGAACGCATCGCTCAGGTTGCCGTCGAAGACGGGAAGCGAGAGGAACGAGAGCGCGCTGCCGAGATTTTGGTACCACAGATCCGTATCCTTGTTGAAGTTGGGGTTGCGCGGCTCCGGGAGGGGATCCGGCGGCGGTGGGTTCATCGTGAAGGCGCCCTTGCCCTTCTGCGTGTCGACGAGTTTCGCCGGATCGAAAGGGTCTTTGACGTTGAGGATGCAACGCTCGTCCTTCTCGGGTTTCGTCCGGCGTGTCTTGGGGTCGAACTCGTCGTAGAATCCGTAGCACGCCGCTTCGGCGGAGACCTTCTTCAGCGCATCGTTCGGAACTTCCTCAATGCCCCCTCGCGATGTCGTGATCGCGTATTTGCGGAAGAACGATTGGTAGAGATTGTCATTCGGCGCTTTCAGGCACCCCGGCCCGGGGCACCGGCACTCCTGCCCTCTGCATTCTTTCACGTTGTCGTTGGGATATGGGCGGCAGTTAGGATTTTCTGCGGGAGGATTCTTGACCCACTGCCCGGTGCACACCCACTTCTTCTGCGGATGATCCGGATCATCCCCGCACGTCCAGTGCGTGGGCTTCGGTGGATCGCTGTTGTCGAATGCATCGGGGACAGGGTTTCTGCAATCGGTGTACTGCCACTCATCCGTATTGAGCCAATCGCAGAATTCCTGGCATATCTTCTCCGTGAGCGGCGGCTGTTTTGGCCCCGGGTAGAGGCAGGCGTACGGATCCTTGAAGAGGGGAGATGGTTCCTTCTTTGTGCAGCTGCGATCGGTCGGCTTCTTGCCCTCGCACCAGACGTGCACGGTCACCTCGGGCGTGTCCGGCTTGCAGGCGGTCGTCTTGCCGATGACGGTATCGGGGAACTGGAACCCATCGTCCTTCGTCCCGCCGTCCTCGATGCGTCTCGCCATTCCCGATTGCACGTTCCCGAGCGGATCGCCTTTCTTTCCCGGCGCTCCCGTCACGGTCGCGATCGCGCCCTTCACCGATTCCGTGTCATTCCACCCGCCGCACTGGGCCCTCGTGAGGTAGGCGGGGATCGCCTGCGTCACAACCTGCTGAATTTCCTGGAAGCTCTGCGGCGAGGACGAGGGAATCGTGAAGAGATCCGCCTGTGCGGCCGTCGCCATTCCCGCTGTGAGGAGGAAGGTGAGAAATGGAATGACCCGAAAGCGCCGGTGGAGGGTGTGAATCTCGAAAATCCTCATATTCTAGCAGAAAAACGACCATAAGGCCTGCGTCGGAAATTGCGGAAAATGGGAAATGATCTCTGATGAGAAATCAGAAATCAGAATTCAGAGCTCAGTGAAATTCCAAGAAATTCAATCGTCAAAATAATCCCCCCCCTTCTCTCTTGTTAAAATCTGAATTCTGAAGTCTGAATTCTTCGCATTCGTTTCAAAATAAATCTTCCAAATTTCAAGTGATTCTCCTTGCCCATGCCGCGATTGGGTGTACAACTGTGCACGTCTCGACTGGCCAGTGATCAGCGAACCCGGGTCGCAGGACATCCAGTTCAGTCCGTGACATCCTCTACTCCCATTCCCCCTCAGAGACATGTTCTCCTTCAATAGGGTCCACATCATCGGCTATCAAACACAACCCGTCACCGTCCGTCAAATACCCAGTGGCACGAGCGTCACCGATCTCAATCTCGTCGTGCCCTACCGCTTCAGAACCGAACGCGGCGAAATCCTCGAGGGCAAGGGCTTCCATACCGTCACCCTCTGGGGACCGATGGCGGAAGTCGCCGGGCGCTTCGTGCATGCCGGCAGCCAACTCTTCATCGCCGGTCGCCTCCAGACCGACAGTTGGCAGGACGAGAAGACCAATGAAAAGAGATCGAGGACCAAGATCATCGGCATGGACCTCATCATGCTCGATCCCAAGGACGGCCAGCTTCCCTCACCCGAGAATGCGCCGTCACTCGGCTGTTCCGTGAACCACGCCGAGATCATCGGCAACGTCACGCGCGATCCCGAGATGCGCACCACCACGGGCGGCCAGCAGGTCCTCACGCTCGGCGTGGCCACGAACGAGCGGTGGAAGGACAAATCCACGAACGAAGACCGCGAGCGCACGGAGTTCCACAGCGTCGTCATCTGGGGCTTGCTTGCCGAAGAGGTGAGCAAGACCATCAAGAAAGGCAACCGCGTGTTCGCCGCCGGCCGCGTGCAGACGCGCAGCTGGGAAACCAAGGAAGGCAGCAAGCGCTACACGACCGAGATCATCGCCGACGCCGTCCACGTGCTCGGCGCCAAGCACCCGCTCGCGGAATCGTCCCTGCAAGCGGATGCGGTCGGATCTCGTACCTCGAATGAATCGCAACAGGATGGTCCGTCATCAGACCTCGAACAGGCTCCTTCCGTCGAGGTCCCCGAAATCGCCTACGCTTCCGAAGTGAAAGTATCGGATTTGCCATTCTGATCGAACATCGTTCTCCATCGGAAAAGAGGCTCCCGGGAGCCTCTTTTGTTGAGAAAGAATTGGACGAGGAGTACACCAGTCTCCTATGAATGATGCCGAGCGATACGCTCAAGGTGTGGCCTTTTGGACGATCAATGCAATTCGCGGTGAATGCGGTGTTGGCTCGTTGCATCAGCATGAGGAGATCAGCGAACATGCCGCGAGTCTTTCAAGGTACATTCTGGAAATTCGTCACTGTGTGCATTCATGCCCCTCGCAAAGACCCGGTCAGGTAGAGAATGTCGCCCATCGTTGGGATTACGCCGATCTCGATCGTCTGGTGGGAGATATGATTCGTGATTGGTTTCGGTCCGATGACCATTGCATGAATCTTCTTCGCAGCGATCTGACGCACATGGGGATAGGTGTCAGTATCGAAGCGTATCAAAAATGGAGTCGAGAACACTTTCGTCTCGCGCTCACCTATCGGGCACTCAGATTGCACGCGTCATAGTGCCAGCGTTCCATTCTCTCCATAGAACCGCATCTCCACTCCCGCGATGTCGGGAACATTTTGTCGAATCTTCTCAACGACCGCGACCGTGTCGGCGAATGTCCCCTTGTCGACATCCA
>JACOTD010000056.1 GCA_016178535.1 Candidatus Peregrinibacteria bacterium
TATATACGCAAAACAAAACACACCAGAAACGCTCAGAAATTCTTGCGAGATTATTTTTGATATAGTTCATGAATGTGTAGAGGAATGTATCTATTGTAGACTATGAATGGTTGTTCTGTCTAGGAACAACCTCTGAAAAAACGAGGCTTCTGTCATGGTGAGCCCTGTCGAACCATGGACAGAAGCCAAATTGTCGACCATTCGACAGGGCTCGGGGTGACAATTTGGTCGTTTTTCAGAGGTTCCTCTATACTGATACCGATTGCACATACGTTGATGATTGTCGGCATCCTCGCATTCCACGGCGACTTCGCGGAACATCATCAGGTCTTGCAATCGATGAAAATTCGATCGCTCGAGGTTCGAACCGTAGAGGATCTCCATTGCGTCACGCATCTCATTCTTCCCGGCGGCGAGAGCACCGTCATGAGCAAATTTCTTGAGTCGACGGGAGCCGGGAAAGAGATTCAGAAGCGCGTTTCCAACGGCTCATTCGCGGTCTACGGAACCTGCGCCGGCGCAATCCTGCTCGCGAAGAAGGTCACCGGAAAACATGCGCCGAGAGCACTCGGTCTTCTGGACATCACAGTCGAGCGCAACGCGTACGGAACGCAGGCGCAGAGCTTCGAAGAGGAGATCTCGATCAAAGGCATCCGAACGCCGCTCCGCGTTGCATTCATCCGCGCGCCGAAGATCACGAAGGTCGGTACGAACGTTGAGGTCCTCGCGAAGCATAATGGAGATCCGATTCTCGTGAAGCAGGGAAGGATGCTCGCGGGAACATTCCACCCGGAAGTGCGGGCGGATGAGGCTGTCCACACGATGTTTCTGCGCATGTAAAAGAGCCCTTCACGCGTTCAGACATGTCTTCATCCCAGATTTCCGCTAATCTTTCGAAAATGATGACCATCCGAAACTTCTGTATCATCGCCCACATCGACCATGGCAAATCGACTCTGGCCGATCGGATGATCGAACTCACCGGAACGCTCCAGAAGCGCGAGATGAAGGAGCAGATGCTCGACATGATGGATCTTGAGCGCGAGCGGGGGATTACGATCAAACTCCAGCCGGTGAGAATGTCCTTCAAGAATCACGAGCTGAATCTGATCGACACTCCTGGCCACACCGATTTCCGCTACGAAGTCAGCCGCTCGCTCGCCGCATGCGAGGGCGCCATTCTCCTCGTCGACGCGAGCCAGGGGATCCAGGCGCAGACGCTTGCGGTGCTCCACATGGCCCTCGAGCACGACCTCACGATCATCCCGGCGCTCAACAAGATCGATTTGCCCGCTGCGGATCCGGATCGCGTGGGGGAGGAAGTGATGAAGCTCCTGGGATGCGAACGGAGAGATATTCTCCTGATTTCGGCGAAGGAGGGGAGGGGAGTGGAAAGTGTTCTTGATGCGGTGATTGAGAGAATTCCCAAACCCTCTCCCCCCAGCCCCCTCTCCACGGGAGAGGGGGAGGCCAGCCGTGCGCTCATCTTCGATGCCATCATGGATACCTACCGAGGCGGGGTGGCGTACGTGCGTGTGATGGAGGGATCATTCGCGAAGGGCCAGCGAATGCATCTGCTGGGGACGAAGACGGAATTCGAAGTCCTCGATGTGGGGCACTTCGCTCCCAAGTATGTCTCGGATGCGGTGCTCCAAGGAGGGCAGATCGGCTACATCGTGACGGGGCTGAAGGACGTGCAGGCGGTGAGAGTCGGAGATACGATTGCTTCCCATAGCGACCTCCAACCGCTGCCGGGCTACAAGCAAGTCCTCCCGATGGTGTTCGCGGGACTCTATCCTGCTGAGGCCGACGAGCATCGACAGTTGAGGGAAGCACTGGAGAAACTTTCCTTGAATGACGCAGCTCTCCAGACAGAACCCGAAAGGAATACAGCACTCGGCAACGGCTTCCGTTGCGGCTTCCTGGGGCTCCTGCACCTCGACATCATCCAGGAACGACTCGAGCGGGAATACGATTGCAACCTCGTCGTCACCGCGCCGAGCGTCCTCTATGAAGTGAAACTCAGCGTGAGGGATCCCGGAGAAGTGGTTCGCACGAGCCTCCTCAAAGTCGACGAGCCCAAAGTCGCGCGGATCAGCAATCCGGCGGATTTCCCCGATGCGGGAGTGATCGAAGAGATCAGGGAACCGTGGGTGAAGCTCGAGATTGTTTGCAGGAAAGAAGACGTGGGCCCCTCGATGATTCTCGCGCAGGAACGTCGCGGGATCTATCAGTCACTCGAATATCTCGACGCCGATCGCGCCGTCCTCACCTTCGAAGTTCCGCTCCAGGGCATCGTGCTCGACTTCTTCGATGCACTGAAATCCGCAACGGCGGGATACGCCTCCATGAGTTACGATCCGATCGGCTACCGCGCAGGCGATCTCGTGAAGCTGAACATCCTGCTCCTCGGAGAACCTTTCGATGCGCTCTCGACCATCGTCCACCGAAGCGAGGCCCACCACGTGGGCAGCGTCATCTGCAAGCAGCTCAAGGAAGTTCTCCCCAAGGAGCAATTCCCGATCCCCGTGCAAGCCGCGATCGGCGACAAGATCGTCGCGCGGGAAACCGTCGCCGCGTACCGTAAGGACGTCACGGGCTACCTCTACGGCGGAGACGTCAGCCGCAAGAAGAAGCTCCTGGAGAAGCAGAAGAAAGGCAAGAAACGCATGAAGCAGATGGGCAGAGTCACTCTGAGTCAGGAGGCGTTTCTGGCGGTGTTGAAGCGGTGATTTGGAACAACTCGTCGAGCTTTTTTCGACTCGCCTTACTCAATCTCGCACAGAGTTTCGTCGCAGTGTTTCTCATCCATTCACTGAGCTCCGCCTTTCCAGCCTTTCCAACCTTCATGCGCTGTTGATGAATCGACAATTGAAATGCATCCCATAGTGCTGTTTGAAGAAGGAGATTTTCCGCAATCGTCGGTGCTGCCTGCTCTGCGGCCGGCAGAATGTCAGTATTGTCGGTCATATTCACTATCCATGTGACGACGAGGCCGCGCATTCTCTCTCGTTGGTATTGGACGGCAACTCCAAGCGTCTCGGAAAGACCGACAGGATCCGAACTCGCTATGGCTTCACAGAAGGCCTTCACTGCCGCTGATGGTTCTCGAGTATTTTTCATCGAAAGGAGAGCTATTCTAGGGAGGCGTTTTGCTCATGCAAGTCCATTTCCCCCTCCGCGCCTGTTTCTTGGCTCTCCCTCTGGGAGGGATTGCAAAAGAGGAATTCCGAAGGCTTCAGGAAGAATTGAAGCCATGGGAATCTTTTCTTCGCTTCCAGAATCCGCAGTCCCCGCACCTCACGTTGCAGTACTGGCCCGAGGTCATGGAGATCGAATACCATCAGATCGTGGATCAAGCAAACAAGATCGCCGAAAAGTCCGAGCAATTCACATTGAAGATTCTCGGCGCGAGTGCGTTCGGGAATCGGGGAGACGATCGGGTGCTCTTCCTCGATGTCCCGTTCTCCGAGCCGCTCGCGCGCTTGAAGAAGCGTTGCCCGTGGCCGTCTGCCGAGCCATTCTCTCCGCACATCACGCTCGCGCGCATCCGTCACTCGCAGCGATTCGCCGTCGAGAAGAAGAAAATCATGAAGGTGCTCAAGGGTGCAGAATTCACAATGTTCGTCGATCGGCTGCGGTTCTACGCGGAAATCGATGGGAAGAAGCAGACGGTGTTGGAGGAGTTTGTTTTGTAATGTTTCCTCCACCCCCGACCCCTCCTCCGGTGGAGGAGGGGAGAATGCCACCAATGATGGAAGTCACCCCTTTCTCCACCGGAGAAAGGGGCTGGGGGATAGAGGAAACACAAACAAAAACAATTCTATGCTATTTCCTCTGCCCCCTCCTCCGGCTTCTCCAACAACTTCTTCTCCACCAGATGGATGAACGGCTCGAAGACGGTTTGGAGAATGCTCGCTGTGAGCGCATGGAGCGCTTGGAACGGGATTTCCTTCCCGCCGCCTTTCTCGAGCCGGAAGAATTCCTGGAGGACGAACGTCGTGAGCTGGAGGACGGTGCCGTCGATGTTGTGCTCGTCCACGAGGAGCTTCGTGAGGATGGGAACGGCCTCCAGCGAGAGGACCATCTGCATGCGCGTGATCCACTCGATGAGCTCAACCGACGTACGCGCGTCGAGCTTCCCGCCTTGTACCAGATTCATGTCGTTGTTTTGCACGACGAGGTCATGAGCGTCCTGGTGCGCGCTCTCTTGGAGATATTCTTTGACGAGATTCAGACATTCGCCATTGATGAGCGAGAGGATCGCGAGAATGAAGATGGAGGGGCAATCGCGGGCGACGAGGCGGGAGATGAGGACGAAGAGATGCGTGTAGCGATCGTCATTCAGGAACTGGATGATCGTGCGCGCGACCCGCGTGTCGCGCTTCTTGCTCTTCTTCTCCTCGCGCTGGATCGCGATCATCGCCGCCGCAGACGCCGCGAAGCGTTGCTTGGCTTCCTCGCTCAATTGCTCCGGCGCGCCGGAGGCGCCCTCGCCGGGGATGAAGGACTCGGGACCGAGATCGGGCATGGGGGGATTCTACCCGGATCCCTCTCATTGAGCCATCGGTTTCACTGTCTCCACCTGAGCGGCGATTTCTCCAAGAATTCTCAGAACATCTTCTTTCGTTTTTGCTCCGCTTCGCACGATTGCACCTTCAATTCCATCGCAGACCGCATCAGAATGACCGCCAAGCTCTAGCAAAATACCATTATTCAGAATGGTGTATCCTGTCCATGGACCGTAATTCCCGATTCCCACGCCTAGCGCAGATTGACTTGCCATGTTCTGAACAACTCCTGTATACGTATTGGCCATGCCGGAAGTCTGGTACTTGAAGGAGATACGCGAGAGGGACAAGGAGGTCCGTCGTCTGAAGCA